>CAYYOF010000018.1:0-38674 GCA_964473185.1 uncultured Marinosulfonomonas sp. | reverse complement strand
TTCTTCTTCACCCAGATGCGCCCGATGATTGACGCGGGCCACCTGTATCTGGCCTGCCCGCCGCTGTTCCGGCTGACGCAGGGGGCCAAGCGGGTCTACTGCATTGACGAGGCCGAAAAAGCCGCGTGGATGGAAAAGGGGATCGGCGGCAAAGGCAAGATTGACGTATCGCGGTTTAAGGGGCTGGGCGAGATGGACGCCAAGGATTTGAAAGACACCACCATGAACCCCGAAACCCGCACCCTGATCCGCGTGACGATCGAGGAGGATGAACCGGGGGATACGGCGGATCTGGTGGAACGTCTGATGGGCAAGAAGCCCGAGATGCGGTTCCAGTATATTCAGGAGAACGCGCAGTTTGTGGAGGAGTTGGATGTTTGAGAGAGCACTTTTACAAATCAGCCTAAATAAAATAGATTTATGTTTTAGTTTTGTTCTATGATGACCAAAAATAAACGGGGAACAACCATGACTGCCGATGCTTCAAAAGACTTGAAAAAATTCCTTAAAGACCAAAAGTTTGCAACGGTCATGGCAGATCCTCCATGGCGATTCCAAAACCGAACAGGAAAGATCGCCCCCGAACATAAACGGCTTGCGCGATATCCGACCATGAAGCTAGACGAAATTTGCGCGCTTCCCGTGGCCGACCACTTAGAGGATCGTGCCCATTGTTACCTATGGGTTCCCAATGCCTTATTACCTGAAGGTTTACAGGTTCTTTCGGCGTGGGGTTTTGAATACAAATCAAACATCATCTGGCACAAAATCAGAAAAGACGGAGGGTCTGATGGGCGCGGCGTAGGATTTTACTTTCGAAATGTTACCGAGGTTTTGCTTTTTGGAATAAAGGGTAAGAATGCGCGCACACTGGCACCGGGGCGTAGGCAGGTAAATTTATTTGGTACACGCAAACGCGAGCACTCACGCAAACCGGATGAGCAGTATGACATCATAGAATCCTGTAGCTGGGGACCATATCTTGAATTGTTTGGGCGTGGGAAGCGCAAAAACTGGACCGTTTGGGGAAACCAAGCCGATGATGATTACAAACCAACATGGGATACTTATAAATACAACTCTGGCGTAGCAGCCGAATAATATGAGCAACTCAAATAATCTACCCTCAAGGGGGCGAATTGCAGATACTCCCGAAACAATTTCACATCTTTTTTCCGTTGTGATTCATTCGAAATTTGAAATCTATAGCTATCGTAATGCTGCCGCAATTTTATCAACAAGCTTTCCTGAACAATTCAAAGATATCTGCAAAGCTTTAGAAAAATTTTCCATCTCAAAAACAATGATCCGCTCTCCTGGGGGAAGCAAGGGGCCAATCGCCAAATACGTCGACACGCTGTTTTCCAAAGATTGGGTGGAAACACGAATTTCAGCAGATTTACATGTTATGCTTCTGGATGCAAAAAAGACTGATCATATTCTTTCCGAATATACTCGGGAGCGTTTTCTTGATGGGCACCGGATTGATTTCGTAAATGGAAAAGTCGCGCTTGATCTTGAGTGGAACAGCAAAGACCAAACTTATGACCGAGACTTATATGCCTTCTCGGCCTTTTATGACGCTGGTGCAACTGATGTTGGGGTTATTATCACGCGCGGCTCCTCTCTCGACAATAATTTCTTTCGCAGCTTAGGGAAAGTCCTCAAAGAGGATGGGACTGAAGGAAAAGAAGATGTTTATAAAAAATTTGGGGCATCAACGACATGGATGGGTAAATTGCTCTATAGGCTAGATGCTGGGCGCAATGGGGGCTGCCCCGTTCTTGCGTTTGGCATCAAACCCGAATGCGTGACTGACACCTAAAACCCCATGTTCCTAACCGGCATCCCCATCGCGATCCTCATAGCCACCATAACCGGCCTGATCTGCCGTGCCGCCGGAATGGACGGACGCGAGGCCAAGCCTAAAATCCTGATGGCAGCCCTGATCGGTCTGCTGGCAGGCGGTATCATCCCCAGCCTGCTGCCCTATCTGCTAACGCCCTAGCGCTGCAAGCTTTCCAGATAATCCGCCACCGCCAGCACTGCGGCTTTGGTCACGATCGGATCGCCCGCCGCCGTGTCCACCACCGCTGACGCACCTGTTAACAACGCGCCGAATACCGGCATCGGGTCGCCGTGGCCACGCATCTCAACCCGCCCGTCAATCTTGCGCACCACGTTAACCAGCGGAAACTCCCCGCCGTATTGCCGTGATAATCCCGTCAGATCGGGCACCGGAACGCTGATCAAAGCCGCCAGCGGGCCGTCGCCCATAGCCGCTTCACCGTGGCATCCGGCGCAATATTCCAGATAAATCCCCTGCCCGCTCGCATCTTGCGCCAATGCCGCAGTTGCGGGGATTAGGGCGGCCAATGAAAGCGCAAATAGATATCGCATCGGGTATCCTCCAGCCTGTTACAGCGCCAAGGATAACCGATCCGCGAACGACCCGACATGATCTAAAGCAATGTGCGTCATACCCCAGTGCAGGTCAGCCCTGCACCAATGCGCCGTTTTCCAGCCGCACCACGCGGTCCATTTTACCCGCCAGATCCATGTTGTGCGTCGCAATCAACGCCGATAGCCCTGTGTCGCGTGCCAGCGCCATCAGCGCTGCGAACACCTGATCCGAGGTCGCGGGGTCAAGGTTGCCCGTTGGCTCGTCCGCCAGCAGCACCTTTGGTTCATTGGCCAGCGCACGGCAAAACGCCACCCGCTGTTGCTCGCCGCCTGATAGGGCAGCGGGGCGATGGTCTGCGCGTTCCGCAACGCCGACATTGTCCAGCAGTTCCAAGGCGCGGGCCTCGGCCACCGCTTGCGACACCCCGTTGGCCAGTTGTGGCAAAACGATGTTTTCCAGCGCCGAGAATTCCGGCAGCAAATGGTGAAACTGATAGATAAAGCCAACCCCGTTACGGCGCACGTTGGTGCGTTTTCGGTCCGATTGGCCGGTCATATCCACCCCGTTGATCAGCACAGTGCCGCTATCGGCTGTGTCCAGCAGCCCCGCGATATGCAGCAGGGTTGATTTGCCGGCCCCCGACGGGGCGACCAGCGCCACGACCTCGCCCGCCGCCAGTGTCAGGTCGACACCACGCAGCACGTTGATTTCATTGGGTTTACCGTGGTTGTAGGATTTGGTGATCCCGTGTAGTTCCAACATGGGTTTACTCATACCGCAGCGCCTCGACAGGGTTCATCCGCGCCGCACGTCGGGCCGGAAAGATGGTCACGATGAACGATAGCCCCAGCGACAAACCGATCGCTGACAGCACATCGTTCAATTGCAATTTGGCGGGCAGTTTATAGATGCCGCGCACTGAAGCATCCCATACCCCGCCGCCCGATGCGCCGCTGACGAACGCAAGGATCGGGTCGAAATACAGCGCGAAAAGGCAGCCGAGGATCACCCCGAATATTGTGCCAATCAGCCCCGTCATCGCACCGCAAATGAAGAACACCCGCAGAACCGATCCCTCAGATAGGCCCATGGTGCGCAAAATCCCGATGTCGCGCCCCTTGTTTTTAACCAGCATCACAAGGCCGGAAATGATGTTCATCGACGCGATCAGCACCAGCACGGTCATCAGCACGAACATCACGTTATCCTCGACCGTCAGTGCCCGCAGGAACGACCCCGACGCATCACGCCATGTCCACAGGATGGCGCGGTCGCCCCCGGCCCGCAGCAGATCCAGCGTCAGATCGTCGATCTGCTCTGGCTCCTCGACCATCACTTCCAGCTCATCCGCCACGCCCTCGCGGTTGAAAAAGCTCTGCGCCTCGACAAACGGCATATAAATGCGGATACCGTCGATATCGTAGCGCCCGACGGAAAAGATATAGACCACCTCGTAGACATTCACCCGCGGGCTGACGCCGAATGCGGTTTTGGTGCCATTGGGCGAGATCAGCTTGATCTTATCGCCAATCCCCAGCCCAAGCGAGTTGGCAATACCCTTGCCAATCGCCACACCATCATTGAAGCGGTCAATATCGCCGCGCGCGTTTTCTCCCGATGCAATGCGGGGAATGGTTTTCAGGTCGGCCAGCGATATGCCGAACACTTGTGCGCCGGTGTTGGCGCTGCTATTATTGGCCATCACTTGGCCCTTGATCAGCGGCGCAACGCGGGTGACGCCAGCAATGGCGCGGATCGCTTCTGCCTTATCCTCGTAGCCTTGCATCACGCGAGTGGTTTGGCCCGCATCATTGACCGTGATCGAATTATAAACCGTCACATGGGCATTCGCGCCCAGAATGGTATCGACAAATTCGGCGCGGAACCCCGCGCGCACCGCCAGCGTGATAATCAGCGCCGCCACGGCCAGCGTGATACCGATCAGCGAAATCCATGTCATAATGCTGACGCCACCCTCGGCGCGTTTGGCCCGTAGGTATCGCCACGCGATCATCCATTCAAAGCGTGCAAAAGGGGCTGTCTGGCCTGCCACTGGTCTGCTCCTTGTTTTTATATACCGTGTTTTTATATACCGGATTTTGACGATATCCGCATGCATGGTCAAGGAGGCGATACCAGCCCAAGGGCCGGATGCCAATTCATCATCCTGCAATCGGCGATTGGTGGCTTCATTTAGGCTGGATCACACCACTAATTGAATTAAAACCGCCAGCTTCCCGCATAATAACTTCACGCGAGCGCAACAGTCTGCCCACATTTCAAAAATAACAAGGGGCTGTGCTAGATAACCACTAATGGGATTATCTAGCACAGCCCCATTTATTAAAGCGCGCGTTATCGTAACGCGCGCTTTAATCGTTTTGTGGGCCAAACATGACGCCACGACTATACCTTTAATATGCATCTTGTATGATTATATCAGTATCAAAGCATAATCACCGAAAGCATATGCCAATGAGCAATGACCCTTATAAAGCGCTCGGGTTAGCAAAGTCAGCCACCGACGCCGAGATCAAAAAGGCCTATCGCAAAATCGCACGCGATAGCCATCCGGACCTGAACCCGGGGGACAGCAAATCCGAAGCCAAGTTCAAGGCCGCTTCGGTCGCCTATGATCTGTTAAAAGACCCCAAGATACGCCGCCGTTTTGACGCCGGCGAAATCGACGCGTCAGGGGCCGAGAAACAGCCCGAGCGAAAATTCTATCGTGAATACGCCGAACAACCCGGCCACAGCTATCAATCCTCGCACGGGTATGAGGATTTTGGCGATATGTCGGATATGTTTGCTGACATCTTGCGTCAGCGTCAGGCACAATCGGCACATGGCGCTGGCTTTGATGCCCGTGGTGCGGATACGCGCTATATGCTCGAAGTCGAGTTTATGGAAGCCGTCAAGGGTGGCAAGAAACGCATCACCCTGCCCTCTGGTGACAATCTCGAGGTGAAAATCCCCGAGGGCACTGCGGATGGCCAAACCATCCGGTTACGGGGCAAAGGCGGTGAAGGTTACGGCAAGGGGGCACGCGGTGACGCCTATGTCACCATCAATGTGCAGGACCATAAGGTATTCACGCGCGATGGCGACGACATCCTTATCACCCTGCCGCTCACCATTGACGAGGCGGTTCTGGGCGGAAAAGTCGCCACCCCCACCATTCATGGTTCGGTCAACCTGACCATACCCAAAGGGGCCAACAGTGGTCAAACCCTGCGCCTGCGCGGCAAAGGGGTGAAACGGGGGGCTAAAACCGGTGATCAGAAAGTCGAGTTGCAAATCAAGATGCCGCCGACGGTTGACGCTGATCTGGAACAATTCATGCAAAACTGGCGCAAGGATCATGCCTATGACCCACGCGAAGGGATGACATTATGAGCCGATATTATACCGAGCAGGAAACCATCACATCCGTCACCCGCCTGACCCGTTCACGCCTGACGACCTATGTGAAACACGAGTTCCTGTGCCCGACCCAATCAGAGGCTGGCCCCGTCTATGACGCCGCCGATCTGGCGCGGATCGAGTTGATTTGCGATCTGTCGGAACAGTTTGACCTGAAGGGCGATGCTTTGGGCGTGGTGCTGTCGCTGATTGACCAGCTGCATGGGGTGCGAGGAGAATTGCGGCGGGTGATGGCGGCGGTTGAAGCACAGCCGGAAGAGGTGCGCGGCCGGATCATTGCCGCGCTAAAGGGTGGGCGATGATCCGTTTTCTTTGAAAGAAAACGAGCCGGAATTTTTCAAAAATTCCGTTTACAGCGCCGCGTAAATTTCCACCACCTTGGTCACCGCATCCTCCGGTGTCATTTCAACGTTTTCGCCGGTTTTACGGCTGGTCAATTCAACCACACCGTTTTTGAGGCCCCGCGGTCCAACCGTGATGCGCCATGGTAGGCCAATCAGGTCCATCGTCGCAAATTTACCACCGGCACGTTCATTTCGATCATCATATAACGGCTCAAGCCCTGCCGCGGTCAGCGCGCTATACAGCCCCTCGCAAGCCGCATCCGCCGCCTCGTCGCCTTGGCGCAGGTTGATAATACCACAATGAAACGGCGTCACCCCTTCAGGCCAGATGATGCCATTTTCGTCGTGGCTGGCCTCGATGATCGCACCAACAAGGCGGGATACACCAATGCCGTGGCTGCCCATATGCACCGGCACCCGCTCGCCGCTGTCGGTCACCACCGTCGCGCCCATGCTGTCGGAATATTTGGTGCCAAAGTAGAAGATTTGCCCAACCTCGATACCACGGCTGGTTTTGCGCCGTTCCTCGGGGATCGCATCAAACAGCGCCGTGTCGTGGGTCTCGTCGGTGCGGGCATATGGCGTGGTCCAGTCCTTGGCGATTTGCGCGCATTCCTCGACATTGTCGAAATCCACCTCGCGATCACCAAATTTCATGTCCAGAATGGCACTGTCGTAAAACACTTCGCTTTCGCCCGTATCGGCCAGAACCAGAAACTCATGCGTGTCCTCGCCGCCAATCGGGCCGGAATCCGCCCGCATCGGGATCGCTTGCAGCCCCATCCGCTCGTAGGTGCGCAGATAGCTGACCATGTGGCGGTTATAGGCGTGGATGGCAGCGTCATAATCGATGTCGAAGTTATAGCCATCCTTCATGAAAAACTCGCGCCCGCGCATCACGCCAAACCGTGGGCGGACCTCGTCGCGGAACTTCCACTGGATTTGATACAGCGTCAGCGGCAGATCTTTGTAGCTGTTCACATGGGCGCGAAACATGTCAGTGACCTGTTCCTCGTTTGTGGGCCCATACAGCATGTCGCGGCCGTGACGGTCCGAAATCCGCAGCATTTCAGCGCCGTAATCATCATAGCGCCCGCTTTCACGCCACAGATCTGCCGACTGGATCGTCGGCATCAGGATCGGGATGTGGCCAGCGCGAGCCTGTTCCTCATTCACGATATTTTCGATTTTTCGCAAAACCTTGAGGCCCATCGGCAACCACGAATAAATCCCCGCACTGGCCTGTTTGATCATACCGGCCCGCAACATATAGCGGTGCGAAACGATTTTCGCCTCGGCAGGGTTTTCTTTTAGAACGGGCAGGAAATAACGGCTAAGACGCATCTGGATGTAACCTTTGTGAAAAACGTAAGCATTTGCAGCCCCGTCTAGGCGATCCTGCCGCGCCAGACAAGAACCCTTGAACCCGCACGCACGCACGCCCACTTGCAACATAGCCCCCCATGGGCCAAGAAGTGTAAAGAGTGACAGGAGCAATCATGGGCCTACCCGCATCGGATCAAACGAAATACTGGGGCATCGCAACGGCGGTGTTTTTGGTGATGCTGTGGTTTTTGGGCGATGTGATCCTGCCTTTCGTTCTGGGCGGCGCGATTGCCTATTTCCTTGACCCGATCGCAGACTGGCTTGAAGCAATCGGAGTTTCGAGGATCTGGGCCACGGTGGTTATCACCGTCTTTGCCATCATCCTCTTTGTCTTGATGGCGCTGCTGATCATCCCGACGCTGGTTGAACAGACCATATCGCTGGTCAATTCTGTGCCGGAAATCTTTACCAAACTCAAAGTTTTCCTGATCGAACGCTTTCCGGCCCTGATGGACGCCAATTCAAACCTGCGCCAAACGCTCGACAGCCTGGGGGAGTCGATCCAGTCCAAAGGCGGCGAGTTGGTGAACACCGTTGTGTCCTCGGCGATGAGCCTGCTGAACATCGTTATCCTGATGGTGATCGTGCCGGTGGTGGCATTTTATATGCTGCTGGACTGGGATAATATGGTCGCCAAAATCGACAGTTTCTTGCCGCGAGACCATGCGCCTGCGATCCGGAAAATCGCCAGTGAAGTGGATCAGACGCTGTCCTCGTTCATCCGCGGCCAAGGTACGGTTTGCCTGACCATGGGGTTTTATTACGCTGTGGGCTTGATGCTGGTTGGCTTGCAATTCGGCCTGCTTGTTGGCGCGTTTGCAGGGATAATTACCTTCATCCCCTATGTCGGCGCATTGATCGGCGGGGCGCTGGCCATCGGGCTTGGCCTGTTCCAGTTCTGGGGCGACTGGGTGTCGCTGGGTCTGGTTGCAGGTGTATTTGCTTTGGGCCAAGCGCTGGAAGGCAATGTGATCACCCCCAAACTGGTTGGCAACAGCGTAGGCTTGCATCCCGTCTGGTTGATGTTCGCACTGTCGGTGTTTGGCACATTGTTCGGGTTTGTCGGCATGTTGGTGGCGGTGCCGGTTGCGGCGATCATCGGGGTGTTGATCCGCTTTGGTATCGGCCAATATCAAGAGGGGCGCTTGTATCAAGGCATTGCAGGAATGGCCGCCGAGGCCAAAACAGACGCCGAAACAGCATCCGAAGAAGACTAGTTTATGGTCCAGCAAATGACGTTCGATCTGCCCGTTAAAACGGCGCTGGGGCGCGAGGATTTCTTTATATCCCCCGCCAATGCGCTGACGGTCAAGGTGCTGGAAAACTGGCCTGACTGGCCCAGCAACAAGCTGGCCCTGATTGGGCCAAAGGGGGCGGGCAAAACCCACCTGACACAGGTTTGGGCCACAGATACCGGGGCCACGGTGATCCCAGCCCGTGACCTTGCGCATGCCGACATCCCTACTCTTGCCGAACACCCCATAGCGGTCGAGGACGTGCAGAATATCGCCACCGACATGCCCGCCCAAAAGGCTCTGTTCCATCTGCACAATCTGGCGCAGGCAAACGGCACGTCACTGCTGATCACCGGTGATGGCGCGCCAAACCACTGGGCGCTGACCCTGCCCGATTTGCAAAGCCGGATGGCCGCCACCACGATCACCACCCTGTCGCCCCCCGATGACGACCTGCTCAGCGCCGTTCTGGTCAAGCTGTTCACGGACCGCCAAATCGACGTGACCCCGAAACTGATTGCCTATCTGCTGAAACGCATGGATCGCTCATTCGACGCCGCCGGAACGCTGGTTACTGCACTGGATAAGGCAGCACTGGCCAAAGGGGGCGCCATCACCCAGAAACTGGCGGCACAAGTGCTGGACAATACCCCTGAAAATACGGCATAAGTCCCCCTTATCATTCCCAAAACCACCGGTTGCACCATGACCCATGCCGATTTCCTAAAAGCCCCGTTTGACGCGGCCACCACCCTGCCCGATGAGGACTGGGACGGCCCGAAACGGTTTTTCAACCGCGAGCTGTCGTGGCTTGCCTTCAACTGGCGCGTATTGGAAGAGGCCGAGAACCCGCGCGTGCCGCTGCTGGAACGCCTGCGGTTTCTGTCGATTTCCGCCACCAATCTGGATGAATTTTTCACCGTTCGGGTCGCGGGCCTGCAAGAGTTGGCTGATGCGGGCAACACCACACCTGCGGCTGACGGGCTGACCGCCACTCAACAACTGCTGTTGATCAACGTCGATGCGCGTGACCTGTTGCAAGCACAACAACGCGTCTGGAACGTGCTGCATGGCGCGTTGGCGGGTGAAGACATCACCCTGCTGGATGCCCAAAACCTGAGCGACGCGGATAAAGAATTCGCCGAGCAATTCTTTTTAACCCAAGTGTTTCCTGTCCTGTCTCCACTGGCGATTGATCCGGCCCATCCGTTCCCGTTCATCCCCAACGAAGGCTTCTCGCTGGCGCTAAAGCTGGAGAGCCTTGCCGACAAACGCCCGTTGCAAGCCCTACTGCCGATCCCGCACCAGATTGACCGTTTCGTTGCCCTGCCTAGCGAAGGCAATGCGCAACGTTTCCTGCCGCTGGAAGAATTGCTGCTGCTGCATCTGCACGCCCTGTTCCCGGGCTACGTGGCCAAAGGCAGCTGCACATTTCGGGTGCTGCGCAACAGTGATCTCGAGGTCGAGGACGAAGCCGAAGACCTTGTGCGCGAATTCGAGGTGGCGCTAAAACGGCGGCGGCGCGGCGATGTTGTGCGCCTGAAAATTTCCGCCGATGCCCCATCTGGCCTGCGCCGCCTGATTATTCGTGAGCTGCGTGTCGAAGAGGACGAAGTGGTCGAGATCGACGGTATGCTGGGGCTGACTGATCTGTCCGAACTGGTGCTGGATGCTCGCCCAGACCTGCTGTGGCCCAGTTTTACCCCGCGGGTGCCCGAACGTGTGCGCGACCATGAGGGTGATATGTTCGCCGCTATCCGGCAAAAGGATATGCTGTTGCACCACCCCTATGAAACCTTTGATACCGTGGTGCGGTTTTTAGAACAGGCCGCGCGCGATCCCGATGTGGTGGCGATCAAACAGACGTTTTATCGCACCTCGCGCGATTCCCCCATCGTGGCCGCCCTGTGCGAAGCTGCCGAATCCGGAAAATCCGTCACTGCACTGGTCGAGCTAAAGGCACGGTTCGATGAGGCCGCAAACATCCGCCAGTCCCGCCGTCTGGAACGCGCCGGTGCCCATGTGGTTTACGGGTTCATCAACTACAAAACCCACGCCAAAATCAGCATCGTTGTGCGCCGAGAAGGTGCAAAACTGGTGACTTACACCCACTTTGGCACCGGCAATTACCACCCTATAACGGCCCGCATTTACACCGATCTGTCGCTGTTCACCTGCAACGAGGCCTTGGGCCGAGATGCCACCAAAGTGTTCAACTACCTGTCGGGCTACGCCCACCCCGAGGGGCTGGAAAACCTTGCAATCGCGCCGCTGACCCTGAAATCCACCCTGATTGAGCGGATCAATAACGAGGCCGCGTTCGCCCGCGAGGGCAAGCCCGCCGAAATCTGGGCCAAGATGAATTCGCTGGTCGACCCCTCCGTGATCGACGCGCTTTACGAGGCATCACAGGCTGGCGTCAAAATCAGCCTTGTCATTCGCGGCATCTGTGGTCTGCGCCCCGGCATCAAAGGGCTGTCCGAAAACATCCGCGTCAAATCCATTGTCGGGCGGTTTCTGGAACACTCGCGCATCGTTTGTTTTGGCAACGGCTTTGGCCTACCCGCCAAAAAGGCCAAGGTTTACTTTTCCTCGGCCGACTGGATGGGCCGCAACCTGAACCGGCGGGTTGAAACGCTGGTTGAGGCCACCAATGCCACGGTGAAGGCCCAGATCATGGGGCAAATCATGGCGGCAAATCTGGCGGACGAGGCGCAAAGCTGGGTCTTGGCCCCCGATGGCCGCTACCTGCGCCCAAAACCCGAAACGGGTGCACATCCGTTCAATTGCCACCGTTTCTTTATGGAAAACCCGTCACTTTCGGGCCGTGGCAAGGCCGGTGCCGCCGATGTTCCGGAATTGACCCACACCAAAGATTGACGCCGCCCCCCTGCGCAAGGCAAAATGGGTGCAACTTACAGGGGATGAACACGTGGACGGAAATAACGAAGATTGGGGCCCGTTTGGACGCCCGCTGTTTGATGACCCCTCGTCACGGGCATTGTCACGGGTTGGGGTGGTCGATGTCGGATCAAACTCGGTCCGGTTGGTGGTGTTTGACGGCGCCGCCCGCAGCCCCGCCTATTTCTACAATGAAAAAATCATGTGTGCGTTGGGGGCTGGCCTGCCTGAGACCGGACGCCTAAACCCCAAGGGCCGCGCCCGCGCCTTGGCCGCAATTAAACGGTTCCAGCTGCTGGCCGAGGGCATGGACATCCCGCCGCTGACAGCCGTTGCCACCGCCGCCGTGCGCGAGGCCGAGGATGGCGCAGATTTCTGCGCCGAAGTGTTGCGCGAAACCGGTCTGGATATTTATGTGATCGACGGCGAGGAAGAGGCGCGCCTGTCAGCCCAAGGCGTGTTGCTGGGCTGGCCCACCGCCAACGGGCTGGTGTGCGACATCGGCGGCTCGTCCATGGAGTTGGCCGAGGTTGCCGACGGGCGTGTCGGACGCTGCCTTACCTCGCCGCTTGGCCCGCTAAAATTAAGCAACGTAAAGGGTGGCAAAAAGGGGCTGAAGAAACATATCAGCACCATTCTGGATGATCTGCACAGCCAGATTCCTGTGGAAAAGAAACGCCTGTTTCTGGTCGGCGGATCATGGCGGGCGATTGCGCGGCTCGACATGCTGCGGCGGGGCTATCCGCTGGCGGTGCTGCATGAATACCGGATGACGCCGAAATCAGTGATGCAAACGGTCAAGTGGATCGACGAAAATGATCTGGATGATCTACGCGCCCAGACCGGCACATCGCAAGCACGGATGATCCTTGTGCCGATCGCCTGCGAAGTGCTGAAACGTTTGGTTCGCAAATTCAAGCCGCGTGAAATCGCAGTGTCCAGCTACGGCATCCGCGAAGGCATGCTGTATGAACAAATGCCGCAAAAATTGCGCGACCGAGACCCGCTGATCGAGGCTTGCCGCTTTGCCGAAAACAAAGATGCGCGTTGGCCAGGGTTTGGCACGGGTCTGTATAATTTCATCATACCGCTGTTCAAATCGGCAGGCGCGGACCGTAAACGCCTGATTATGGCGGCCTGCTTGCTGCATGACGTGACATGGCGCGCCCATCCCGATTACCGTGCCGAGGTCTGTTTTGACAACGCCACCCGCGCCAATTTGGGCGGGCTTCGCCATCGTGAACGGGTATTTTTGGGTCTGGCCCTGCTGCACCGCTACAAAGGTTCGCGCAAAGGCACACCGTTCGAGCCGTTGGTGGAACTGTTGTCCGAAAGTGCCGCGATGGACGCCGAGGTGCTGGGCAAAGCCATGCGGTTCGGCGCTATGTTGACGGTGAATGCGCTCGATGAAATGGCCGAACTGCGGTATTTCCCCAAGAAAAAGGAATTGGAGCTGCGCCTGAACGACAAAGCCCGCGACCTGTTCGGCGAAGTGGCCGAAGCCCGGTTTATGTCGTTGGCCGAGTCTTTGGACGTTGAAACAACGATCAAAAAGCTGCGCTAGGCTGGATGCAACACCCGATATGAAACCTGTAAATATAAGAAAACTCCGGTGAATATGATAACGATTATTCTGGTTATTGCCGCTTCTCTGACCATTTTGTCCGGCCTGTTCCTGCTTGCTGTGCATTACGGGTTCAAGGCCCCTCGCATCGTCGAAAAAGGTGATCCCGGTGATTTTGGTGTAAAATTCAAACAGGTCGACATCCCCGCCAAAAATGGAACAAAACTGTTTGGCTGGCACATCCTGCAATCAACAAAACAGGCAGCGCCAACGGTCCTGATTATGCATGGCTGGGGTGTAAACGCCGAGGTTATTCTGCCCGTGGCCCTTCCGTTTTATCATGCCGGCTTTAACGCTTTGCTGGTTGATGCCCGAAATCACGGTTCCAGCGATGGCGGTGGTCATTCATCAATGCCGACATTTGCCGAAGACATCGAAAGCGGCCTTGACTGGCTAAAATCGCAACACGAAACAGGTAAAATTGCGCTGCTCGGCCATTCGGTCGGGGCTGCCGCAACATTGCTGGTGGCCTCAAGGCGCCATGATATTGATGCGGTGATCTCGATCGCCAGCTTTGCCCACCCTGAATGGTTAATGCGGCGCTATTTGCAAACCCTGCATTTACCAAGGCCGCTCATTGCCATGGTCTTGCGGTATGTGGAACGGGTAATCGGCCACCGGTTTGACGATATCGCCCCGATGAACAGTCTGTGCAAAGTAAGCTGCCCGGTTCTGCTGGTGCATGGGCAGGTGGATAAAACCATTCCGGTTTCTGACATGCACGCGATTGCAGACAATTGCGCGGGCCAGAAGGCGGAAATTCTGCTTATACCGGATGCGGATCATGATTCTGTCGACAAGCTGGAACAACATGGCGACGAACTGGTGCTGTTCCTCAAACATGCGGGGCTTTGAGGCCGCATTTGCAGGTCGACGCAAGCTGTGCCCCTAAAGCTCGATCTCGCCTTCCTCAAGCGGATCAACCTCAAGTGGGGTTTTGCGCCGGATAATGATATCGCCATTGGGCAGAACCTCGGGCGCATGGTAATGGGTGAAATCACCAAGCATTCCCTGCAATTCCGCCAATGCCGGTGCCATTTCCTCGGCCAAGCCTTTCAAATCCTTGAATGCGGGCTCCATCTCGGTCATCAGACCGCGAAGAAGTATCTTTGCGCCCTCTTCCATCAGGTTCAGGCCTTCGCCCATTTCGCCTTTGTCTTCATTACCCGCTGTGGCGGGTGACAGGGCCAAACACGCGGCAAGTGTGATCGCTGCTAAATGTTTCATATCCCTATTATAATGCATGTTGGCTGATTCTATAAGGGCCGGGCCACGGCAAAGCCTTATATATCCAGATCAATCGTCACCGGAAAATGGTCGGACGCCGCCAGTAATGCTTCGCGCAATTCTGGCATATCGTAACATTCCGGGTCCTCAAACGGATGCCAGATGCGCCAGTTCGGCCCCAGTTTTCGCAAATCGGATGACACCATGATATAGTCCAGCAGCACCGACAGATATCGTTTTTCATGCTTGATATAGAACCGCGATGTGGCCGGTTTGGCCCCCAGTTTGCGGCTCAGGATCATTTGCGCGTGCGGGTCAAACAGGCAATCCTGCCCCTCCTCGCCCAGCACAATTTCAACGCTGGAACGGCCGAACAGTTTTTCGTATTCGTCCAGCCCCGGACCGTCATTGAAATCCCCCATAACCATCACGGCATCACCCGCCGCCAAATGCGCCTCGACCCGTTGACGCAGCCAGATACATTGCGCCATCTGCTTGCGCCGGTTCTCGATCGCCTTGCGCATCACTTCGACTTTGCCGCGCGCCCCGTGCGGGGCCTTGGATTTTATATGCACCCCGATCAACCGCACCGCGGTACCCGTTTTGGTTTTCAGCGCCACCTCTAGCGGCGGTTTGGAAAAGGTAATCAATTCGGGCGCTGCATCCACATCCAGATCACGGCGAAACACCCCGTCAAAACGCGGCGCATCGGGTGAGCCTTTCTTGCCGGTCATCTCGCCTATTGGATCATGACGCGCCGTGATCACATCGGGATCATACAGCAACGATATTTCCTGCTGCGTGGTGTTGGTAAACCCCATCAGCGCCTTGCGTGTGCGCAACCCGAACCGTGCGGCAAACGCCTCAAGCGCCTTTGTGCCATTGCGCTTGCGACTGCTGTCAGGTGCCTCAATCACCATCACCGCATCGGCATCCATCGCCGCGAACACCTTGGCCAATGCCTCAAGTTGCTGCACCCGCGTTATGTTGTGACGCCGTGACCAGCCGCCATCCATCAACAGCGCCCCATCCTGATCAAACAGGCTGTCGAACCATTCAACATTATAGGTGGCAATCCGCATCACGCCGCCGCTTTCTGTATCTCGTCCCAGGCATTATTGATCGCCATCAGTCGCCCCTCGGCCAGTTTGATCGCTTCTTGCGGAACCCCCCTTGCGGCCATCCTGTCCGGATGGGTTTCACGCACCAACGCGCGATACGTCGTGCGGATTTCATCTAGCGGCGCATCCGATGCAACCCCCAACACATCATACGGGTCTGGCACAGCATCGGTGACAAATTGCGCCCGCATTGTGCGAAACTCGCGCTCCTCAAGACCAAAAATCAGCCGCACTCGATCCAGAAAATCATCCTCTTTCGGGTGATACTCGCCATCGGCAATAGCGATGAAAAACAGCCCCTCCATCAGGTCGAACAAGGCCTCGCGCCGCTCGCCAAACATCGCCACAATCCGGTGGGCGTATTCCTCAAAACCGGCCACATCTGTGCGCGCCATATTGAAAATCCGCGCCGCATTCGCCTCTTCTTCGGGGGGGATGGTGAACACCTCGCGGAATGCCGTGACCTCGTCGCGGGTCACCAACCCGTCGGCCTTGGCCATCTTTGCGCCCAGCGCAATCACCGCAATGGTGAAACCGACGGTTTGTTCGGGCGGGGTGCGCAGGCGTTCAAATACCTCGCTTAACCCCTCACCACTGGCAAGGGCCGACAGCGCATCAGCAATTCGACTCCACAAAGACATGGGCCCACGTTAACGGGTATTTTACGGGCTGTCAGGTCACGTATTCAATAGTTTTGTGACAGGGATCACTCTAGCACCCGAATGCCGTGCGGCGTTTCAATCTTGGCCCGATACGCCACCGCATCCCCTTGCGAAATGACGACCCGTGCATCGCTCAAACTCCCCGCCATGGCCGCTTTCAGCGCGAGCGCCTCGGGATGGGCAATCTCCAACCGCAACAGACGACACTCCACGTCAGGCAACCGCGCCGCCGGATGCGCTGCCCCTTCCCACTGGATCAGCGCCGGATAGGCATTGCCAAACGGCAATTTACCGTTCGTAGGCACCGCCATCCGCCAGCGCAAATCCGCCCGGCTCAAGGCAACAGGCACACCTACCCCATCAGGGCTTGCATCAATTGCTGCCTCCAGATCGTCGGTGCGGCAAATCCAGTTGGTCAGCTGTGGAGCACCGGTAAAATTGTCCAGATCAAACCAGCGCGGATGATCCGGACCCGCCGCGTCGGGATTGATCGCAATCACCTCCAGATACACATCCCCCAAACCCAGCAGCCGGTTGTGCGTGCCCATCAACGGATGCTTGCCCCCCCCCGCCAGATCCACGCCCAGAGCCTCTTCAACAGCCGCCACACCCGCATCCAGTGTTGCCGCGCCCACAGCCAAATGATCAAGTTCCAACATTTCAACCCCTTCTTCTTGCCCTAAATACCTCCCGCGCGGAGCGAATAGAATCCCTTACTCGACCTTCGCCTCACGAATGATCCGCAAAATATCCTGCGCTGCCTCGGGGATGTTCGTGCCCGGCCCGAATATAGCCTTCACCCCGGCCTTATAGAGAAAATCATAATCCTGCTGCGGAATAACCCCGCCGCAAATCACAATGATATCCTCGGCCCCAGCCGCTTTCAGCGCCTCAACCAGCTTGGGTGCCAGCGTCTTGTGTCCGGCGGCTTGTGATGAAATCCCGACCACATGCACATCATTATCCACCGCATCCTGCGCCGCCTCCTCCGGTGTCTGGAACAGCGGGCCAACATCCACGTCAAACCCGATATCCGCAAATGCTGTGGCAATTACCTTGGCCCCGCGATCATGGCCGTCCTGCCCCATTTTCACCACCAGCATACGTGGGCGACGCCCCTCTTCCGTAGCAAAATCCTCAACCGATTTCTGGATTGCGGCGAACCCTTCATCACCTTCATAAGCCGCGCCATAGACGCCGGCCAATGTCTTCACCTCGGCACGGTGCCGCCCGAATGTTTTCTCCATCGCCATGCTGATCTCCCCTACAGTTGCGCGTGCCCGTGCCGCGTCAATTGCGATTTCCAGCAGGTTGCCCGTGCCCGAAGCCGCCGCCGCTTCCAGTGATTTTAGTGCTGCATCGCACGCCGCCTGATCACGTTTAGCCCGAATATCGGCCAGTCGCGCCACTTGATTTTCACGCACCGCCACATTGTCCACATCCAAAATGTCGATCTCGTCCTCAACCTCCAGTCGGAACTTATTAAGCCCAACAATCACATCATCGCCGCGATCCACCGCCGCTTGACGCTTTGCCGCCGCTTCCTCGATCCGTAATTTGGGCATGCCCGACGCCACCGCTTTGGTCATGCCGCCCATCGCGTCGACCTCTTCGATAATCTTCCACGCCTCCTCGGCCAAATCCGAGGTCAGTTTTTCAACGTAATATGACCCCGCCAGCGGGTCGATCACATTGGTCACGCCGGTTTCATTTTGCAATATCAGTTGGGTGTTACGCGCGATACGGGCCGAAAAGTCGGTCGGCAGCGCAATGGCTTCGTCAAAGGCATTGGTGTGCAGCGATTGGGTGCCGCCCAGCACCGCCGACATCGCCTCGTAAGCCGTGCGCACGATGTTGTTATAGGGGTCTTGTGCTTGCAGCGACACGCCCGATGTCTGGCAATGGGTGCGCAACATCAGGGATTTTTCGCTTTTCGGATTAAACTCCGACATGATTTTGTGCCACAGGAACCGCGCCGCCCGCAGTTTGGCGGCCTCCATGAAAAAGTTCATACCGATGGCGAAAAAGAACGACAATCGTCCGGCAAACGCATCCACATCCATGCCCCGCGCCAGCGCCGCACGCACATATTCGCGCCCATCCGCCAGCGTGAAAGCCAGTTCCTGCACAAGGTTCGCGCCCGCCTCTTGCATGTGGTAGCCCGAGATCGAGATCGAGTTGAATTTCGGCATCTCGGCCGAGGTGAATTCAATAATATCGCTAACAATCCGCATCGAGGGTTCGGGCGGGTAGATATAGGTGTTGCGCACCATGAATTCTTTTAGAACATCGTTCTGGATCGTGCCTGACAGGGCTGCGCGATCAACCCCCTGTTCTTCGCCCGCCACAATGAAACTGGCCAGCACCGGAATAACCGCACCGTTCATCGTCATCGAAACCGACACCTCGCCCAGCGGGATGCCGTCAAACAGGATTTTCATATCCTCGACGGAATCGATCGCAACGCCCGCCTTACCGACATCGCCAACCACCCGTTCATGGTCAGAATCATAGCCGCGATGGGTGGCCAGATCGAAAGCCACCGAAACCCCTTGTTGACCCGCCGCCAGCGCACGGCGATAGAACGCATTGCTTTCCTCCGCGGTGGAAAATCCGGCGTATTGGCGAATGGTCCATGGGCGCCCCGTATACATGGTGCTGCGTGGTCCGCGGGTAAACGGCACCTCGCCGGGCATCGAGCCCATATGGTCCAGCCCTGCAGCATCGTCCGCCGTATAAACCGGCTGCACGGCAATACCCTCGGGCGTTTGCCACGTCAGATCGTCCAGCGTGCGCCCGCGCAGTTCTTTTTCTGCGCGCTTGGCCCATGTCTCTTTCTTCTTGGTCATTGGTCTGTCCTCTTTATGCTTTCAGTGGCCGCAGATTTATCTCTGCTTATCCTCATCCTGAATTGTCTTCATATCTTGCAATGCCGTCAGCGCCGCTGCGCAGCCATATGATGTCTTCGTCATACTGGGCTTGAAAAGCGGCTATTTGGTGCGCTTCATACGGTTGCCAACGCAATGTGCCATCCGGAATTTTTGTGGCAAGGGCGGTATGGCCGCCATCCTGCAACACCTGTCGGAGTTTAGCGCACCCCGCCGAGGCATTATGCCACTTATTTTGCCCGCGCATCTGCTTTGGCACAATTCCCCCATTTAACAACGCCAGTTGGTCATTCATGCGACCAGTCATCGCTTCAAACGGCCAAACCACCAGTTCGGCAGATGGGAATACGCCAGCAATTTCAGTAATGACATCCCGCCAACGGCGCGGTTGTGTTACCAAACGATCCATTTCTTGTTTGCTCGGTATTATACGGCCCCTTTCAGTAAGAGAGGCCAGAACAGACGCCCAGTACTCTTCATATGACCGTATTGATATCGCCACCCGTGTGCAACGGGCCTCAAGCCCATCAGCAAATTGCTGTAATCGATCTTGCGTTTCCGCGTATAGCTGACAATTTGAAAGATTGCCCCACATTGTGCCAATCATGTTTTCTTCGCTAATGATCAGGGATTTGACCCCTTTCATTTCAAGCCGGTCCAACGCCTTCCGGATCAGATCGCAAGAGCGTTTTCCATGAAGTGTCTCTTCATTTGTCAAACGGTTCGGCCTTTTTTCAAGGCCGGCAAATAATCCCGCGCGCGTCTGCTTTGGCCCCCAGAACTCGGTGCCAATTTCTGCCAGATTATCACGGTTCTCTTCCAGATACTTCTGAAGAGTAGTTGTGCCTGTTCGGTGGGCTCCGAGATGTAGCGTAACGTCCACGAACTCATTACTCCGCCATTAAGGGCAGCTCATGCTGCCCTGAAATGACCTTGCGGAATAAAGCGCGGCTTTGCTTGGCGGCGCAAACCGGCTGCACGGCAATACCCTCGGGTGTTTGCCACGTCAGATCGTCCAGCCTGCGCCCGCGCAGTTCTTTTTCTGTGCGCTTAGCCCACGCCGCTTGCTTCTTGGTCATGGAAATGTCCTCTTTCCGTTTGCACCGGCCGCAGATGTATCCCTGCTGGTCCGCTGTCTGAATTTTCTACATAGGTCGCAATGCCGTCAGCGCCGCCACGCAGCCATTCGATATCTTCGTCATATTGTGCCCGAAAACCTGCAATGTGATGGTCACCAAAGGGCTGCCAACGGGTATTATCATCCGGCAATGCCGCCGCATGCCCCATCTCGCCCCGATCAACCAGCACCCGTCGCAGTTTTGCACAGCCCGCTGACGCGTTGTGCCAATCCCGTCGCCCGCGCATCCGCTCCGGCACCGCCCCGCCATTCAACACCGCCAATTGGTGATCGCCCTGCCCTATCATCCCTTCAAACGGCCAAACCACCAGTTCAGCCGCAGGAAATACCGATGCAACCTCGTGGATAACATCGCGCCAGCGACGCGGTTGCGTCACCAGCCGGTCCAGATCCTGAATCTCCGGCATCGGCCGCCCCCGTTCAACCATAAAGGCATATACAGACGCCCAGTATTTGTCGTAAGACCGGATCGAGATCGCCACCCGTTTGCATTTAAACCCGAAAGCCCCCGCAAACCGGTCCAGCCGCGCCCGCGCATCAGGGTAGAGCCTGCCGACAGACAGGTTATCCCACATCGCGCCGATCATGTTTTCCTCACTGACAATCAGCGATTTCACACCGGCAATCTCCAGCCGTGCCTGCTCCATCCGGATCAAGCCGGACGCGCGTTCCCCGCGCAACACTGCTTCATGTGTAATATTTGCAGGGTTTTTGACCATACCGCTGAACAATCCAGCCCGTGTCCGGTTCGGCCCCCAGAATTCCGTGCCGATCCCGTTCAGATTATCACGGTTATTCTCCAGATACTTTTGAAGGGTCGTTGTGCCGGTGCGGTGAGCACCCAAATGCAGGATAACGTCCACGAAATGTACTACTCCGCCTGAAAAGGCAGCCCATGCCGCCCGAAAATGGTATTTAGGCCCCGACATTAGACCGACACCATGATCAGAGGATTAACAGCAACATATTTTCGCAGGCAGACAATTTGCCCCTTCGCAATGCCTTGAAACATGCCTATATCAATCAGGTCAGGAGACCCGATGAAACAGCTTTTCGCCTTTGTTATTGCGGTATTTATTCCAAATTCCACCCTTGCCCAGACGCAAGAGGTTGCGGCACCGGATGAACCCGTCGCCGCGCCTATTACGGCCACAATTGATACAAATTTGAATAATTTTCTATGGGTTGCGCGTCCCATAATTGTTTTTGCTGACTCGCCAGCAGATCCACGGTTCAAGAAACAAATGGATTTGCTGGCTGAATTGCCTGATGAATTAGCCCTGCGCGACGTGGTCGTGATCACCGACACAGACCCAAGCGCCGATACCCCTTTGCGCGAAGAATTGCGCCCACGCGGGTTTATGCTGGTGCTGATTGGCAAGGACGGCACGATTTTATTGCGCAAACCTATCCCCTGGACCGTGCGCGAATTGACGCGCTCCATCGACAAACTGCCCGCCCGCCAGCAGGAAATACGCGACCGGCGTGACACGACGGCGCAATAAGCATTCTGTTCTGCGCCGCCAAACCTCATTCCAGTCCCGCCTCATAGTCAAAATGCGTCAGCGGATGCAAGGTTGGCACCCATTGGTGCAGGGCCTCCAGAATCTGTGGCACATACGCAGGCGAGGTTGCATAGAACACGACCTTATCACTGCCAACAAACCCGCGCTTTTCATTCAAGGCAAAGGTGCCTATCCGCACCCAATCCGCACCAACCGCATTGGCCATCCATTCATCATAGATCATCGCAAAAGGAACATTGTGCCGTTCTGCCAACGGCCCGGCCCATCCCGATTTCGAGTTGGAAACCCGCAGCTTAAGTGCCTCGGTTGATCCAAGGCCATAGAGATCCAGAATGTAATCGGGATTACCCCAAGAAACCCAACCCAGATCATTCAACGCGACCGGGGTCTGCATATAGGTTTTGGCAAAAACCGCCATTTGGCGTTGCTGCAAAAAGATCGAGCGGGCCGAAACCGGAAACTGAACCACAATTTGCCTTGTGTAGACCCCCAGCGGAATCAGCAAAATTACAACGGCTATGATCCCGCCTCTGCGATCAACTACCTGCGGCAACAGGACAAGCAAACCCGCCGCCAGAACCGCCAGAATGTAATGCTCATAGCGGTCCATCCCGCCGATTTGGCCGAACATCAGATGCGCCATCGTAGCAGCAATCAACACGGCCCACAATTTTTGCATCGGTGTATTGCGTAACCGGCCCGACATCAGCCGCATAATCACCAACCCACCGATGGACAGCGCCAGCACAGTCCCGCCGGGTTTCATAACATTGGCTATAAAGGTGACAATGATACGGCCCACCCCATGAATTTCATTCTGCGCGGCCCCAATCAGCTTGGCCTGCACCGAGCTTGGCAATGGATCAAGCCCAAGCGACACCAAAAATGTGCAAAATGCCACGATTGGCAGGATCGCCAGCACAAAGGCCAGCCCGGCGCGGCGGCGTTCCCCGCAGGTGTAGATAACCAGCATCGCCAGCAGTGCCAGTGCCGACCCCTCAAACCGCAGCAACGGTGAAAACAGAATGCCAGCATAGAGCAAACCCCAAGAAGGATTGCCCTGCAACAGCCGCACCAACCCCAGCAAAATGGCCAGACTGGCAGCAGTATGCAGCGTATGTTCCATCCCTAAAAACGCATTGCTGGGCATCAAAACAGCCGCGGGTCCAAGAACGGCCAATGCCCAGCCAAACCGGCGCATTTCCTTGGCCCCATAGCCCCCCGCCAACAGCAATTCAGCCCAGAGCCAGGCCGAAAGGCCTAGCCCGATAATGTTCCAGACCAATGGCGAGAACCGCTGGATTTCCAGCCCCGCAACCGGCAGCAACAACACTGGGTACAGCGGCGAAGATGCCGCCGCTGCATAATCCTGGACATTGACCCCGTAGCCCCCGGCCCAGATGGTTTCGGCGATGGCCAGATGGATATAAACGTCATCCAGCGGGTATTCAAAATACCCGCCGGTTTGCACCAGCGCCATGACTTCCAACCCAGCAAACACACAGAAGGCTGACAGAACGGATAACAACCGTATTGAAAACATGTTCATTCAAATTCCATAATCACGTCGTCCACTGCCAGACTTTCACCGGCCGCGACGTTCACCTTGGTCACCACGGTTTTCTTTTCGGCCCGCAAGATATTTTCCATCTTCATCGCTTCAATGGTGCACAGGGCTTGGCCCTCTTCCACTTCGTCACCAACGGCAACCGCGACAGATACGATCAACCCAGGCATTGGGCACAACAACAGCTTTGATGTGTCCGCTGGCGTCTTTTCGGGCATCAGGCGGGCCAGTTCTGCCTGCCGCGGGGTGCGCACAAAGACTTTCATATCAGCCCCACGCAGCCGCATCCGGAACCCACCGGGGATTTTGCCAACCTTGACCACCAAAGGTGTGCCGTCCACATCCAGCACCGCAAGGTTTTGGCCCGGCGTCCAGTCGGACGACACCCGCAGATCGCCACCACCGGCAAAAGATACCGTGGCCCCCATCGGGTCGGCAGCAATCACCACAGGGAACGATTGGCCCTGTAGCGACACGACCCAGTCACTGCCAACCTTGCGTTCGTGGTTGTCCATACGGCCCGACACCCGCGTGCGCCGGATTTCGGCAACCCGATACATCGCGGCGGCTGATGCCGCAACACGGCGCAGCATCTCGTCCGGCAGTTCCACACCGTCAAACCCGTCGGGGAATTCTTCCTCGATGAACGCTGTGGTCATGTTGCCTGATGTGAACTTTTCGTGGTCCATCACGGCGGACAGGAACGGCAGGTTGTGGCCTATGCCCTCGACCTCGAAACTGTCCAGCGCTATGCGCATCCCCTCAATCGCCTCGGCCCGGGTCGGGGCCCATGTGCAGAGTTTGGCAATCATCGGATCGTAATACATGGAAATCTCGCCGCCCTCATAGACGCCGGTATCATTGCGCACCACATGGGTTGCATCGGCCACCTCTTCTGGTGGACGGTAACGGGTCAAGCGACCGATCGAGGGCAGAAACCCACGGTACGGATCTTCGGCATACAGACGGCTCTCCATCGCCCAGCCGTTCAGCTTCACATCCTTCTGGGTGATCGACAGTTTTTCACCATCCGCCACGCGGATCATTTGTTCCACCAGATCAATACCGGTGATCAGTTCCGTCACAGGGTGTTCCACCTGCAAACGGGTGTTCATTTCGAGGAAATAGAAGTTGCGATCGCCATCAACGATAAATTCAACCGTCCCCGCACTGGCGTAATCCACCGCCTGCGCCAAAGCGACGGCCTGATTGCCCATTTTCTTGCGGGTTTTTTCGTCCAGAAACGGGCTGGGTGCCTCTTCGATGACTTTTTGCTGGCGGCGCTGGATCGAACATTCGCGCTCGCCCAGATAGATCGCATTGCCATGACTGTCGGCCAACACCTGAATCTCGATGTGTCGCGGTTGTGTGATGAACTTTTCGATAAAGATTCGGTCGTCGCCAAAACTGGCCGCAGCCTCGTTTTTGGAGCTCTGGAACCCCTCGCGGGCCTCCGCGTCATTCCATGCAATCCGCATGCCTTTGCCGCCGCCACCAGCCGTGGCTTTCAGCATCACCGGATAGCCAATCTCGCAGCTGATCTTCACCGCCTCATCCGCATCCGCGATCAATTCCATGTGGCCGGGCACAGTGGCGACACCAGCTTCCATTGCAATTCGCTTGCTGGTGATTTTGTCGCCCATGCTTTCAATCGCGCCCACGGGCGGGCCGATGAATGCGACGCCTTCACGCGTCAATGCTTCGGCGAACTTACTGTTTTCGCTCAAGAAACCGTAACCCGGATGCACAGCCTCGGCCCCCGTCTGGCGGACCGCGTCCATCACCTTGTCGATCACGATATAGGACTGGTTGGCGGGCGGCGGTCCGATATGCACCGCCTCGTCCGCCATCTTGACGTGCAGCGCATTCTTATCCGCGTCCGAATAAATGGCGACTGTCGAAATCCCCATTTTACGCGCGGTTTTAATCACCCGACAGGCGATTTCACCACGGTTTGCGATCAGTATCTTTTTGAACATCTAACAGGCCTTCCCCATATCATTTTGCACCTTAACGGCGCCCGTTTTGATTGACCCGACTCGCGCTCTCGCGCGCGTTAGGGTCGCAATTTCTGGGATCACTTCCCACTCACAACCTAAGGAATTCCCGTGATGAAATTGTCTTGAAATAGTGCACATTCCGGCACACTTCGTGACACCAAGTGATTGAAAACCTCTGCCACACTCTTCCCATGGATGCGCTAATTCCAGCGCGCCCTGATCAGGAGGAAGACCATGAAAACAATCTCGTTTAACACCAAACATCCGGCGCTTATCGCCACGCTGCTTGCGACGACATTCGCAACACCGGCGCTGGCCGAAACCGCTGCCGAGCTGAAACAACAACTGACTGCACTCGAGGCGCGTATCGACGGGCTGGAAAGCGAGGGGCGGCTGAAATTCCCCAGCGGCACAACCGTTGAAATCGGTGGCTATATCAAAACCGATTTCATCTTTGACTTTGACGAAGCCCTGGGCGATGCCTTTAACGTTGATGGCATCAGCATCACCGATGTTGGCGACAACAACCGTTTCCGCGCCCATGCCCGTCAATCGCGCCTGTTCTTCAAGACCAGCACCGATACCAATCGTGGCCCTCTGAAAACCCATCTGGAGTTTGACTTCTTTGGTGGCGGTGGTAACGAGATTTTCTCGAACTCCTACAGCCCGCGCCTGCGTCACGCCTATGGCACATGGAACGGCTGGACCGTCGGGCAAACCTGGTCGAACTTTATGCCGATCGAAAGCTATCCCAGCACGGTTGATTTCAACGGGCCGGCCGGTATTCCGTTCATCCGTCAAGCCCAGTTGCGCTACACATTCAAGGTGTCCGATAGCGTGGCCATCTCGGCCTCGCTGGAAAACTCGGAATTCAGCGGACGCGATGCGGCTGGACCAATTTCGGAAAGCACCACGGCGGGCATCCGCGCGGGGCTGGACGAATTGCCTGACTTCACGTTGGCGGCCTCCTGGAAAGGCGACAAAGCATTCGTCAAACTGGCAACCGTTGTGCGCAAATTCGGATCGCCCACATCGAACGACACCGCAACCGGCTGGGGCGTAAACCTGTCGGGCAATGCGTCGCTGTGGGAAGGCGGCATGATTTACGGCTCGCTTAGTTATGGTGACGGGATCGGGCGCTACATGATCAACGGCTTTGCCCAGGATGCCTTTATCGATGGCGCTGGCCAAATCCAAACCATCGAGGCCTCCGGTGCCACCTTTGGTGTGTCCCAAGCCATCAGCCCCAAGCTGACGGCGGGATTGGCGCTCGGGTATTACGAGGTCAACGACACCTTTGCTGCGACCGACACCGACAACATTTCGACGGCCCACCTTAGTCTGTTTTACAAACCGACCGAGCGTATGACCGTCGGGGCCGAATTGATCTATGGTCGACGTGAAATTGCCAGTGGGGCCAGTGATGACGCCACGCGTTTGCAAACTTCGGTTCAGTTTAACTTCTGAACCGGCGCGGCCTTTGGTCGGCCAAGGTGCATGGCCTGCCTTTGGCAACCCGTGCAATATGGCGTTCTTCACAAAAAACCACCGCGAGGGAAACCCCGCGGTGGTTGCTTCATGAGTGACAATAAACGGGCGTAACACCGCCCGCATTTTGCGCGTTAGATTAGCGGCATACGCCAACGTCGTCGCACAGCGCACCCGCGCCAGCGCCGATAATCGCACCGGTAAGAATGCTGCCATTTGTAACGTCCGCAATAACGGCACCGGCAACGGCACCCGCAGCGGCGCGCTCGACATCATTGTCCAGACAACCGGCAAGCGGGGTAATAAGGATAGCCACGATGGCCAAGTGTTTGATCTGCATTGTTTTCTGCCTCCAACAATTGTTTTTATTGGAGGCATATATAGCAGAATTCCTAGTCCAAGAGAATCCCCAGAATTCAGATTGCGGTTTTCGGCTGTTCTTTGCTCAATACCGTGACAATCCGGCCATAAAAAAAGCGGTCCGGCCCAAAAAGGACCGAACCGCTCAGAAGGGGAAGGGTAACGGTATTGACTAGTACAAGCAGACATCTTGCTGGAGGCGCCTGCCATAGATAAGACATTGACCCAGATATGACGCACAGAAAAGCCCAACATTGACCTTAGGTCATTTTGGGCTGTTTTCTGCCAAATCCCCTGAACCACAGGCAAATTCACGCCGATCCTCCGCCATCTGCCCCATCAAAGGCATCCGGAAACGCCGCGCGCGCCCGTCGCTCGTCAATTTTCAGCATTGCGTCATAGCTTTCGGGATCAAACGGGTCTTCGGCAGGAATCACTTCACGTCCGAACATCCACGAAATGCGCCCCGCATCCAAATTGCCCCGCTCAAACGGCGCGTCGCCAAACTGGAACCACAGTGCCATCATAAACGCCACATCCGCCCGCCGGTCCGCAGGCCGCCGATCGGCAAACCGTTCGCGCGAAATCAGGGCGGTCACGCCCTTTTTGTTTGGTCTACGGATCGTAAATTGAAAATCTGTACCCGGAAGCCGTCCCGGAAAACCGCGATGCTTTAACATACGCCCATCCCTTCAGAAAAGTTTGTGATTGTGCGGGATGATATGGTTTTGGGCATCGTTGCAGAGGGGCAGCTCAAATCGCCCCTCCACTTATCCAATGTTTTAACCGCTTTAGGGGACCCGCGGAGTCCCAGTCGGGTTATTACCCACGGTCCGCCCACCGCCGCCTTCGGGGTCACGGTCTGGCGGTATGCAGGGCAATCGTTGTGCCCCAACGACGTAGCCATCAACACATTCGGTCGGCTCGCAAGGGTTTGTCTGCTCTGAAGAAGTCGCGTTAATTTCAGTGATCCGCCCATCTGAGTCAACACAGCCGGTAGCGTCACCATACTTGTTAAAAATCGGTTCGGGTGCGATTGGCACCGGTTCGGGCTGTGCACATGCACCAAGGATGGCAGCAAAGCTGAGGGCACAAATGGATTGCGTATATATAGCCATGATAATCTCCTTAAAATATTGGAACGACAGATAGAATAATAAAAATACTGGGTACTATTCTTTGAAATATATCGCTGGTTTTCAATCTCGGCAAGGTAACGAATTCCTGACCTATGACTGCAGACGCAAGCCCCGAGCGGTTTCCCGCTAATTATAGGCGTATTCACAGTGGTGGAATTGGGGCGCAGAAAAAGCTGCGCAAGAAGCGTAAAACAAATAAATTTTCGTGTTTGCAAGTGGTTCGGAACGGGCCCGAAAGCCCGTTCCGATGGTATTTTAGTATTTAGTAGTTGGTTGCTCGACCATAACTGGCTCTTCAACAAAAATAACTTCTTCTTGTTGGCCACATGCTGCGACAACAAAGAACAGGCCGAGGGCCATAACTGCTTTGATGCTATTCGACATCCTAGTCTCCTATTGATTGCAAAGAATCGGTCGCAGCCACTTGGCCACACCCGCCCCATTGATGAGTTACAGGCTACTTGGAGGTAACCTTGCGGAACGATAACTGATAAATAACGGAAAAAACATAGTCTGCTTCGCAATCGGCGGAATTGTGACGCCATTGCATCAATCCGCTGCAAGATAGGGGCCCAAACCGCAACATATAGTGGCTGCATCAAAACCCCTCCCAGATACAGGTGGTGCCATCGGGGCTATATACCTCGAAAAACTGGGTTGCTTCGGGATCGGGTTTGCCGAACGCCACTTCGCGGTCCGAAATCGAGATTACAATCCGGTCAACTGGGCGGTTTTGTTCGATTAATGCCGGTAGTGCCGATGTTTCGCACAGGTGTTTGATATCCTGTTCAGCCGCATCAAACCCGATACTGCCGCCGTCCCGCGCAATATCCGGCGCGATGTAGCGAAAGCGGTAAGTGTTCATCTCGCCCTCTTCCTCCCAGATCACCTCAAAAAAGGTCACTGGCTGGCCCGAAGGCACCTCGATCGGGCTGGCCGCTGCCGACAGCGGAAGGCACACCATTGGTGCCAAAATCATATGCAGGGTTTGGCGCATTATAACGGTATATTTCCGTGCTTTTTCCATGGGTTCTGCTGTTTCTTGCCCCGCAGTGACGCGAAGGCGCGGCAGATGCGCTTGCGTGATACCGATGGCTTGATCACCTCGTCAATGAATCCGCGCTCCGCCGCCACAAACGGGTTGGCGAAACGGTCCTCGTAATCTGCCGTATGCTGGGCGATTTTGTCAGCATCCCCCAGATCAGAACGGTGGATAATTTCGGTCGCCCCCTTGGCCCCCATCACCGCAATCTGTGCGGTTGGCCACGCATAGTTGAAATCGCCGCGCAGGTGTTTCGAGGCCATCACGTCATACGCCCCGCCGTAAGCCTTGCGGGTGATTAAAGTGACCTTGGGCACCGTCGCCTCGCCATAGGCAAACAACAGTTTTGCTCCGTGTTTAATGACGCCGCCATATTCCTGCGACGTTCCGGGCAGAAACCCCGGCACATCGACCAGTGTCAGGATCGGAATTTCAAACGCATCACAGAATCGCACGAACCGCGCTGCTTTGCGCGATGAATCAATATCCAGACACCCGGCCAGAACCATCGGCTGATTCGCCACCACACCGACGGTCGACCCTTCCAGACGGACAAACCCCGTCAGGATGTTTTTGGCATATTCTTCCTGTATTTCGTAAAAATCACCCTCATCGGCCAATTTCAGGATCAATTCCTTCATATCGTAAGGCGCGTTCGGGTTGTCGGGGATCAATGTGTTCAGGCTATCGTCCAGTCGCGATGGGTCATCAAAGAATGGGCGCACCGGCACCTTGGCGCGGTTATTTAGCGGCAAGAAATCAAACAGACGGCGGATTTCCGACAACGCCTCGACATCGTTTTCAAACGCGCCGTCGGCCACGCTGGATTTTTTGGTGTGGGTCATCGCGCCGCCCAATTCCTCGGCGGTGACCACTTCGTTGGTGACGGTTTTCACCACATCGGGGCCAGTGACAAACATGTAAGAGCTGTCTTTGACCATGAAGATAAAATCGGTCATTGCAGGCGAATACACCGCCCCACCCGCGCACGGCCCCATGATCACGCTGATCTGTGGCACCACGCCCGACGCCATGATGTTGCGCTGAAACACCTCGGCGTAGCCCGCCAGACTTGCAACACCTTCCTGAATCCGCGCGCCACCACTGTCATTCAACCCGATCACGGGTGCGCCATTTTGCATCGCCATATCCATGATCTTGCAGATTTTCTGCGCGTTGGTTTCCGACAATGACCCGCCAAACACGGTGAAATCCTGACTGTACACATACACCATGCGCCCGTTGATCGTGCCCCAGCCGGTGACCACCCCGTCGCCCGCATGCTGTTGCTTTTCCATACCAAAATCGGCACAGCGATGCGCTTTGAACATATCGAATTCTTCAAATGAATCCTCGTCGAGCAGCAGATCGATCCGCTCGCGTGCCGTCAGCTTGCCTTTGGAATGCTGCACTTTGATCCGACGCTCGCCACCGCCCATATGGGCCTCGCGGCGTCGGTATTCCAGTTCTTGCTGAATGTCTTTCATCGGCACACCTCCGGTTTTGGTTTTAAGGCAACCTATACGCCTCACGCAGCAGAACAAAGCAGATTTCGGTAAATTTGCAAACCCCACGAACAACACAGCCTGCGAACTGCAAATTTGCTAAGTCTCACCTGTGCGAATACGCAGCCCTGCCTCTGCGGTTATAATAATGGACAATGTCAATCAAACCCGATACGCCGGATGTATGACGCTAAAATCCGAGGTGCGGTATCTGGACCGCACCACACCCCCGCATATCTCGACCCTGATCCTGCTGGCCGCCCTGCCCGCATTATCCATGAACATGTTCCTGCCCTCGATCCCTGCCATGGCGGACGATTTCAGCGTGGATTACCGCGTGATGCAATTATCAGTCTCGCTGTATCTGGCGATGACCGCGATCCTGCAACTGCTGATCGGCCCGCTATCTGATCGCTACGGCAGGCGTCCTATTATTCTGCTTGGCGGCGCGATCTTCATCATTGCCACGCTAGGTTGCATCCTGTCACCAACAGCCGAAATCTTCCTCGCGTTTCGTATGTTACAAGCCGTGATTGCCACCGGCATGGCCCTGTCACGCGCCGTTATCCGCGATATGGTGCCCGGGGCCGAGGCCGCCTCGATGATCGGCTATGTCACCATGGGCATGTCGCTGTCACCCATGCTCGGCCCACTGGTTGGCGGCATTCTGGATACATATTTCGGCTGGCAGTCCACGTTCTGGGTTCTAATGATCCTTGGTGTCATGCTGCTGGCCCTGTCGTGGGCCGATCTTGGCGAAACCTCGACCACCAAAAGCGCAAGTTTCAGTGCCCAGTTCAAGCAATACCCCGAACTTTTCCTTAGTCGACGGTTTTGGGGCTATGCGCTATCCGCCACCTTTGCCGCTGGTGCATTTTTCGCCTATCTCGGCGGCGCGCCTTTTATTGGCAAGGAGTTATTCCAGATGAACGCCATCTGGCTCGGCCTGTCCTTTGGTGCAGTTTCCGCCGGATATCTGGTCGGCAATTTCATCTCGGGGCGGTTTTCTACCCGTATTGGCGTCAACCGAATGATCCTGTTTGGCACAGCCATCGCAACCCTTGGAATTTCCTGCTCGCTAACGCTGTTTTACCTCGGCTTTGGCTCACCCTTTGTGTTCTTTGCTTTCATGCCGACCGTGGGCCTTGGCAACGGTATGACGCTGCCCAACGCAAACGCCGGCATGTTGTCAGTCCGGCCCAGTCTGGCCGGATCGGCGGCTGGTTTGGGCGGCGCATTGCTGGTGGGGGGCGGTGCCGCCATCGCGGCCCTTTCCGGCAGCTTGCTCACAGTTGAATCAGGCGCCTTCCCGCTCCTGTGGCTGATGGCGACGTGCTCGGCCCTTAGCTTTGTGATGATCCTCTATGTGATCCGCCGCGAACGCGCCTTATCATAAGGCTTGCGATTTACAGTTTGCAAAGCCTAAGGTGGCATATCGCAAATCTGCAAACCGCTAGGCACCCATCATGGCCACCCAAAAATTATACGCAGGCGTTAAACTGCGCGAAGTGCGCACGGGCCTAAACCTGACCCAAAAAGCATTCGCCGAAAGGCTGGGTGTGTCCCTGCCCTATCTGAACCAGATGGAGAACAACAACCGCCCCGTCAGCACCGGCGTGGTTCTCGCACTGGCGCAGGAATTCGGCTTTGACGTGACCGAACTGTCGGTGGGCGATAGCGAACGTATGGTCACCGACATGCGCGAGGCGCTGGCCGATCCGGTGTTCGCCGACGCCACCCCGCCCTTGGCCGATCTGCGCCTGACCGCCTCCAACGCCCCTGCCCTTGCACGGGCTTTTCTGGAATTGCATCGCGCCTATCGCCAAACCCATGAGCGGCTGGCGTCCCTAGACGAAGCCTTGGGGCGCGAAGACGCCCGTGTGCAGCCCAGCCCATGGGAAGAGGTGCGCGATTTCTTTCACTATTGCGACAATTACATTGATGCGGTGGACCACGCAGCGGAACATTTTGCAGATATAGCACAACAGGAAAATCTGACCCTGCGCCAGCACGCCGAACAGGTCTTGCACCCGCATGGCATTGCTTTGCAGTTCTCTGACAGCGATATCTTGCGCGATTATAATACGCAAACGGGCGCGTTGACCCTGTCCACCCGTCCGCCCCGCGCCACACAAGATTTCCAGCTGTTGATCCAAGTCGCGCTGATCACCCAGAACCAGTTGATTGAGGCGACGCTCGATCTGGCCCGCTTCCAAACCGATGCCGCCCGTGCCATCGCCAAAATCGGGCTGGCAAACTATTTTGCCGGTGCCGCGATGCTGCCTTATCGCCGGTTTCTGGCCGCCGCCCACGATGTGCGCCATGATCTTGAGGTTTTGGCAGACCGTTTCGGGGCCTCTGTCGAACAGGTGGCGCACCGGCTGTCCACCCTGCAACGCCCCGGCGCCAAGGGCATTCCGTTCTTTTTTGTGCGGGTCGATCAGGCGGGCACCATCACCAAACGCCATTCCGCCACGCGGTTGCAATTCGCCCGTTTCGGCGGCGCATGCCCGCTGTGGAACGTGCATCAGGCGTTCGAGACCCCCGGCAGGTTTTTGCGCCAACTGGCCGAAACCCCCGACGGGGTGCGCTATTTCTGTCTGGCCCGTGATGTGTCCAAATCCGGCGGCTCGTTCAAAGCGCCAGTGCGCCGTTACGCCATCGGGTTGGGGTGCGAAGTGAAACACGCCGGTGCCGTGGTTTACGCCGACGACCTGATCGCTGGAAAGCAACAAACCTTCGAGCCGATTGGCATTTCCTGCCGCATTTGCGAGCGCGAAAACTGCCACCAACGTTCGGTCCCGCCATTGGAACGCCGACTAAAGGTAGACCCGAACACCCGCGGTGTGCTGCCTTATGTGGTTGAACCATGATGCTGAAAGCCATTGGCATCATCGGCATTTTATCGTTTGGATTCCAATGGCTAACCGGCGCGACCGAACGGATGATGGTCTATCCGTTTGACACGACGCAAGTCAGCCCCGCAAACGCTGGCGTGCCAAATATGCGCGAGGTGCTGTTTGAAAGCGGCGGCGTAACGCTGGTGCTTTGGGTTGCAAAGCCCAAGGCAGGCAAAGCCACCATCCTGTATTTCCACGGCAACGCCGGAAATCTGGCCAACCGCGCGCCGCGGTTTCAAACATTCATGGACCGCGGGTTTGGCGTGGTGGCCATGGCCTATCGCGGGTCAAGCGGCAGCACTGGCACCCCGTCACAACAGGATATCATCAAGGACGCGGTAAACGTCTATACATCGATGCCTCAACTGGCCGGTGACAGCGCGGTGATATTCTATGGCGAGAGCCTCGGAACTGGCGTCGCGGTTCTAAGCGCCGGCAGCAAAGTCATGTCGGGGAATGCCCCTGACGCCATCGTGCTCGATTCGCCCTATACCTCGATCACCGATGTTGCCCGTCATGCCTATCCGCAATTGGGCAGTGCAGTGAATGTTTTGCAAGATAAATGGCCGACCAAGGATTGGATCGGAGGTCTGGACATCCCGCTGCTGGTTCTGCACGGAACCAAAGACGCGCTGATCCCTATTGAAATGGGGCGCGAAGTGTTCGATCTGTCCCCCGCAAAAGACAAGATATTTCACGCGGTCAAAGGGGCGGGTCATAACAATGTCTGGCAACCACAGGCGAAGACCGCTCTGTTCCGGTTTCTAAGCCGTTTCTAGATCGAGGTAAGGGTCCGGCCCCGTAGTTAAACCACGAGGCCGAAAGTGTTTAATCCTGCGCCAACAACATCGACCAAATCTCGTCCTTGACCGCCAGCCGCTGTTTGCGCATCTCGGCCATATGCAGATCGTCCGTCGGCTCTACATCGGTTTCGGCCCGGTGCACGGCACGGTTTATCTCGTGGTATTCGTCAAACAATTTGGCGAAATGCGCGTCCGACTGCTTCATATTGCTCATTTGTTCTACACGGTCTGGGAATTCTTCGGCCAATTCATGGGGGGTGTGTGACATACGGTTTCCTTTTCTGTCCTGTTTTCTGGACCAACCTTAGGGTCGCATCATGCCGCCCGCTTTGATCCTGATCAGTTTTCGCGTTTTGAGCGACGAAATTCTGCAGGCGGCACCACCTTGGCCACCCACAGCCCGCGTCCCGCCACGATTGCAGCCTTTTCAACCCCGATATAGTCGCGCGAATAATGGGCATAGGAAAACACGATGCCACCCCGCACCAGCATCTCGGCCAAATCCTGATCCCCCAGATAACACCGCGCCACCATGCGCCCGTATTTATCGTAGGTCCGTTTGACACAGCGCAATTCCTGCCCCTTCAGCATGTCGCGCACCTGATCGCGTGACCAACGCCCGCAAGCCCAGTCAGACCCGTCCGGCATTTCGCAGGTCTGGTCCATTTCCGGCGCATCCACCCCGAACAAACGAATTTTGGTGCTCGCCACAGTAAAGGTATCGCCGTCATGCACATAGGCGCTGCCCTGCACGTCCGTTTGGGTGGGCGGCAGATCGACGCTGCGCATTGCGGTATAAATACCGCCTGCCAACAGCAAGGTGAAAATCCAGCGGTTCATCCCCTAACGTTGTGCAGTTTTCCAATCGGGATGCAACCACGGCGCGTCATTAACGGCGGGCAACATGCCACGCCCCAGAATGTGATCCGCCGCTTTTTCGCCGGTCATGATGCTGGGTGCATTCAGATTGCCGTTGGTGATACGCGGGAAAATGCTGCTGTCAGCCAACCGCAGCCCGTCCACCCCGATCACACGGCATTCTGGATCAACCACTGCGCCTGCGTCATCGCGCGCCCCCATCCGTGCGGTGCCGCAAGGGTGGAATGCGCTTTCGGCATGTTCGCGGATGAACCCATCCAGCTCGTCATCAGTTTGCAAATCTGCCCCCGGCTGGATTTCATGTTTCACAAAGGGCTTGAACGCCTCTTGCGCAAAAATCTCGCGGGTCAGGCGGATGCATTTGCGGAACTCCTGCCAGTCCTGTTCCTGCGACATATAGTTGAACAGGATTTTTGGCGCATCATTCGGGTCGTTTGATGCCAGTGTCACCGCCCCGCGACTGGTGGATCGCATCGGCCCGACATGGGCCTGAAACCCGTGACCATCGGCTGCCGCCTTGCCATCATAGCGCACGGCAATAGGCAGGAAATGGTACTGGATGTCGGGGTATTCCACGCCCGCAGCGCTGCGGATAAAGGCCGCCGATTCAAACTGGTTCGATGCGCCCATCCCCGTCTTGCTGAACAACCACTGCGCCCCGATCCGCGCCTTGCTGAACAGGTTCCAGTAACGATACAGCGTGATCGGCTGGCTCGCGGCCATCTGGATATACAGCTCCAGATGGTCTTGCAGGTTCTGTCCCACACCGGCCCGATCCGCCACCACATCAATGCCGTGTTCCGCCAGATGCGCAGCCGGACCAATGCCCGACAACATCAACAATTTCGGCGAATTGATTGATGACGCAGCGAGGATCACCTCGCATCGCGCATGGATCACCTCGATCTGCCCGCCACGGTCCACTTCAACCCCGACAGCGCGGCCATCCTTAATGATCACCCGCCGCGCCAAGGCCCGCGTCAGCGTGCAATTATCGCACTTTAATGCTGGCCGCAGATAGGCATTGGCCGCCGACCAGCGCCGCCCGTGCCAGACGGTTTGCTCCATCGGGCCGAAACCCTCTTGCTGTTGGCCATTATAGTCACCGGTCAGCGGATACCCCGCCTGCTTTCCCGCCTGAACAAAGGCGTTGAACAGTGGATTGCGCCGTGGTCCGCGTGTCACATGCAGCGGGCCATCCTTGCCACGCCACGCCGTGTCGCCACCATGCCCGCCGGAATGCCAATGCTCCATCCGTTTGAAATAGGGCAGAACATCAGCATACCCCCAGCCCTGCGCCCCCGCACCGGCCCAATGGTCATAATCCCGCGCGTGGCCGCGCACATAAACCATGCCGTTGATGCTGCTGGACCCGCCAATCACCTTGCCACGCGGACAAACCAGCTTGCGCCCGTTCAAATGCGGCTCGGGCTCGGACTTATAGCCCCAATCATACATCCCCATATTCATCGGGTATGACAGCGCGGCAGGCATCTGGATAAACGGCCCCGCATCAGTGCCGCCGTGTTCAATCACCAGAACAGATACGCCCGCCTCGCTCAACCGGTAAGCCATTGCGCAGCCAGCGCTACCCGCCCCGACAATCACATAGTCTGCTTCCATCAATCTGCCCCCTCGACACGCAAAATCTCATAAGACACCATCACATGGTCCCGAAACGCCGGACGGGCTTGTAAACGCTCGTAATAGGCGTCGATCAGCGGGCGGGATGTGCGCGGGATGTCGATATCAAAATATCGAAACAGCACATGCCCAATAACGATATCAGCAAGAGTGAAATCTGCACCCGCAACGTAAGGATTATCACCCAATTGCGTTTCCAAATGGCCCAAATATCCATCAAACTTTGCCAAAGCATGCGTCAGCGCGGCCTCGTCCCTATCCGCTGCTGCGGTGCGCACCCGTGACCAGAAAATAGGTACTGTAAAGTCACAAGAAAAATCAGCCTTGCCCCATTCGGCCCACATGTCGACGCGGGCGCGAGCCACCGGATCAGCGGGCCAAAACGCACCACCATCCCCGTATTTCGCCGCCAGATAGCGCAGGATGGCACAGCTTTGCCACAGCACCAGATCACCGTCCCTGATTGTCGGAACCAACCCGTGCGGGTTCATCGCCAGATACGCTGGCGTATCAGTGCCGCCATAGCTCAGACCATAATCCAGCCGTTCATGCGCCAGTCCCAACTCGCCAATACCCCACATCACCGCCTGCACATTTGATGACGACGCGCGTCCATAAACCGTGATCATTCAACGCCTCCCAATGGCTCATCGGTCCTTACGGCCCTCATCGCTAGATCAGCGAAGAATGCCCGCAAGGGCTTGATGAGCGGCGCGCTAAAACGGCGCATCAACCGGCCCCATCGCCACATAAACCGATTTCATCTGGCTATAATGTTCAATTGCCGCCTTGGAGTTTTCGCGCCCCACACCCGACATTTTCACCCCGCCAAACGGGGCCTCGACAGGGGCCAGATTATAGGTATTGATATAACAAGACCCGGCCTCAAGCCCCGCAATCACCCGGTGCCCACGGGTCAGATCACTGGTGAACACCCCCCCCGCCAGCCCGTATTCGGTATCATTGGCGCGGCGGATCACTTCTGCCTCATCGTTAAAATCCAGCACCGACATCACCGGCCCGAATATCTCTTCCCGCGCGATCACCATATCGTCGAAAACGTCGGCAAATACAGACGGTTGCAGATAAAACCCCTCGCGATTCAGCCGCGCGCCACCGGTCACCAGCCGTGCCCCTTCTTCAACGCCCTTATCAATATAGCGTTGCACAATGCCCAATTGCCCCTCGGACACCATCGGCCCGAAATTCGTTGCCTCGTCCAGCGGATCCCCAATAACCGCCGCCTCGACCCGTTCTTTTAGCCGTGCCAAAAACGCGTCCTTAATGCCCTTTTGCACAAACACCCGCGTGCCGTTGGAACAGACCTGACCGGAGGAATAGAAATTTCCCAGAATAGCCCCGCCCACAGCGTCCTCAAGATTGGCATCGTCAAAGATGATCAACGGGGATTTGCCACCCAACTCCATCGTCACATGCTTCATCTGGGCCGCCGCCGCCGCGTAAACCT
>CAYYOF010000017.1:12447-47789 GCA_964473185.1 uncultured Marinosulfonomonas sp. | reverse complement strand
ATCTCGGCCATTTGCTCTTGCTCCGTAAACAGGACGGCTTTGCCATACCTGTGCCTAAATTCTTACATGAAACAGCTACCCGAGACAGGGGCTACGGGTCAATCACGACCCGACGACAGATTATATCTTAGCGACATTATTCGCCATTTATCGGCCTGATTCCCCCATATTAGGCGCACATCTATTGACTTTCACCGTCTGGATTGAATTAACAGATAGGTGTTGCCTAACCCACTGCAATAATCAGGGCCGATATGGAAAAGATACTACTGACCCGCGCGGGGCATACCGCGCTTGAAAAAGAATTGAAAATCCTCAAGTCCGAGGAACGCCCCGCCGTGATCCGCGCGATTGCCGAGGCGCGCGCGCATGGTGACCTTTCGGAAAACGCCGAATACCACGCCGCTCGCGAAAAGCAGAGCTTTATCGAAGGCCGCGTAAAGGAGCTGGAAGCGATCCTGTCACTGGCCGATGTGATCGACCCCTCCACGTTATCGGGCACCATCAAGTTTGGCGCCACAGTCCATTTGGTGGACGAGGACACGGATGCGGAAAAAACCTATCAGATCGTTGGCGAACCGGAAGCAAACCTTGAACGCGGTTTGCTTAATCTACGCTCGCCACTGGCCCGCGCCCTGATTGGCAAAGAAGAAGGCGACAGCGTCGAGGTGAAAACCCCGGGTGGTGAAAAAGCCTATGAAATTCTGAACATCACTTACAAATAAAGACAGATAAACCGGTCTGGACGGATGAGCGACAACAAAGCAAATAAACCGATTGACCTTGGAATTTACAGCCGCAAAGGCAGCGGCGGGATTACTGCGGCTGAAATTATCGCGCTGGCGCTTAGTCTGTTGTGGATATTTGGCGTGATCATGTTCTTTACCTTCGCACCAAAAGGCGACGGTTTGGTTCAACTTGATCCAATCGTCTTTGTGATGAAGCTGCTTGCGATATTCCTGCCCATCGCCGTGATCTGGGTTGGTGCGGCGGCAGCACGGTCGGCGCGGATCATGCGCACAGAATCCGAACGTCTGCAGTCCGCAATCGACGCCATGCGCCACACCTATGTAACCCAGGCCCAATCCGGCAATATGGGGGTAAAGCCATCGGTCGAGAAAAAGCTGGATGAAATCGCGGCCGCCCAAAAGCAAACCGAATCCGCCATTGCCACATTTACCTCGACCCGCGAGCGCCGGGACGCCCAATCACTGGCTACAAAACCGGCGATCTCCTCCAGTGAGCCGGATAAGATGGACGAACAAACCAGCCTAGCCCTTGGCACCACAGCCGAAGACATCGCACCGCCGGTTTCGATCAGTGATTTTATCCGCGCCCTCAACTTCCCCGAAACCGCCGATGACCGCGAAGGTTTCGCCGCCCTGCGCCGCGCCCTTCAGGACAGAAGCGTGGCCCGTTTGATTCAGGCAGCACAGGATGTTCTGACCCTGCTCAGTCAGGAAGGCATCTATATGGATGACCTGCAACCTGACCGGTCCCGCCCCGAAATCTGGCGCAAATTCGCCCAAGGTGATCGTGGCCGCAGCATTGCCGCACTAGGTGGCGTTCGCGACCGCTCCAGCCTTGCCTTAACGTCTGGCCGTATGAAACAGGACCCGATTTTCCGTGATGCGGTGCACCATTTCCTGCGCCAGTTTGACAAAACCTTTGTCGAATTCGAGGCAGGCGCATCGGATCAGGAAATCGTTGCCTTATCCGACACCCGCACCGCCCGCGCATTCATGTTGCTTGGCCGTGTAACTGGTACGTTTGACTAGGGCCAGAACCCTATGAAACTATGCCTCACATCACCCCGCGCCGGATTAGATTCAACCCCGCCACCACCAGTACAATCAACGTAACATAACGGAACCGCTGCTGGTCCATCCTGTCGTGCAGTCGCAGTCCAACGATCATTCCCAGCCCCGCAGGCAACAGCATCGCCAGCGACAGCGGTATGGTTTCGCCGCGCACCACGCCTGACTGGATATGCGCCGCCAACAATGCCACAGCCCCCAGCCCGTAAATCACCCCTTGCACGCGGACATGTTCGGCCTTTGGCGTGTCAATTGCGGTTAGATACGCCACTGTCGGCGGCCCCCACACACCGGATAACCCGCCGCAAAATCCGGCAATAGCCGCCAGAATTCCTTCGGCCAACCCACCGGTAAACCGCGGTTGCCAGCCGAACAACTGTGCCCCAGCAAACAACACCACCGGCGCGCCAATCAGTAAAAACAGCACCTCAGTCGGCAACACACGAACCAGCTGCGCACTGATCACCAAAAACACCAACCCGATCAGCAGGAACCGTTTGAACTTCAGCACTGATTGCACCGCATTGCCCACCCCTTGGCGCATCGCTTGCCAGATATTTGCGGCCAACGTCGGCCCGATCAGCGCCGCCAGCGCCACCTCTAGCGGCAGGAACGACCCCAGAACCGAGATCATGATCATCGGCATCGCAAACCCGACCGCACCCTTGACGAATCCGGCCAAAAGGGTCACGCCAAACGCCACCGCAAAATATGTCGGACTTAACCCGAATATCGCTTCAATCTCGCCCAACCTGTCTTCCTTTCGCGCTCTTTTTGCCTATAATCGCTTTGTCCCGATAGTGCACGACAAAATCCGCCGCGCCATATTTGTTCAAAACCCACATGTCACGCGTATTTTTGTTGCGCGACCACCGCATTGCGCCTATGCCGATCCTGACAAATACAAGGACAGTAACCATGCCCGTTTCCGACATCCTGACCCTGACCAAACCCGCCGTTGGCGCGGTTGACACCCTACTGGAACAGGCCACCAGTAAACTGCGCGGTGACGTTACTGAAAACGGGCGGGTCTCGTCGGCAAAACTGGAAACCTTTCAGGACGCGGCCCACGCCCTGTCCTGGCTCGCCACCTACGCAATGGCCCTGCGCCAGATGCACGCTTGGGCTGACCGTCTGAGCAGCGACGGCAAATTCGGCCAGATGGAACGACTGATCCTGCAAATCGCCTTTGGTGAATATCTGGCCCAGATCGCAGGCGGCATCCCGATGTCCCAAGGCGAAATCGCCCGCCTGCATGACCTTGATCTGACCATGCCCGACACCCCCGAAATCGCGGCCCTGATCGCTGACGGCAACACCACCACCGCCCGCACCCGCCTTGTCGCCCTGATGCAGGATAACGCTGGCCACGCCACCTTTGGCGCAACGGGTCTGGATGATGAACTCGAAATGATCCGCGACCAGTTCCGCCGCTTTGCCGATGATCGCGTGGCCCCCAACGCGCACGAGTGGCACCTGAAGGACGAGCTGATCCCGATGGAGATCATCACCGAAATGGCCGAACTGGGCGTCTTTGGCCTGACCATCCCCGAAGAATACGGCGGCTTCGGGCTGTCCAAAGCCTCGATGTGTGTGGTCTCCGAAGAACTGTCCCGCGGCTATATCGGCGTTGGCTCGCTCGGCACCCGTTCCGAGATCGCGGCGGAACTGATCCTGTGCGGCGGCACAGAGGAGCAGAAACAGCACTGGCTGCCCAAAATCGCCAGCGCCGAAATTCTGCCCACCGCCGTGTTCACCGAACCCAACACCGGTTCCGACCTCGGCGCACTGAAAACCCGCGCCGTTAAAGATGGCGACGACTACACCGTCACCGGCAACAAAACATGGATCACCCACGCGGCGCGCACCCATGTGATGACCCTGCTGGCCCGCACTAATCCGGACACCACCAACTACAAAGGCCTGTCGATGTTTCTGGCCGAAAAGACTCCCGGCACTGACGACGCGCCCTTCCCCACCGACGGCATGAGTGGCGGCGAAATCGATGTGCTGGGCTATCGCGGTATGAAAGAATACGAGCTGGCCTTTGACGGGTTTAAGGTTAAGGGCGAGAACCTGCTGGGCGGGGTCGAAGGCCAAGGCTTCAAACAGTTGATGCAAACATTCGAGAGCGCCCGCATCCAGACCGCAGCCCGTGCCATTGGCGTGGCGCAAAACGCGCTCGAGGTCGGGATGGGCTACGCACAAGACCGCAAACAATTCGGTAAATCCCTGATCAACTTCCCACGTGTATCCGGCAAACTGGCGATGATGGCCGTCGAAATCATGATCGCCCGCCAAATGGCCTATTTCGCGGCTTGGGAAAAAGACCACGACCAGCGCTGCGACCTTGAGGCCGGCATGGCCAAACTGCTGGGCGCGCGGGTGGCTTGGGCCGCCGCTGATAACGCCCTGCAAATCCACGGTGGCAACGGTTTCGCGCTGGAATACCAGATCAGCCGCATCCTGTGCGACGCCCGTATTTTGAGCATTTTCGAGGGGGCCGCCGAAATTCAGGCCACCGTGATTGCACGCCGCCTGCTTGGGTGATGTGCCAAGTTGACGCAGTAACTATTACCGTCTAAGCTATAGCTCTATAACTTACAAAAAGGCGGCCCAATGACTAAATCCTGCAAACTTCCCTGGCTTATCAACCTGCTGTTTCTCGGCATCATCCTTGCTATGGGATACATTGTTCCTGCTGCGTGGCAATACCGTTGCCAGCATTGACGGGCGCACTGCTATTGTCGTCACCGAACCCGAACGCCAGTTGTTGCTGGCTGAAATGCGCGGGTTTCTTGAGGCCATTCAGGAAATCACCGAAGCCACCGGCGAGGGCGATATGGAAACCATTGCCAGCGTCGCCAGCAAGGTCGGTGTTGCCAGCGCCGGCGAAGTCCCCGCAGCCCTGATGGGCAAGCTGCCGCTGGAGTTCAAAACACTGGGCTTTTCAACCCACAGCCTGTTTGACGAATTGGCCCTGAACGCCCAAGATATTGGCGATCCCCAGATCATGACAACCAGCGTTGCAACCCTCTTGCAAAACTGCACCACTTGTCACGCCGGATATAAAATCATCGCCGAGGCGCCGACAAACTGATCCATCCAACCTTACAGTTGGGGCGCAGGGGTAAAACATCCCTTTACCTGAAACCAAAATCATAACAATAAGGTCATATCCATGCTAAAATCTGCGAAACTCCTCTGGCTTGTCATCCTTGTTTTGGCGGCAGCACTCGCCTTTATGGTCAAAACGTTCATCTTTACCGGCAACACGATCCCCAGCAACGACGAGCGCACCGCCATTCTGGTCACGGCGGATGAACGCACCATGATCCTAGAGGAAATGCGTAAATTCCTTGAAACGATCCAAGGCATCACCGAAGCCACAGCCAAGGGCGATCTGGATACAGTGGCCACTCTTGCCACCGACATGGGCGCTGAATCGCCCGATGTGACCCCATCGCTCATGGGCAAACTGCCGATCGAGTTCAAAACACTTGGCTCTGCCACCCATGCCCTGTTCAGCGATCTGGGCGTCACCGCCAAAGGTGGCGATGCTAACGCGGTTCAAACAGAACTGGGTAATCTGATGTTGAACTGCACCAGCTGTCACGCGGACAACAAATTCGTCATCGAGGGCACAGCCGAAGCCTCTCAATAACGGATTACATCACCAACCAATCCTGCAAAAGCCCGGTCACCTGATCGGGCTTTTCCATTGTCGACATGTGCCCGCAATCGGCAATCACCTCGAGCCGTGCATCGGCAATCCCGTCGGCCATTTCATGGGCCAATTCCGGCGGGGTTAATTGGTCCTCGTCGCCAACCACCACCAGTGTAGGACAACTGATCTCGCCCAGCATCAGCACGCTATCCACCCGCCCGATAATCGCGCGGGTCTGCATTGCCCAAACATCCGGTCCGGTATCAACTGCCATATCAATAATCGCCGCCTTTAGCGTGGCATCCCCATGGCGGGACGCAGCAATGCTCAAATCCAGCGTGGAATGGCACACCGCCAGATACTTGCCCGCCGCCACCAGCCCCAATGCTTCGCGGCGCAGCGCGGTTTTATCCGCCGTATCCGCCCTCGCCGATGTGTCCAGCAACGCTAGCCGCTCCACCCGCTCAGGCGCTTGGCGGATGATTTCCAGACTGATGTAGCCGCCCATCGACAGCCCTGCCAAAGCAAACCGTTCCGGCGCTGCCGCCAATATATGCGCTGCAATATCAGCCATATTATCATGCCGCATATGGTCGCCAATGATCACATTGCGGCTCTGCCCCAACACAGCCAGCTGGTCGGCAAACAGCGCGGCTGTGCAAGCCAGACCGGGGATCATCAAAAGTGGGGTGTTGGACATCGCAAGACCTATCGTAATTTTACATCTCGCATCATATGTATATCATCACCAAACACCAGTTCCCTCGTAAGGATGCCTCATGCGTATATTATTTGCCCTCCTGATCCCTCTGGTCCTGACCGCGTGCAAATACGATGAATCGATCTCGGGTTATACCGATACGGGCGCGACATGGACGCTGGTTGAACTCGACGGCAAGCCCTTCGCCGCCCGCGCCACTATCGCCTTCCCATCAAAAGGCAAAGTCACGGGTCAAGCGCCCTGCAACACCTACGCCAGCACCCAGACCGCGCCGTTGCCGTGGTTCAAACTCGGCCCGATTATGTCAACGAAAATGGCCTGTGCCGATCTGGCCGCCGAACAGCGATTCTTTGCGGCACTTGGCGAAATGACACTTGCCGAAACTCTGGCGGATACAATGATCCTGACCAGCGACGATGGCCGCGAAATGGTGTTTACCACCGCCCCCTAGGAATGGCGCAAATAGGCGTCGACAAACCGCTGCCGCGCCGCAGGCAACGGCTTGTTTCCCAATGAGTGCGCCAACCAATGGGTCAGGAAATGTCCGGTCATCCGCAGCCCGTCGTTAATTTCATTATCCGGTGCCGGCCCCTGCCCCAACAGACACAGCGGCAACGGCAGTAAACGGTCCGCCCACTCGCCTGCCCCCTCGGCACTGACTGCACGGCCCGATTTTGGTGACACATAGGCCAGATCATCGCGGCTGCCATTCACCACGCAGGTCCGTAAATCCAGCCCGAACCCCAAATCCTCCAGCAGCGCCAACTCCCAGCGCAAATAGGCCAATGGCCAACCCCCGGTATTGCCCAGCAAATCAAACAGGGTGACGGATCGTTGATACAACGCAGGATGCGCCTCGCGCTCGGGCAAGGCAAACGCCAGCAATGCGCAGACAGAATTCAACCCCGCCAACGTCAGGCGATCACTCATCAGCGCCGCCGCGCGACTGCGAATAGGTTCAACCGTATAGCTGCCCAGATGGTCCTCAAGCCGTGCGCGCCAAGTCACATCCAGCTGCGCACCGGGCTGCAAAACCGGCGTCATCTTGCGCGATGTCGCGCCGCGCACAACGCCCGCGTGCCGCCCGTGCTCAGAGGTGAAAACCTCGATGATGGCCGCGTTTTCGCCGTGCTTTCGCACCTGCAACAACACCCCTTCATCACGCCATTCCATTGGGATACCCCGTTATTCCAGCCCCGGCTGATCCAGCAAATTCCGCCCCTGCTTGTCCTCGACCTCGATCACCCAGACATCGGGGTCAAACGATTTCTGCCGCCGGATCGCCATGTCCACCTCGGCCTCGCAGCCCACGGCCATGCCGATCCATGCGCGCTGTCCGGTTTGCAAATCAAACGATCTCTCGAACGCCTGCGCATTGCCATCCAGCGTGTTCACCTTGATCAAAACCGAACCCGCCGTCAAATCGCCTTTGGTGGTCACAAAGGCTGGAATGTTTTCCAGATCCAGACGGTGCATATAGGCCTGAACCCAGAATTCAGATGTCAGCCGTATCATGTGTTGCCATCCTTGAAATTCAGCCCCATCTCGGAATACCGCTCGGCCTCGTTCAACCAATTGGGGCGCACTTTGACTTGCAAAAACAGATGCACCCTGCGGCCCAGAAACTCTTCCAGTTCCTCACGCGACGCCTTGCCAACCGCCTTGATGGTCTCGCCCTTGTGTCCCAGCAAAATGCCCTTGTGCCCGTCACGCATCACGTAAATCAGCTGGTCAATCTTGACCGACCCATCCTTGCGATCTTCCCAGTTTTCGGTCTCGACCGTCAACTGATAGGGCAATTCCTGATGCAAACGTAGCGTCAGCTTCTCGCGGGTCATTTCAGCCGCAATCATCCGCAGTGGCAAATCGGCGATCTGGTCTTCGGGATATAACCACGGACCCGCCGGAACCTGACCGGCCAACCACTTGCGCAGATCATCCACCCCGTGACCTTTTTCAGCCGAGATCATAAAAGTTTCGTTAAAATTGTACAAAGTGTTCAATTCTTGGCTCAAAGCGAGCAATTTGTCTGCCTTGACCTTGTCAATCTTGTTGATCGCCAGCGCCACAGGCCGCCCGCCGGCCCGCTCGCTCAGGGCACCAATGATAACCTTCACACCCTCGGTCACGCCGCGATGCGCCTCGATCAACAGCACCACCAGATCAGCATCCGCCGCCCCGCTCCACGCTGCGGCCACCATCGCCCGGTCCAGCCGACGACGCGGCGCAAATATGCCCGGCGTGTCGACGAAAATCAGCTGTGCGTCACCCTCCATTGCCACGCCGCGAATGCGGGCGCGGGTGGTTTGCACCTTGTGCGTCACAATCGAAACCTTGGCCCCGACCATGCGATTTAGCAGGGTCGATTTACCTGCATTCGGTTCACCTATCAGGGCGACAAATCCAGCGCGTGTATCAGTCATTCTTCATTCTCCAATCGGGCCAACAGAACCTTGGCCGCGGCCTGTTCGGCCTGTCGTTTTGAATTTGCTGTGGCGGCCTCGACCGCGCCGTTTTCCAACCGCACCTCGATGGTAAATACCGGCGCATGATCCGGCCCGCTGCGGCCCACCTCAACATAGGCAGGCGGGGGTAGTTTGCGCGCTTGCGCCCATTCTTGCAACGCGGTTTTCGCATCCCGCGCGTCCGCATCTACCGCCGACACCCGCTTACCCCACAGGCGCAGCACCAGCGCCTTGGCCGCCTCAAACCCGCCATCCAGATAGACCGCCGAGATCACCGCTTCCATCGCGTCGGCCAGCAACGCTTCCTTGCGCCGCCCACCTGATAACATCTCGGATCGGCCCAGTTTCAGCACCGCGCCCAAATCGAATTCCCGCGCCACATCGGCACAGGCCTCTTTGCGCACCAAGGCGTTGAACCGCGGTGCCATCTGGCCCTCGGTAGCCGCAGCATCCGCCAAAAACAACGCCTCGGCCATCACAAGGCCCAGCACGCGGTCGCCTAGAAATTCCAGCCGCTGGTTATCATCACGGGTAGGCGACGACATCGACGAATGGGTAACGGCCCGGTGCAAAAGCTCGGGCCGTTTGAACGTGTAATTAATCCGGCCCGCAAAGGCCTTTAGTTCAGAAGACAGTTTCACTCGACCGCCTTAAAGAAGCGGTCCGAGCGCCATGTCCAGAAATAGAACAGCGACCGACCAGCAGACGAGAACATAATCCGGTCCGCACGACCAATGATGTTTTCAAACGGCACATAGCCAACCCCGCCCGCATTCGGGTCAAAACGGCTGTCGGTAGAATTATCGCGGTTATCGCCCATAAAGAAAAAGTTGCCTTCGGGCACAGTGTAAATTCCCGTATGGTCCTTGGGCTGGTCTGTTATGTTCAGAATACTGTGCGCCACACCATTTGGCAGCGTTTCAGTCATCCGTGTTTTAGGGCACATCCCGCCCGTACCCGTCGTGGTTTCACAACGCGGGAAACCACCCTGCGGGCCTTGTTTCTCATACAATTCCTCGAATATACCAGCTGGCTCCAGCTTCACGGCATCACCATTGATATGCAGCACACCGTCTTTCATCTGCACCTTGTCACCGGGCAGACCGACCAAACGCTTGATGAAATCCTGACCATTCACAGGATGGCGGAACACCACCACATCGCCGCGTTCCGGTTCCGACCCCATGATACGGCCAGAGAATGGACAGGCGGAAAGCGGGCAGGAATGTCTGGAATAGCCATAGGCCATTTTATTGACAAACAGGAAGTCGCCGATCAGCAATGTGTCTTTCATCGAGCCTGATGGAATCCAGAACGGTTGAAAAAACAGGGTGCGGAAAACACCTGCGATGATCAGCGCCCAAAACACTGTTTTGATAAGTTCCCAGATGCCGTCCGGCTTCTCTGCTTTGCTTGCCATGATACTGAATATTCCTGCTCGGTTATGTGTTTACAGCGTTTCGCGTTTACTTTGGATCAGGGCATCACTTTGACCAACGAGGCAGCGTTTGTGGAACAAATGCGTTCGGTGGGTAAAGTGATTCACCTGATACGCGAAACGCTTTAGCGCTACATGATGTGCGGGAGGGCGAGAGTCAAGTTTTGGGGTGCGCTTCTATCACCACAAAGGCCTGCGCCCATGGGTGATCATCGGTCAGGGTGACATGAATAATCGCTACGTGGCCTTCCGGTGTCATCGCCTCCAACCGTTCTTTGGCCCAACCCGTCACCGCCATCACGGGTTGGCCGGTTTCCAGATTGCTAACGGCCATGTCACGCCAACTGATCCCCATGCGCAAACCAGTGCCCAGCGCCTTGGAGCACGCCTCTTTGGCGGCCCAGCGTTTGGCATAGGTGCCCGCCACATCCTTACGGCGTTCAGCCTTGCGCTGCTCAATATCAGTGAACACGCGGTTGCGAAACCTGTCGCCAAACCGTTCCAGCGTGCCCGCAATACGGTCAATATTCGCAAGGTCCGTGCCAATGCCGAGGATCATTCGAGCCAAGCTTTAATAAGCCCCGTGGCCTGGTTCAATGTGACGGTCAAGGGCTGCCAAGGTCCGCGCTCGCCCCCAGAATACCCCTTTACGGGAATTCTGAAAATCAGCCCAATTTCCGGATTATAGTCGGCATTCAGCCCTTTAAAATCCATATCGGCAAAACCGATCGTATCGCCAGCGGATACCACCTTGCATTGGGGGGATCCAAGTTCACCGTATGGGGGAGAAATGATAAGCAAGTGAAGGGCCCCGGCCGCGGGCTCTACCGTGTCGAGCAACGCAATCCTGACTTTACCATTTGAAAACACTTTTGAGTATTCTTCCCATGGCACGCCCAGATTGCGCGCCGAGGTCCGCCAATCACAATCACCAATCCTTTGTGCCTGCACTGAGGACGCAATAACCAAAGCCGCAAGTAACGCTATAATAAATTTCATTTTCTAGCCTCATCCATCAATTCACGCATCTTATGGATCGCTGGTTGCAACCCCATAAAGATCGCCTCACCGATCAGGAAATGGCCGATGTTCAATTCCATCACCTCGGGGAACTCGGCAATCGGTTTCACCGTATCATAGGTGATGCCGTGGCCCGCGTGGACCTCAAGACCCAGCGAGTGCCCATAGGTCGACATCTCGCGCAGCTTGACCAGTTCGGCGTCGGCCACATCGAAATGCCCCTCGGAAAACGCATCGCAATAGGGTCCGGCGTGCAGCTCGACGATGTTGGCCCCAATCCGTGACGCGGCTTCGATCTGGCGTATGTCGGTGGCTACGAACAGCGACACGCGGCACCCTGCCTCGCGGATCGGCGCAATGAAATGCGCCAGCCGGTTTTCCTCGCGGGCCACTTCCAAACCGCCCTCGGTGGTCAGTTCCTCGCGTTTTTCGGGCACGATACACACCGCATGGGGTTTATGACGCAAGGCAATCGCCTGCATTTCCGCCGTTGCCGCCATCTCGAAATTCAGCGGCACCGATAGATGCTCCATCAGCCCGTCAATATCGGCGTCCGAAATATGGCGCCGATCCTCGCGCAGATGCGCCGTAATCCCGTCGGCGCCAGCCTCCTCGGCCAGCTTTGCCGCACGCACCGGATCAGGATAGGACCCGCCCCGCGCATTGCGCACCGTTGCCACATGATCAATGTTAATCCCAAGCCGCAGCTTTCCCAATGGTTTGTCGCCCATCACAGATTCCTTTTTAGAGTCATTCACAAAAGCCTAGACCTATTCGTCAGCTTCGTCAGCCTTCTTTGCGGCTTTCTTCTCACGAATTTCGACCAGCTTTGCCTTTAGACGGCCTTTGCGGCGATTTTTATAGACGGTGATCACCGGCACACTGAGATAATAACAAATGATCCCCGCAATCGGCCCCAGAATTAAACCGCCAACCAGATAGGGTAAAAACACCTCGTCATAAAAACTGTGCAGACGGCCCCAGTTCGCGGTCGCGTCTGTGAACATCGCCGCAAAGTTGTGCTTTAGATCACGCCAAGCACCACCAAAGGTGCTCATCAGGGAATGCTGGCTTGCCTCGTCAAAGGTCGTGCCCAAAATCCAGTGGCCCAGTTTCAAACTGCTGACCGCAATGAACGGAAAAGAAATAGGATTGCCAAAGAACGTCGCCATGATGGAGGCAATTATATTGCCTTGAATGGCTTTTGAAATCAGCGCGGCGGTGACAAAATGGAACCCAAACAATGGCGTGAAACTGGTTAGAACACCCGCAAAGACGCCACGCGCAATACGATGCGGCGGATCGGGCAAACGGCGCACGCGATGCTTGACGTAATGAAACGCACGCGTCCACCCACCCTTTGGATAGATCAATTCCCAAAGAACGCGCAGGAATGAGCGTTTATCGCGGCGTTTGAAAACCAAACAAGTCGTCCTTTACTAAACAGCCAGTTATGGCTTGCGGGCTGGATCCCGATATCGTTCCAACGCAGCCACATCACTGTCTGCTTCCAGAGCCGTCATCACCGTATGCATATGCTCGACATCCCTCAAGTCCACATCAATCAGAATCCGGTAAAAATCCGGTTTCCGGTCCAGAAATAACAAATCCGCGATATTCGCCTTTTGCTCGCCGATCAATGTGCAAATTCGTCCCAGCACGCCAGCATCATTGCTGATGGTAATGCGCAGGGTCACCGCATGGGCGGCCGGATGCTTGCCGCTGTGCCAATGCAGATCAACCCAGCGCTGGTTCTGGTCCTCGAAATCCGACAACACCGGACAGTCAATCGCATGCACCACCACGCCTTTGCCGCGGTAACTGATGCCAACGATCCGCTCGCCCGGGACCGGCTGACAACAGGCGGCACGTTCAAACGTCTGGCCCTGTTCCAGCCCGACAATCGCGCGGGTCAGTTCAACCTCGTCGCCAGTGCTTGCCGCCAGTTCGGGGTATAGCCCCTCGACCACATCACGGGCGTTGGTTTCGGCACTGCCCATTCGGGCCAGCAACTCGTTCATGCTGGGCAGGCCCATGTGTTTCGCGGCGGTGGTCAACGCCTTGTCGGTCGCCTTCTTGCCGATATGCTCGAACGCCACGCGGGCCAATTCACGGCCCAGCTTGATAAACCGCTCGCGGTCTTCACTGCGCAGGGACCGCCGGATCGCCGATTTTGCCTTGCCAGTGACGGCGATGTCGATCCATGTGGCTTGGGGGCGCTGGCCTTCGGCGGTCATGATTTCAACGGATTGTCCGTTCTTGACCCGCGTCCACAGCGGCACCCGAATGCCATCAACCCGCGCCCCGACACATGCGTCACCAATCCGGGTGTGGATCGCATAGGCAAAATCCAGTGGCGTCGCCCCACGCGGCAGTTTCACAACTTCACCCTTGGGGGTAAAGCAAAACACCTGATCCGAATACATCTCGAGCTTCACATGCTCCAGAAATTCATCATGATCACCGGCTGAATCCAGCCGTTCTGTTAGCCCCGAAACCCAGCTGGCCGGGTCAACCGCAAACGGGTTATTGGCCCTCACCCCGTCCCGATACGACCAATGTGCGGCCACACCGGATTCTGCCACATCATGCATCTGGCGGGTGCGAATTTGCACCTCGACCCGTTTGCCATCACGCCCCGAAACGGTGGTGTGGATAGAACGGTAACCATTGGATTTTGGCTGGCTGATATAATCCTTGAAGCGGCCCGGCACGGCCCGCCACCGCTGATGGATCGCGCCCAAAACGCGGTAACAATCGCATTCGTTATCTGTAATCACCCGAAAGCCGTAAATATCGGACAGACGCGAAAACCCCTGCCCTTTTTCTTCCATCTTGCGCCAGATCGAATAGGGTTTCTTGGCGCGGCCAAACACGTCGGCCTTGATCTCGACCTTGTCCAACTCCAGCCGGATATCGTCGGTGATCTTTTTGATCACATCGCCGGTTTCTTTTTGCAGGGTGATAAACCGGCGCATGATTGAATTGCGCGCCTCAAGATTCAGCACCGAAAAGGCTAGATCCTCCAGCTCTTCGCGCATCCATTGCATTCCCATGCGACCCGCCAGCGGCGCATAGATGTCCATAGTCTCGCGGGCTTTTTGCACCTGCTTGTCGGGCCGCATGGATTTGATCGTGCGCATATTGTGCAAACGGTCCGACAGTTTCACCAGAATAACGCGCAAATCCTTGGACATCGCCATAAACAGCTTGCGGAAATTCTCGGCCTGTTTGGTTTGGGTCGAGGACAGTTGCAGATTGGTCAGCTTGGTCACCCCGTCGACCAGCTCGGCGATCTCGTCGCCGAACATCTCGGCCACTTCGGTGTAGGTGGATTTTGTATCTTCGATGGTGTCATGCAGCAAGGCTGTGATGATTGTCGCATCCCCCAGCCGCTGCTGGGTCAGGATCGCGGCTACAGCCACCGGATGGGTGAAATACGGCTCGCCCGAATGGCGAAACTGGCCATCGTGCATTTTGGCACCATAGGCAAAGGCCATGCGGATCAATGTTTCATCTGTTTTAGGATTATAGCTGCGGACGAGCGCGATCAGGTCATCAACGGTGATCTTTTCCGGCATTCGCGTTTCGCGCCCTTCAGCGTGCAGGCAGGGGCGTTATGGCTGCCCTTGCGCTTCCATCAATGCCCGCAGCAGTTTTTCTTCTGACATATCGTCTTCTGCTGGCTTGTCTGCTTCGGCGCCCATCAACAATGCCATTGCATCCTCTTCGGGCTCGTCCACCTCGATCTGGGTTTGCTGGCTTTCGATCATCCGTTCGCGCAGATCATCGGCTGACTGTGTCTCGTCCGCGATTTCACGCAGAGCCACAACCGGGTTTTTATCGTTATCACGTTCAACCGTAATCGCATCACCAGCCGCGATTTCACGCGCACGGTGGGCCGCCAGCATAACCAGCTCAAAACGGTTTGGAACCTTATCAACGCAATCTTCAACGGTAACGCGGGCCATAGGGCGACTCCTGATCTCGATTTGTGTGCAATACGAAGACGTCTATTTAGGGGCTTTAGCCTATGATGACAAGCGCTAAAGCGGCACGATTTGCGCAACATCACCTGCGTCCAGATCACCGAGCATCTGGCGCGTGCTGCGCCCCGTCACCGGATGCACCCACTGAGGCGCGACATCAGCCATCGGCACCAGAACAAACGCGCGGTCCTGAAGGCGCGGATGTGGCACGATCAGCTGCTCTGGTGCGACCGTTGATTGCTCCGTTATTGGCAAATCCCGCCATTGTAAAAATGCTTCAATATCAGGGGCTATTTCGTCCCCGAATGCCAATAAATCAAGGTCTAAAACCCGCTGCCCCCACCGCTCAATCCGCTCACGGCCCATTGACGCCTCAATCTTATGAAACCGCGACAAAAGGTCCGCTGCTGACATATCCACCCGCAATAACGCCGCCGCATTCACATAATCCGGCCCCGCCCCGGCAGGAAAACAAGGCGTGCTATAAAATCGGCTAACAGCTTGAATTTCAACACCATCGCCCGCCAACATATCCAATGCAGCCTGCAAGGTTTTGATTAAGGTGCCATGAGCTGACGGCAAATTCGCCCCAAGGCCAATTATTGCCGATATGGGGTGACGTCGGGTCGTTGTGGGTTGCAACATTTGTAACAAATCCTTAAAATCATTCTAGGTTTCGCATATTTTATCAGTAACCACACTCACTCACGGAAACGAAGTCGAAACCGCCTACCGGAAGGAAAATTTGATGTTCTACAAAGACGAACGGCTTGCGCTGTTCATCGATGGCTCGAACCTGTATGCGGCGGCGAAATCGCTTGGGTTTGACATCGACTATAAACTGCTTCGGAGCGAATTTATGCGTCGCGGCAAACTGTTGCGGGCGTTTTATTATACCGCCTTGCTGGAAAATGACGACTATTCCCCGATCCGCCCGCTGGTAGATTGGCTGCATTACAACGGCTATTCCATGGTGACAAAACCCGCCAAGGAATACACTGATTCGATGGGCCGCCGTAAGGTTAAGGGCAACATGGATATCGAACTGGCCGTCAATGCACTGGAATTGGCGCCGCATGTTGACCACATGGTTATCTTCTCGGGGGATGGCGATTTCCGCCCCTTGGTAGAAAGCCTGCAACGTCAGGGTGTGCGTGTTTCGGTGGTGTCGACCATTCGGTCGCAACCGCCGATGATTTCGGACGATCTGCGCCGCCAAGTCGATAATTTCATCGAGCTTGACGATCTGCGCGAAGTGATCGGGCGCCCCCCACGCGAGCCTATGCCAGCGCCAGCAAGGGCAGATGACGCCGACGAGTAATATAAAAAGCCGGGGCAAACGCCTCGGCTTTTTACTTGCAATGGGGCTGGACGCCGCCCCGCGTTGACCTTATTTCTAAGTCAACTGAACAGGGCCGATATGACCAAACCACCGCTAACACTCTACCTCGCCTCCCCGCGTGGCTTTTGCGCCGGCGTTGTTCGCGCCATAAAAGTCGTCGAAATGGCGATTGCGAAATGGGGTGCGCCCGTCTATGTGCGCCACGAAATCGTGCATAACAAATATGTGGTTGATGGTCTGCGTGACAAGGGTGCTGTGTTTGTCGAGGAACTGGATGATTGCCCCACCGACCGGCCGGTGATTTTCTCGGCCCACGGCGTGCCAAAATCAGTGCCTGATGCAGCACGGCAGCGCAATATGATCTATGTCGATGCCACATGCCCGCTGGTCAGCAAAGTGCATATCGAAGCCGAGCGTCATTCGGAAAACGGGTTGCAAATGGTGATGATCGGCCACGCTGGCCACCCCGAAACTGTGGGCACTATGGGGCAATTGCCCGTGGGCGAAGTGCTGTTGGTCGAAACCGTTGGCGATGTTGCCACGCTGGATGTGCGTGACCCCGGCAGGTTGGCCTATATCACCCAGACGACCCTGTCGATTGACGACACGGCAGGCATCGTTTCCGCGTTGCAGTCACGGTTCCCCGCCATCATCGGCCCGCACAAAGAAGACATCTGTTACGCCACCACCAACCGTCAGGAAGCGGTCAAGAAAATCGCCGTCAAATCCGATGCAATCCTTGTGATAGGTGCGCCGAATTCATCAAACACGCGCCGTCTGGTCGAGGTGGGTGCAGCGGCAGGATGCGAGTATTCGCAACTGGTGCAACGCGCCAAAGACATCGACTGGCGGGCGCTGGACGGGATAAAAACGCTGGGTCTGGCCGCGGGTGCCTCGGCCCCCGAGGTATTGGTCGACGAGGTGATCGACGCCTTTCGCGCCCGCTATGATGTGACGGTCGAAACGATCGAGACCGCACAGGAAAACGTCGAATTCAAAGTGCCTCGTATCCTGCGGATGCCAGCATGAGCGTGGACACTAAAACCATCGAAGTCTACGACGCCCGCGCCGCCGACTATTCCCGCCTGACCAAAGATCTGGACGGCTATGACGGGTTGGTCGCCTTTTGTGAGGCCATGCCGACGGGCGCGCATGTGCTCGACCTTGGCTGCGGCCCAGGACTTTATGCGGCTTTTATGGCCGAGCAAGGGTGCACTGTTGACGCTATTGATGCCTCAATCGAAATGGTAAAACTTGCCGATCAACATGATGGTGTGACTGCTCGCCATGCCAGTTTTGACGACATAACCGGTGCAGCGCTTTACCATGGCATCTGGGCCAACTTCAGCCTGCTGCACGCCCCCCGCGCCGATTTCCCCAAACACCTCGCCGCCCTGAATTGCGCCTGTAAACCGGATGCAGTGTTCCATATCGGCATGAAATTAGGCTCTAATGCTGCCCGCGACACCATTGATCGCATGTATACCTATTACACCGAGGACGATTTATTGGTCCACCTTACAGTCGCCGGATTCAAAATTGATCATTGTGAATATGGCACCAGCCCCGGCCTTGATGGCGTGCTGGCCGACTGGATCACGGTGGCGGCCCATGCCTGATTTATTCGTCTACACCGACGGCGCCTGTTCGGGCAATCCTGGCCCCGGCGGTTGGGGCGCGCTGATGATCGCACGCAATGGCGATTCTGTTTTGAAGGAACGCGAGCTGTGTGGCGGCGAGGCGCATACCACCAACAACCGGATGGAACTGCTGGGTGCGATCAACGCGCTAGAGGCGCTAGAGCGCCCTTCGACCCTGACCATCATCACTGACAGTGCCTATGTGAAAAACGGCGTTACCACATGGATCCATGGCTGGAAACGCAACGGTTGGCGCACCGCGAATAAAAAGCCGGTGAAGAACGTAGAACTGTGGCAGCGTATTGACGAAGCACAAGCCCGTCATGTTGTGACCTGGGAATGGGTCAAGGGCCACGCAGGGCATCCGGAAAATGAACGTGCGGACGAGTTGGCGCGGGCTGGAATGGAGCCATTCAAGCCCTAATAGACCCTATTTCTGGATATATGTGCGGTAGGCCCAGATCAGCAGCATCGCCCCCAGAACGGCCCCGACAAACCCGAAGGCAATGCCCGTCAGCATCAGGATAAACCGCAGGATCAACCCACCGATCAATGCGCCAAAGACACCGATGGCAACCGTGGTCACAACATCCGTTTTCACATGCATCACCCGCGTGGCCAAAAACCCTGCAGCGGCACCAATTATGATCAGAAATATCACTGGCATAGGATTAATATAGGGTGTCTCAACCGCTCATCAAGCCTTACGCGAGGCTTAATTTAACCGCGCCGGCATTACAAACCCGCGCAGCAACTCATCAGCTCCCATTGGTCGTTTGCCCTGACGCTGGGCCTTCAGTATCTCGACAGCCCCTTGGCCACAGGCAATCCGCAAACCGCCCAAAACCTCGCCAGCCACACCTGCGCCTTCAACCACACGGCTCTCCAACAGCTTTAATCGCTCACCATCCACCTCGCACCATGCGCCGGGAAAAGGTGACAACCCGCGGATCAAACGATCTACCTCGACAGCCGGTCGCGCCCAATCCACCCGCGCCTCGGATTTGTCGATCTTTTTGGCATAGGTCACGCCCTCTTCTGGCTGTATATATGGCTCTAACTCGGCCAAATTTGCCAAAGCATGCACAATTAACCGCGCCCCTAAATCAGATAAACGGTCATGTAAAATAGCGGTGGTATCCTGCGCCTCGATCAAAACGGACTGGTGCATTAGCACCGGCCCCGTGTCCAGCCCCGCCTCCATCTGCATTATGCAAACGCCGGTTTCCACGTCCCCCGCCATGATCGCCCGATGGATCGGCGCGGCCCCGCGCCAGCGCGGCAACAGAGACGCATGTATGTTCAAACAGCCCTGCAATGGCGCATCCAGAATCGCCTGCGGCAGGATCAACCCATAGGCCACCACCACCGCTACATCAGCGCCCAGCGCGGCAAATTCCGCCTGCTCATCCGCGCCCTTTAACGACACCGGATAGCGCACCATTAATCCCAGCGCCTCGGCCCGCGCCTGAACCGGACTGGGCCGGTCTTTCTTGCCACGACCAGCGGGACGCGGCGGCTGGCAATAAACGCAGACCACCTCGTGACCCGTCTCAACCAACGCCTCAAGCACGGGAACTGAAAAATCCGGCGTGCCCATGAATATGACTTTCATCGCGCCCCCTTTCGTGCCTTTCGCAGCAATATATCGCGCTTCATTTTGGACAGGTTATCAAAATACATCCGCCCGTTCAGATGATCAATCTGGTGCTGAACCGAGGTTGCCCACAACCCGACAAAATCACGCTCCTCAACCTCTCCGGCAACATTCAAAAACTGAACCGTCACCGCCCGCGGCCGCTTGATCGCCGCCGAAAACCCCGCCAGATTCGGACTTGCCTCTTCATGTTCGCGTAATTTGGCAGAGGCATGCAGCACAACAGGATTGCCCATCAAAACAGCCTGCCCCCGCGCCTCGGACGCGTCCACAACCGCAAGGCGCAAAATCACTCCAATCTGAGGTGCTGCCAACCCGACACCGGGCATCGCGTCCATGGTCTCAACCATATCCGCCCAGATACCACGCACGGTATCATCCACCACATCAATCGGCGCACAGACAGTTTTCAGACGTTTATCGGGATAGGGCACAAAGGCGCGGATCATGCCCGCGCCCGCTCGCGCTTCAATTTCACCATCTTGCGGGTGATCATTTGGCGGCGTAGCGGTTTCAGGTAATCAATGAACAGCTTACCCTCCAGATGGTCGATTTCATGCTGCACACAGGTCGCCCACAGTTTGTCGAACTTCGCCTCACAGGCCGCACCATCAATGTCGATCCACTTGACCATCACCTCGGCAGGACGCTCCACATCACCGTATTGCTCGGGGATCGACAAACAGCCTTCCTCATAAACGTTCCGTGCCTCGGACGTCCACATAACCTCGGGGTTGAACAGGGCCATCGGCTGCGGGTCCGCCCCCTCTTCCTTGATGCAATCCATCACGATCAGACGCTTCAAAATCCCCAACTGGGGGGCGGCCAAACCAATGCCCGGCGCGTCATACATGGTTTCCAGCATATCCTCGGCCAGCTTGCGCATTTCGTCATTCACCCCGTCAACAGGGGCGCATACCTTTTTCAGGCGCGGGTCGGGATGGATAATGATCGGTCGAATGCTCATATGGCTCATGTAAGACATGATTTGCCCCGCTGCAACGCCCCTTGCATCCGCACCTTAAATAGGTAGCTTGGCAACAACAGAAAAAAGGGCAAATATCATGAGCTTTGACGACATTATCGAGCGCCGCGACACACATTGCGCCAAATGGGACCTGATGGAGAAGATTTACGGCGTGCCGCGTGACGAGGGCATCGCCATGTGGGTCGCTGATATGGATTTCCGCCCGCCCGCCTGCATTCAGGACGCGCTGCAAAATATGCTGGATCATGGCGTTTACGGCTATTTCGGCGATGATAGTGCCTATAAATCGTCAATCCAGTGGTGGATGAAAACCCGCCACGGCTGGGATGTGGACGCCGACGCTATTTTCACCACCCACGGGCTGGTCAACGGCACGGCGTTATGTGTCGAGGCCTTTACCGAGGCTGGTGATGGCGTGGTGCTGTTCACCCCCGTCTATCACGCCTTTGCTAAAGTGATTAATGCGGCAGGGCGCAAAGTGGTTGAATGCCCGCTGGTTAACAATGATGGCCGTTATGAAATGGATTTTGCCGCCTATGATGCGCAAATGACCGGTGCTGAAAAAATGGTGGTCCTGTGTTCACCACACAATCCAGGCGGCTGTGTTTGGACGCGTGACGAGCTGCAAGGCGTTGCCGATTTTGCGCGCCGTCACGACATGATTCTGGTGAGTGACGAAATCCACCATGATCTGGTGTTTGACGGGGCCAAACACACCGTCATGCCGCTGGTTGATCCGTCAATTTCTGATCGTCTGGTGATGATGACAGCCGTGACCAAAACCTTTAACATCGCTGGGGCCCATACTGGCAACGTGATCATCCATGACGAGACTTTGCGGGCCAAATTCGGTGCGGTCATGGCCGCGCTTGGCCTGTCGCCCAATTCATTCGGTCTGTTCATGACCACGGCCGCCTATTCCCCCGAGGGGGCAGCGTGGGTGGACGAGTTGAACGCATATCTGACCGAAAACCGTCGTGTTTTTGATGAAGGCATCAATGCAATCCCCGGTTTGAAATCTATGTCACTTGAGGCCACCTATCTGGCGTGGGTCGATTTTTCGGGCACAGGCATGTCGCAATCGGAATACGCCGCACGGGTTGAAAAGACAGCCAAGATTGCAGTGAATCACGGCGAAACTTTCGGCACTGGTGGCGCGGATTTCATGCGCTTTAATCTGGCCACCCCGCGTGCGTTGGTCAAAGAGGCCGTGGACCGGTTGCAAAAAGCATTCGCCGATCTGCAATAATGCGGGCATTACGCCTTATATCACGCGCCGCCTTCCTGATTTTTCTCGGAGTGGCGGCGTTTGTAATTTATGACCGATATGCTCCCAAACCTGCGCCCCCTGCACTGGCCCTGTTAACCGAACAAATCGACCATATCCTGATCGAAAAATCTGCTCGTCAGCTTACTGTATTCCGGCAAGGCGAGGCCGTCCGCACCTACCAAATCGCGCTCGGCTTTGCCCCTGCGGGTGACAAAGTGCAACAGGGCGATGGCAAGACCCCCGAAGGCACCTTCACCATCAACCGGCGCAATCCGCAAAGCAGCTATCATCTGTCGCTTGGCATTGACTATCCGCAAGCCGAGGACCGCAATCGCTTGACGGCTAGCTGGCATTGACCCTGGAGGTGATATTTTCACCCACGGACAACCCAACGGGTTGGGGAAATTAACTACAATATCATACGATTGGACCGCCGGATGTATCACCGTTTCCGACATGGAAATAGAAGAACTCTGGCGCGTAGTTGGCAACGGAACCACCGTTGAAATCAGGCCTTAACTATCGCCCCAACAGAGCAATCGGCGCGTTCACATCCCGCACGAAATCCAGCGGTGCCTTGTCCTTGGCGGCGGTGCTGCGTTTGAAGTCATAGACCATCTGGCCGTTGTTTTCTTCTGACGCGACAACCAGACATTGGTACAGGTGACGAGAGCCGTCATAGAGGTCAACCAAACCACGCAAATGCGGCGCGTTTTCAATGTCCAAAGCAAAGCCTGTATCCCAGAACCTCAGCACTGGAAATATCTCGTCATCCGTATGAACGCGCAGGCGGCTCTTGCGTTTCAGATCGCGTTTGCGGGCCATTTCCAGCCCCTCGCGCACTTCTTTCGGTAGGAATTCAAACATCGCTAACCCATCCTGTTTCCACACGCACACTGGCACGGTCATGGTGAAGGTCAAGTTAAGATTTCAGGACAAACTGTTTTCAAACTAGGTGTTGTGGTCTTCCACCAAGTTCACCCCAACCACTGGCCTAAGCACGTGAGGTTTATCTGGATCATACAGCGCCGAATCCTTGAAATCTCGCACATTTCCCAGCGCCGGCCCGACCAAAATCAGCGCCGTGCGCGTGATCTTTTCAACCCGCACTTTTTTGCGAATATCGGCCAGTGTTCCGCGGATGATCATCTCATCCGGCCAGCCCACGCGATAGGCCACCACAACGGGGCAATCCTCGCCGTAATGCGGCACCAGAACCCGCTCGATCTCGCGCATATTGCGCACCCCCAAATGGATTGCCAACGTGGCACCCGTGCGGGCAAAATTATCAAGCGTTTCACCAGCGGGCATTGGGGTGGATTGCATGGAAACTCGTGTTAAAACAATTGATTGCGCGATTTCTGGGATGGTTAATTCCTGCCCTAACGCCGCCGCGGCCGCCGCATAAGCTGGCACACCCGGGATGATTTTATAGTCAATTCCATCCGCCTGCAGTCGCCGAATTTGTTCAGCAATCGCCCCATACAGCGACGGATCCCCCGAATGCACCCGCGCCACATCTTCGCCGCGCTTATGGGCCGCCAAAATCTCGGCGTGGGTGTCGTCCAACGTCATGGTGGCGGTGTCCTTGACGATGGCCCCGTCAGGCACCCCCGCGACCACCTGTTCAGGCACCAAAGAGCCCGCGAACAGACACACCGGACAGGTCGAAATCAAGCGCTGCGCCTTCAGTGTCAACAGTTCAGGATCACCCGGTCCCGCACCAATAAAATAAACCGTCATGCCAAATCTCCATCAATTTTTCGCGCATAGCCACGCGGTGTAAACATGCGCGGGCCTTCGCCCAATTGCGCCAGCCGTGAATGGCTGGAACCAACCAGAACGACAGTCAGCATATCGACCTCGTCCACCTCTAGGTCCGACAGTTTGCGATAGCGGATATGCTCCTCGGGTCTCCCCAGTGAACTGGCCAGCATCACCGGCGTATCCGCAGGGCGATGATCCAGCAAAATATCCCGCGCCTCGGCCAATAATGTGCGCCGTCGCTTGGACACAGGGTTGTAAAACGCAATCACGAAATCACCCTCGGCAGCGGCCTTTAGGCGCTTCACGATATCCTCGCGAGGCGTCAGCAAATCCGACAGTGAAATCGCACAGAAATCATGGCCCAAAGGTGCGCCTGCCCGCGCCGCCGCCCCTTGCAATGCCGACACGCCAGGCGTTGAAATCACCTCGACCCGCCGCGCCGCATCGGACACGCCAAATGCATCCGGCCCACGATCCAACAGCTCGAACACCAGTGCACCCATCGCGTAAATGCCTGCATCACCGGAACAGATCAGGGCCACGTTTTTACCTTTGCCCGCCTGTTCCAACGCATAACGGCAGCGGTCTTCTTCGCCACCCAACGGGAAATCCGAACGCATCTTGCCAGCTGCCAATGGCCCCAGCAGATCAATGTACAAGCCATAGCCGACCAGTTCTTCGGCCTGCGCAATCAGCTGGCTGGCCTCGGGGGTGCGCCACGAATGCTGCCCCGGGCCAATGCCGATGATCGACAGTTTGCCACGGGCATGGCCCTTTTGCACTGTAATAGGCTCTGATTGGCGTGCAATCGCACAGGTGCAGGTCGCGGTTTTTTGTTTTTCAACAACCAGCACTGCAGCCTCATCCGCCGCTGCCAATGCCGCTCCTTCGGAAACGCCGTGGCAACCTACCTCGGCAAAAACCACATCTGACGGGTTTTTCAATCGCGCGGCTTGGCCCTCTAACTCAGAGGCGTCAAACAAACGGAATGGCACATTCAAACGTTTTGCCATCGCAATGATCGCAGGCTCGTCCGCCTTTAGATCAATCGAGTTCACCGACGCTATTGCACCCTGCGCGATACCCGCATCCGCGAGCGCCGACTCGACCAGTTCCCACATTTCTGCTGGGTCGGCGTTTCGTGCGCATCCCAGACCCAAGGCATAGCGTTGCGGATGATAAACCAGTTGATCAGCTGTGCCTTGAACCGGTTTTTCAGTCACGCAAATCTCGACCTTGCCGTTTTCATCTGCCGGAATATCAAACAGGGTTTCACCCGTGATCCGCGCGCCCGCCCCGTTCAGCATAGCGGCCATCACTGGTTTGGCATTCTCGGGGTTCGCCAGCCTGTATCCGACGGGTGGTTCATCCAGCGCAAACCCCAGCGCAATGTCACCCGCTGTGGTCACTGCCGCCACGCCGCCAACCGCGTCGGAAATCTGTTTGGCCAGCCGGTTCGCACCACGGTGGCCGCCTAACAATGGCACCACCACGGCCCCGTCATCCGACACCGCCACGACTGGAGGTTCGCTGCGCTTATCAGCCAGAACGGGTGCGACCGCACGGATCAAAATGCCCGCGGCACAGACCCCAACAACAGGTGTGCCGCTGGCAAACAACGTGCGCACATAGTCCAGCGCATTGGGGAAATAGGCATCCGCCACATCGACCCTGCCTTCGCGGCCATGCACCTGTGCGCCCAGCGATTTGGCGACCTTGTGCGCCATTGCCTCGCCCGCGCGGGACAGGCAGATTACCACTGCTTTTACGGCGGGTTCTACGGCGGGTTTTACAGCCACGGATCGGCCTCCTTTGTGATCAGTATCATTGAAAAATATGGTACCGGATCGGGCGCCTTTGCCAGCGGCATTTTTTGTTCAGCAGGTAATGTGGCACGTTCGATATAATGCGCCTGATCCAGCAGGCCCAAGCCGTCAATTACCGCGCGGATTCGGCCCAAATGATTGCCGACTTTCATAATCACCACACTGTCAGCCGCGCTGATTTTCTGGCGCAAGTCATCGTCTGGCAATGGGCCAGGCACCACGCTCAGCATCTCGTTGCGGGCGGCGAGCGGCAGACCCAATGCGGCCGCACTTGCTGTCATTGCCGTTACGCCGGGCACGATTTCTGTCTGGAATCGGTCCTTTAGGCGGGCGTAGATATACATGAAGGATCCATAGAAAAACGGATCGCCCTCGCACAGCACGATAACATCTAAACCAGTCTCTAATATGGCTGAAATCTCGTCAGCAGCGGTATCATATGCCGTCTGCGCGGGGCCGCGTTCCACCTTCATCGGCACATCAATCACGATCTCTTGCACGCCATCGCCAATCAGATCGGCGGCGATGGATCGGGCAAAACTGCTCCCCCCCGCCAAGGTCGGATAGGCCACCACTTGGGCTGCCGAAATCAGTCGCGCCGCCTTCAGCGTCATCAGTTCGGCGTCCCCGGGGCCAAGCCCGATGCCATACAGCACTCCGCTCATCGTTTGACCAAACTTAGCTGGGTGACAGGACGAAGGGGTTTCCAGCCATTAAGGCCGCCAATCGGCTCAACCCGCATGATCTGTAACTTCACCAGCTGCCCGCCAAATTCACGGTGCAGCGCGATCAGTTCCGCTTCGCTTTCCAACGTCACTGCATTGGCCACCAAACGCCCCAAGGGGCGCAAGGCATCCCACGCCGCAGTGAACACCTCGCGGCTTAACCCACCACCGATAAAAATCGCATCCGGTGCGGCCAAACCGGCCAGCGCATCGGGCACCAGCCCCTCGATCAACTCCAGTTTCGGTGCGCCCAGCGCCAAGGCATTCGCCGCTGCCATCGCACGGCGATCCGCGCGTGGTTCAATCCCGATCGCCCGCGCATATCGCGCTGCCCGTATCCATTCCACTGCGACCGAGCCGCAACCACAGCCAATATCCCAGAGCAAAGCGCCGCGCATCGGCATCAGCTTGGCCAAGGTGGCGGCGCGCACTTCCTGCTTGGTCATGGTGCCGTCATGCTGGAATAATTCATCCGCCAACCCCGGCACCCGTGGCAACAGCGCCGCATCGGGGGCCGCCACACATTCCACCGCCAATGTGTTGAACGGCGGCACCTGATGGGTCCAGCTTTCGGCAACACCATCAAACCGCGCCTCGTCCTCGCCGCCCATATTGGCCAGCACGGTCATCCGGCTTTTGCCAAACCCACGCGCGGTCAAAAACGCAGCGATCTGGGCGGGGGTTTCTTCGCCCGTTGTCAGGATAAGCAGTCTCTGATCCGGCTGAATATAGGCAATCATCTGCTCGACAGGTCGCCCATGCACCGTCAGCGTTTCCAGATCAGCCATCGACCAGCCCATCCGTGCGGCCGCCAGTTGGAACGCGCCGACCTGTGGATGATATACGATCTCGGCGGGATCAATCGTCCGCCCAATGCGCGCCCCGACAGAATACCACAGCGGATCACCCGAAGCCAAAACCACCACCCGCTTGCCGCGCAACCCTTGCAGCGTTTCAATCAGCGCATCAAACGGACTGGGCCAGCTAAACCGCTCGGCTCCGACCCCTTTGGCCAGTTCATGATGCCGCTCGCCACCGACGATCACCTCGGCAGCCTCGACAACCGCGCGGGTCGCAGGGGTTAACCCCTCCAGACCATCCTCGCCAATTCCAATAATATGGAGCCATGCATTCATCATTTCACCTCCGGCAATCCTGCCGCCAATGCGTTCACCGCCGCGGATGCCATTGCAGACCCACCGCGCCGTCCGCGCAATGCGATGAACTCGCACCCCCGTGGCCGCTCCACCAGTTCTGCTTTGCTTTCGGCTGCCCCGACAAACCCGACTGGAAACCCGAGGATCACCGCAGGTTTGGGCCAGCCCGCATCCAGCATTTCCAGCAGGTGGAACAGGGCGGTTGGCGCATTGCCAATCACCACCACCGCGCCATCAATGTGGTCGCGCCACAACTCCACCGCTGAGGCCGACCGTGTATTGCCAATTTCCTTGGCCAATGCCGGAACCGTCGCATCGTTCAGCGTCACGATCACCTCGGTTTCGGCGGGCAAATAGCGCCGGATAATCCCCGCGCCAACCATCTCGCAATCGCATAGAATGGGCGCCCCAGCAAGAAGCGCAGCATGTCCCGACGCATAGGCGTTTTGCGAAAATGCCAAGCGGTCTGCGACCTCAACCATACCGCAGGCATGGATCAAGCGGATTGCTACCGATTCCATATCTGCGCCAAAACGTTCAAGCCGCGCCTCTTCGCGCACGGTTGCGAAGCTTGCGGCATAGATCGCAGTGGGGTCGCGTTCGTAAGGTCTCATGGGATTTGTCCCGTATTAGGCTGGATTAGACTATACATTCTTCTTACGCGCACTTTCCGGCCCATGCGGGTGTTTGGCATGGGGATACTCTGGGTGGGCATGATCATGGCTGTGATCATGCCCATGATGGTGATGCCCATCTCCATGGTCATGCACATGGTCGTGGTGATGATGATGGTCCATATCCAGACGACATTCCCCCGTGCAAAACGTATCGCACAAATCGCAGGTCTCGACGGTGGCACCAGGTGCGTTAGCGCCTTGCCCCTCAACATGATGATGATGGCTTTCCTGAACCGCGCCAACTTCGGCCTCGAACCCCAGAACCTGCGTGCGGTATTTGCACGTCCCGCAAGTTTCCGGTGGCACTTCGCCCAGTTGCTCGGTGATCCGTTCGGCAAAAGTTTCAAGCACCTTGGGGTGGTCATTCAAATACCCCGCCTTAACAATTTGAATGTCGGGATGTGCGGCTGCAACTTTGTCGGTAAAGCCGTAAATCCGATCAATCAGAATACCGGCAAACAGGAAATATGGAAACACGATGATACGTTTATATCCCAGCTTGGCGGCGTGCTCCAGACACGGTTCGACCAAGGGAAACGTCACGCCCGAATAGCCGATCTCGCACCAGCCAAACCCCATGCCTTCCCACAACATCCGGCCAATTTTGGCGACATTGGCGTTGGCATCAGGGTCCGACGCACCACGCCCGATCACCACCAGACAGGTTTCTTCCAGCGGCAGGTCACCATATTCGGCGTTGGCGGCATCGACGGCCTGTTGGATACGGTCGCCAGCGGCGGCGATCATCTTGGCATCGACACCCAATTCACGGCCATAGTTCAGCGAAATGTCGTGTTTCTTGGCATATGTATTCAACACCGTCGGGATGTCGTTTTTCGAATGCATCGCGGCAAACAGCATGCCCGGAACCGCCAATATCTGCTCACATCCGGCATTGCGCAAACGGTCCAGACCGTCGCGGATCACCGGGTTGGCAAATTCCAGATAGCCGTAATCGACCATCCATTCCTTGGGCAACAAGGCTGGTAATTTCTCGGCCAGAACTGCAAATTCGTCCACCGCATCTTGCGAGCGCGACCCGTGCCCACAAATCATCACACCAATCTTTGACATCTCAGGCCTCCTGTGGCTCGGCATCGGTTTCGGGCTCTTCTTCCTCGGCCTCTGCCTGATCCTCGCCACGGTTCTTCACCTGCCACAACGCTGCCGCCGCTGCCGCCGCAATTGCAGCCGCCGCCAGCCAGTGATTATGCCCCGCCAAATCAATTATGTGGCTAGGATGCGCCAAAGCCGGACCAGCCAGCCCCGCAAAAACCGCAAAACCCAATGTCATCAGAGTTTTCATCGCATGTATCCTTTATCGTCCGGCCAATAGGTCAGTGACAGGAACGCATGCTCCCGACGATGCTGCTTTTGATCCCCGTTTTGGGTCGATCATCCACAGCCAACCTTTCTGGCCCTTGGGCTTCGTCACCCTTGTGTATAAATGCACCCCGCCGCCGCCGCAATCCGTTTCGCGCCAATCTGATCCCCTTGCGCGACATTTCTTATCCCTCTTGCAATCAGCCTGATAATCCGTTTGATCACGGATGAGCCAAAGGAACGCGACATGACCACCACCATCACCATTTGCGACACCTGTAAACGCGAAGACTGGGACGCCGAAGCGCAAGGCATCACCGACGGCGAAGCGCTGGCCGCGTTGATCGAGGCCGAAGTGGCGGCAACTGGGGGCGCGGTTAAAACCCGCCGCTATTCCTGCCTGATGGGGTGCACCCACGCCTGCAACGTCACTATTCAGGCCGAAGGTAAGCTGAATTACACCTTGGGCGAATTTGCCGCCGATGCGGATGCTGCCAAGGGCATCGTTGAATACGCCACCTTGCACGCAAGCAGCGCATCCGGCCAAGTGCCCTACCGTGAATGGCCGCAAGCGATCAAAGGTCACTTCACCACCCGCCACCCGCCACTGGCCGATTCCGAATGACACAGCCGCGCGATCATGGTGGTGGTATTGATGCGGCGCGGGCCGAATTTAGCGGGGCGCGTTCCGAATGGCTTGACCTGTCGACCGGCATTAACCCCGTGCCGTATCCCATTCCCACGTTTGAACCCGACGCATGGAACGCCCTGCCGGACCGCGCCGCAATGGATGCCGTCACGGTTGCTGCCCGACAGTTCTGGAATGTGCCTGACAGCGCTGCCATCCTCGCCGCGCCCGGGGCATCCGCCCTGATCGCCCGCATTCCTTATTTGGCGGAATTGGGCAAGGTTAGGGTCGAATCCCGCACCTATAACGAACACGAATCTGCCTTTCGCACTGCTGGATGGTCTGTATCTGATGATACGCCCACCGCCCGCGTTATTGTCAGCCCGAACAACCCCACCGGCGATTACTGGACCGGCACAGATCAATCCCCGTTGCTGGTCATTGACGAAAGCTTTTGCGACCTTTCCCCCGAAGAATCCCGCATTGATCTGGCGGCAAATTCCGGCACCATTATCCTGAAAAGCTTCGGCAAATTCTGGGGCCTTGCGGGCCTGCGCCTTGGCTTTGCCATCGGCGATCCCGCCCTGATAGCCAAACTCTCAAACGCCCTTGGCCCGTGGCCCGTTTCCGGTCCGGCGCTTCGCATTGGAGCAACCGCCTTAACCGATCAAGCATGGGCCACCCAAACCCGCACCCGCCTTACCAATGAGGCCGCCCGTCTGGACGCCCTGATGCTGGCCAAAGGTGCTAAAATTCAGGGCGGCACCGACCTATTTCGCCTTTACCGCGTTGATGACGCCGCCGCGTGGCAATCCCGCCTTGCCCAGCGCCACATCTGGTCGCGCATATTCCCCTATTCCACCACATGGCTGCGCCTTGGCCTTCCCGCATCCGACCGATGGGAACAGCTGGAATCAGCCCTGTGAGCATCGCCGTGATCCTCCTGCTCGCCCTGCTGCTGGATGGTATCTTTGGCGAACCAAAATGGCTCTGGTCGCGCATTCCACACCCGGCCGTATTGATGGGCCACACTGTGGGCTGGATGGACGCTCGTTTCAACATAGGTGATTATAAAAAGCGCAACGGTATCCTTAGCCTCGCCGTCCTCTGCTTTGTGGCTGGTATAATCGGTATACTAGTCTCTAAACTGCCTGATTATGGCACTATCCAGACCCTAATCACCGCAATCCTGTTGGCCCAAAAAAGCCTGGTCCAACACGTGACCGCGGTCGCCAACGCCCTGCGCCTGTCCACAGACGATGGTCGCCTTACTGTGGCCCGGATCGTTGGCCGCGATACCCGTAATCTGGACGACAGCGCCATTGCCCGTGGCGCGATCGAAAGTGCTGCAGAAAACCTGTCGGATGGTATCGTCGCGCCTGCCTTTTGGTTCCTGCTGCTCGGCCTGCCCGGTCTGTTGATTTACAAAATCACCAACACAGCAGATTCGATGATCGGCTACCTTACCCCGCGCCACCGTGATTTTGGCTGGGCTGCCGCGCGTTTTGACGACCTGATTAACTGGATTCCCGCTCGCATAACCGCGCTGCTGATCGCGCTGACCCACGCTAGCATGTCAAAATGGCGCATCATTTTGCGTGATGCCCCGCTGCACCGTTCGCCCAACGCTGGATGGCCCGAGACTGCCATGGCTACCGCGCTCAATGTCGCCCTTGCCGGCCCCCGCAGTTATGATGGTGAAATGCACGACTTCCCGTTTGTGAATAATGATGGGCACCACTCCCTAACCCCCCGCGATATTGATGCCGCCGCCGCCGCCCTCTGGCGGGTTTGGTGGATGCTGGTGTTTATCACGGCCATCATTGCCCTTTTCATCTGAAGCGGTTGCCACGCCCTATAGTCCTGCTAATCTGCCCAAAATCCATTTTGAAAGGCTCCCATGCGTATTTCCCTTTTCCCGATTGCCACGGCTTTATGCCTGTCCCTTACCCCCGCCCATGCTAAAACCCCGTGCGGCGGGAAATTCAGTAGTTTCGTTGCTGCGTTAAAGAAAGAGGCCATCGCATCCGGCCATTCCCCCGCCAAAGCTGATCGTTTCTTTGCCTCGGTTCGCCAAGACCCCAAAACGCTCAAGGCGGATCGCTCGCAAGGGGTGTTTCAGAAAACTTTCATCGACTTTTCCCGCTCCCTGATCAGCAAAGGCCGGATCAACAAGGGCCGCGCAAATTCTGGCAAATGGGATCGCGTGTTTGACCGGATTCAACAGCAATACGGCGTTAATCGCGGCGTCCTGCTGGCGTTCTGGGCGTTTGAAACAGATTACGGCGCGTTTCAGGGCAACTTTAACACGCTGAATTCATTGGTCACGCTGGCGCATGATTGCCGCCGCCCACAGCTGTTTCGCCCACAGGTTTTCGCCGCATTATCGCTATATGAGCGCGGCGCGTTTTCCCCGACCAAAACCACAGGTGCGTGGGCGGGCGAAATCGGCATGGTGCAAATGCTGCCCGCCGACATTCTGGAAAACGGCGTGGATGGCGATGGTGATGGCAAGGTCAGCTTGAAAACCTCGCCGCCCGACGCCCTGATGTCGGGGGCAAAAATGCTATCCGGTCTGGGCTGGAAACCCAACCAGCCGTGGTTGCAAGAAGTCATCGTGCCCCCGTCACTGGATTGGTCCAAAACCGGCCTAGCCACGCAAATGTCAGTCTCTAACTGGGCCAAACTGGGCGTAAAAGCACGCAGTGGGTCGCTCGCTACTGGCCTGAATGCCTCGATCATTTTGCCAATGGGGCGCAAGGGTCCGGCCTTTATCGCCTACCCGAATTTCCGTGTGTATTTTGAATGGAACCAAAGTTTCACTTACGTCACCACCGCCGCCTATTTCGCCACCCGTCTGGAAGGTGCTGCGGCCTATAATGCTGGCAAACCGGATCCTGGTCTATCGGGCAACCAAATGAGAGCCTTGCAAAAAAAGCTGGCGGCGCGCGGGCATGATGTGGGTAAAATTGACGGAATTCTGGGTGCCAAAACCCGCATCGCCATTCAAAAGGAACAGATGCGCCTTGGCCTGCCCGCCGACGCATGGCCCACTGCGGCCCTGCTGAAAAAACTGTAGCCCAACGAAAAAGCCCCGCGCAATTGCACGGGGCTTTTAAATTTGCTTTTCAATTTATCTGGGCTGTATCTACCAGTCGATAAACTCTTCAAAATCCTCGACCAGCAAACGCCACCAATCCAGCGTATCTTCAAAGTTTTTATTGCCGACGCCCTCAAAATCCAGATTCACATCCATTTCCAGAAACGGATCGCCTTCATCATCAATATACGCCTTGGCAAACCGTTTCTCGCGGTTCCATTCATTGATCTTCAGCGCGGAAATGCCGTTGTTCAGGTCATATCCCGCCTTGATTAGGATCGAACTGCAATTATCATTGTCCTGACAGCCATAAAAGTAGACCGAAAACTTGGTATCTGACACGCGGCTGGAAACCTTAGGGTCGCCCTGACCGTCCACACCCATCGTTGCGACCAGCCCGAAATCCTGCATCGCCTTCATAACAACGTGCGCGTTCGTTGCCGTGATTTCAGCCATTGCAAACGTGCTACTGGCAATTAACGCTGCGGTTGCTAACCCGCCAAACAGCTTTGTGTGAAAATTCATGACCCACCCTTTTTCAATGTTTGAATTGCACTGATTGAACCAAAGATAGCGGCAATCGTCAACGCGATTTAAAATCTTATGCCACCATCGATTCGGCTTTTTTCAGATCGACGCTGACCAATTGGCTAACCCCCAACTCGCCCATTGTCACCCCGAACAGCCGATCCATCCGCGACATCGTAACCGCGTGGTGGGTGATGATCAGGAACCGCGTATCGGTGCGGCGCGTCATTTCGTCCAGCAGATCACAAAACCGCGTTACGTTGGCATCATCAAGCGGCGCGTCGACCTCGTCCAGCACACAGATCGGGGCGGGGTTGGCCAAAAACACCGCGAAAATCAGCGCCATCGCGGTCAGGGTTTGCTCACCACCCGACAGCAGCGATAGCGTCGACAGTTTCTTGCCCGGAGGCTGACACATGATTTCCAGACCGGCCTCGAGCGGGTCATCGCTTTCGACCAGAACCAGCTTGGCCTCGCCACCGCCAAACAGGTGGGTGAACAGGAAACCGAAGTTGTTGTTCACCTGCTCGAACGCGGTTAGCAGGCGTTCGCGGCCCTCCTTGTTCAGGCTCATAATACCGCTGCGCAGCTTTTTGGTGGCTTCTTCCAGATCGATCTTTTCGTTCAGCAAGGTGTCGTGTTCTTCCTGCACTTCTTTGGCGTCTTCTTCGGCCCGCAGGTTCACAGCGCCCAGCGCATCACGTTGGCGTTTCAGGCGGTTCACATTCGCCTCGATGTTTTCAGACGACGGCATTTTTTCAGGGTCGGCGTCCAATTCCTCAAGCAGTTTTTGCGGGGTAGTTTCCTGCTCTTCGGTGATCCGTCCGGTCGCATAGGCCACTGTTTCGCGCGCCGCCTCGGCACGCGCCTCGGACCGCGCCCGACCCTCGCGGGCCTCGGATGCAGCACGCTCGGCATCCCGTTCGGCCTCTACCGCATTCCGTAGGGCAGTTTCCGCCTCGGCCAAGGTATCAGCCGCACCGCGACGGCGTATTTCAGCCTCGCCAATTGCATCTGCCAACTCATCGCGCTTGGCCGCAATTTCTTCGGGCGCCGCACTGGCCTCTTTCAACTCGGCCTCGGATTGCATCTTGCGCTCGTTCAATTCCGCGATCCGCTTTTCAGCGGTTTCCAAACGGTGCCGCCAGCCTGAAACCTCTTTGGTAATTTCCTGACTGCGCTTGATCCGCGCCTCGCCTTCGCGGCGCAGCTCATCATGGGCAGACCGCTTGGACATCATCGTGATCCGTGCCGCCTCGACTGTCATTTTGGTGTCTTCAACATCCGCTCGCGCCGCACCCAGATCGCCCAGATCAGCCACAGTTTTATCGGCCTCGCTCAGGCGTTGCCGCGCATTTGACGCTTCTTCTTCAAACCGCGCCACAGCCAGCCCAAGGCTCTCTAGTTTGCCAGACGCAATGCTTTGGTCGGCTTCGGCCCGCGATAACGCGCGGTTGGCATCCGACACAGCCCGGTCCGCTTCGCGGCGCACATCCCGCGCTTGCTGGTCCTCAATCGTCAGCTGTTTAAGTTCCGCCGACAACAGGTCATGCGCCCGTGTAGCACCATCCGATTTGGCGCTGGCCTCTTCCAGATC
>CAYYOF010000017.1:0-12347 GCA_964473185.1 uncultured Marinosulfonomonas sp. | reverse complement strand
GCATTTGCTTCGCCTTCAGCCTCGGATCGTTCCGCCCGTGCATCTGCCTCACGCGATTGCGCCTCGGCGCGGGCATCGTCAGCCTTGAGCAGTGCATCCTCGGCGGATTCGGACGCATCCAACGCCGCCTTTTCTGCAACCTCTGCCGCCGCAAAATCCAGTGCCGATTTGGCAAGGGCCGCCTTGGAGCCAACAACAGCTTCCCGCGCCCTCTCGGCCTCGGCCTCGTTTTTCTCGAGCGTCTTGCGGCTGTCCTCTTGCAAACGATGCGCCGAATGGTGCTTGGCTGACAGACGCGCCACATCCTCGGTCAACTGCCCCAGCGCCGCCTCGCGGGTTTGCAAAATACTTGCCCCGTCGCGGGCCTCTTCGCCTGCCGCGTCAAGCCGTGCTTCGTGGCCCTCACTGGCCTTTGCAATCTGGCCCTGTTCCCATTCCAGTCGTTCAATCGTTTCGCCAGCGTCCTTGTTCAGGCCCGCTTCGCGCTCCATATCATGGGTCATCTGGCCAATCCGCGCCGTCAGCGTTTCGATCATTTGCAACGCACGCGCCTCTTGGTCTTTCAACGTATCGCGCTGAACCGTCAGGCGCTGCAAAACAGCCGCCGCTATTGCCTCTTCCTCGCGCAATGGAGGTAGTTTTTCCTCGTTTGTCTCGCGTGTTTTAGCCGCCGTTCGCGCAGCCCCCTCGGCTTGACCCGCCAGTTTGGTGCGCTGGGTCAGTTCGGCTTGCGCCTTGGCTTGGGCCTCGTCCGCTTCTTTCCAGCGACGATATAACAACAGACCCTCGGACTTGCGCAGCTCATCACCAATCGTGCGATACCGCGCCGCTTGCCGCGCTTGGCGGGCCAATTGCGCCAGTTGCGTCGCCAACTGCTCGATCACATCATCGACCCGCGCCAGATTGGTCTCGGTACCGCGCAATTTCAGCTCGGCCTCATGACGGCGTTGATATAGCCCCGAAATGCCCGCCGCTTCTTCCAGAATGCGCCTCCGCGACTTTGGCTTGGCGTTGATCAACTCGGCAATCTGCCCTTGGCGCACCAAAGCAGGCGAATGCGCGCCGGTGGAGGCATCGGCAAATAACATCTGCACATCACGCGCCCGCACGTCTTTGGAGTTGACCTTAAAAGCACTGCCCGCATCCCGCGTGATCCGACGCACGATTTCCAGCGTATCCAGATCGTTAAAACCGGCAGGGGCCAAGCGGTCGGAATTATCAATGGTGATCGACACCTCGGCGAAATTACGCGCGGGCCGTGAGGCAGCACCGGCAAAAATCACATCTTCCATGCCGCCCCCGCGCATCGCGGTCGGGCGATTTTCACCCATCACCCAACGCAGCGCTTCCAACAGGTTGGATTTACCACAGCCGTTTGGCCCGACAACGCCAGTCAGCCCGTCCGCGATGATTAAATCGGTCGGGTCTACAAAGCTTTTGAAGCCGTTTAGCCTGAGTTTGGAAAATCGCAAAAGTTCTGTCACCTCTGATTCCGTTGGAGGTAAATTTGCCGGAGCACCCCCCTATGAGTCAACGAAGAACCACACAATCTGGCCATTTGGGCCGACTTATCCACAAGATATTGCGAAAATCCGCCCATATTGGGCAATTCGGCTGGCCGCGAAAAGCTGCTGTCATGTCGCAAACCCACTTGACCCAGACCTATCATTGCCTGCAAACAGGACGGGTAAGGTTCCCCGCACGGGCGTTAAATCGCTTGGGGATGAAACTGGGAATGTGGTGATGGTGACCCAATCAGGGGCCAAATGCCACAGCCGCCCCCGCGACTGTAAGCGAGGAGTGCATGCCAATATCCACTGGGGAAGCCCGGGAAGGAGGCAGCGCATTTTGATCCGCGAGCCAGGAGACCGGCCGTACATGAATGAAACCCAACCTGTCGGGGATGACAGGATAAGGAGATGATAAAATGACTGTACTGACCCAAACACAGACCAGCACCGAAACAGACACAGGCCTGATGCCCATCGTTGGCGCCGTTGCCGCTGGTGTGTTCCTGATCTTTTTCGCCGGTTTCGCGCAGGCCACCGTGTTTCACGACTCGGCCCATGATACGCGCCACACGCTGGCGTTTCCCTGCCACTAACCCATGACAACACGTTTGTTTACCAGCGCGGTGTTCGCTGGTCTGATAGCAGGGCTGATTGCCGTCCTGCTACAGTTTACGCTTATGGAATCTCTTATTCTCGAAGGTGAAGAATACGAGACCGGAAATAAAAGCCACTTTGGTGGTGTTCTGGTGATTAACGAGGCACTAGAGGCCAGCGGCGAAGCTGCTACAGAGGTAGAAGAAGAACCTGAAAACCTGCTAAAACGCTACTCGCTCGCGTTCTTTGCCGATTTCATAGTGTTCGTTGGCTGGGGCTTGATCATGGTCGCGGGGTTCGCTGTGGCTGACAGATTTGGCCGCAAGGTGACGGTTAAGGACGGGTTGTTATGGGGTATTGCCGGATTCACGGCGGTTCACATGGCACCGTCCATAGGGCTTGCACCTGAATTGCCGGGCACGCCTGCTGCCGAACTGGAACTGCGTCAGCTTTGGTGGATTACAACCGTTATTGCAACGGCGCTCGCATTGGCCTTGATCGCCTATGGACGCGGTGCATTGTTTGTTGTGATCGGATTGGCATTGCTGGTTGCGCCCCATCTGATCGGCGCACCACGTCTGGATGGCTATGCGGGGCTGGCACCACCCGAACTATCAGGTGAATATGTTGCACGGTCACTAGCCGTCAGCATGGCAATCTGGGCTGTTCTTGGTCTGGCGGCCGGCTATTTCTGGAACCGTAACGCAGACGCATAATTACGTGGCGGGGCCACAACCCCGCATTTCACTTGAAGGAGCCAAATCATGGCCGCAAAAATTCCTGCAACAGTTGTCACCGGTTTTCTGGGCGCTGGAAAAACCACCCTGATCCGCCACATGCTGGAAAATGCAAATGGCAAACGCATTGCGCTGATCATCAATGAATTTGGCAATCTGGGGGTGGATGGTGATATCCTGAAGGGGTGTGGCGACGAGACCTGTTCTGATGATGACATCATGGAGCTGTCCAACGGTTGTATCTGCTGCACCGTCGCCGATGAATTCATCCCGACCATGCAAAAACTGCTGGAACGGGACAACCCGCCGGATCATATCGTCATCGAAACTTCGGGGTTGGCCCTACCCCAGCCATTGGTGCGGGCGTTCAACTGGCCCGAAATCAGCACTCGCGTAACGGTGGATGGCGTGGTGACGGTGGTTGATGGCCGTGCCGTGGTCGATGGCCAATTCGCCGCCAATGTGGTCGCCGTCGATGCCCAGCGTGCGCAGGACGATAACCTTGACCATGAAACACCGCTGTCCGAATTGTTCGAGGATCAGATCGCTTGCGCCGATATGATCGTGGTGAACAAATCCGACCTGCTAACAGACGCTGAATCCGCTGCATTAGTGACTGATTTACGCAAGGATTCTCGCGATGGCGTACAGGTGGTCAAGGCCACAATGGGGGCCCTGCCGGTGGATGTTTTGCTGGGCCAAGGCATAGGCGCCGAGGATAATTTGGCCGTACGTCACGAGGTGCATCACCATCATCACCACGACGATGAAGACGATGATCATCATCACGAGCATGAACACGGTCACGACGAGTTTCAAACTTTCGCCGTCACGCTGGATGAAATCACCGACGTTGCTGCCTTCACCGACAAAATTACCGGCGTGATCCGCGCCCACAAAATCTTGCGCCTCAAAGGCTTTGCAGCTGTTGCTGGCAAACCAATGCGCCTGACCATTCAGGCCGTCGGCCCGCGTGTCGACAGCTATTTCGACCGCCCGTTTGCCAGCACTGAGGCCCGCGCGACAACACTCGTTGTGATCGGACAGGCGGGGCTGGACCAAGACGCCATCGCGGCCGCGTTAAGAGCATGACGCTCATTATTGAGCCAGGCGATCCGCGCGATCCACAAGTGACGGCGCTGCTTCAGGCCAGCCATGCCTTGATGGAAAATCTGTTTCCCCCCGAGGACAATCATTTCCTGTCGATTGACGCCCTGTGCACACCCGACATTCATTTCTTTATTGCCCGCGAGGGGGACAATACGCTTGGCTGCGCCGCCCTCGCCGACAAAACCGGATATGGCGAATTGAAATCCATGTTCGTGGCCGAGGCTGCGCGTGGCAAAGGGGCTGCTGATGCCTTGATGCGGCAACTCGAGGACCACGCCCAAACGCTCAAGTTACCTGCCCTTAAACTTGAGACCGGTAGCCTGCTGCACGCCGCGCACAAGCTCTATGAGCGTCACGGGTTTTCCCTGTGCCAGCCTTTTGGCGATTACACTGCCAATGACACCAGCATATTCATGGAAAAGCGGCTCTAACGCATGTCCCGTTCATTTGAATTCATAGAACAGATTCATGCAGATCGGGACACACGATAATGCACCTACTTGCAGCAACCCCTGGCAGTGTTGACGATGGCAATGAACCCGTCGATTTGGGGCAAACCCCAGCCGATGTGGTGTTCATTTCCGCCGCCGACACGGAACTCGCAGCCCTGTCCGAAGCACGCTCTGAAATGCAAAGCGCACCATCCTTGCGCCTTGCCAATCTAACCCACCTACAACACCCGATGTCGGTCGATCTGCACATCGAGGCCTGCGCCACCAAATCAAAACTGGTGATCGCGCGGGTTCTGGGCGGGGCGGGCTATTGGAAATACGGGTTGGAGCAATATGCGGCGCATTTGCATGACGCAGGTGTGCCATTCGCCGCCCTTCCCGGGGATGACAAACCCGATCCAGACTTGTGGCGACTTTCGACCGTATCGCGTGAAGATTACGATGCGCTCTGGGCCTATATGGTCGAGGGCGGGCCGCAAAACGCCACGGGTTTGCTTGGCTATGCCAAGGCGATGCTGGATGGTAGCGACAAACCTGTGAGCGCTACGCCTTTGCTGCGGGCTGGTGTGTATTGGCCGGGGGCTGGTGTTTCTGATCTAGGGGCCGCACAAGAAAACTGGACCGATGGCGCGCCCATTGTGCCGCTGATTTTCTACCGTGCTTTGGTGCAAGGGGCGGGGCTGCATCCGATCAACCGGATGGTCAAGGCGTTGCTGCGCCAAGGGCTAAACCCGCTGCCGGTTTTTGTGGCCTCGCTAAAAGACCCCGTATCGGTGGCAACGCTGGAACAGCTGTTCACTGCCGCCCCACCCGAAGTGATCCTGAACTGCACATCCTTTGCCGTTGGTTCACCCCACCAAGGCGAACATCACACGGGGCCATTGAACCCGCTTGCGATGCGGGCCGCCAACGGATGCACCGTGTTTCAGGTGGTTCTTGCAGCCTCGTCAGAGGAGGCGTGGGAGGAGGGTTTGACCGGCCTGTCAGCACGCGATATTGCGATGAACGTGGCCCTGCCCGAAGTGGATGGGCGCGTATTATCGCGTGCCATTTCGTTCAAGGGGCAGGCATATTTTGATGAAGCAACAGAATGCCCAATCGCCGCTTATCGGGCGCGGGGTGACAGGATCAGTTTTGTGGCTGAACTGGCCGCGAACTGGGTCAAATTGCGCCGCGTTAACACCGAGAAACGCAAAGTTGCACTGATCTTGGCGAACTACCCCAACAAGGATGGCCGGCTTGCCAACGGGGTTGGGCTGGATACCCCCGCATCAACGATGCATGTTTTGGATTTGCTCGCGGCCGAGGGGTATTTCGTCTCTAATCCACCAAAAAACAGCGATAAACTGATGCAGATGATCCTTGCAGGGCCAACCAATTGGCTGACGGATCGCGCCCAGAAAACCGGCGGTGTGCAGATCAGCTATGCGGACTACCAAATCGCCTATGCCCAACTGCCGTGGGAATTGCGCGAACGGATCGAGACACGTTGGGGGGCACCGGATCAAGACCCGTTCTATACGGCGGGCGAAGTCGATTGCGGGTATTTTTCACTGTCGGTTTTGCAGTTCGGCAATGTGGTGGTCGGCTTGCAACCAGCGCGTGGCTATAACATTGACCCGACCGAAACCTACCATTCGCCCGATCTGGTCCCGCCGCACAACTATCTGGCGTTCTATTTCTGGCTTCGCAATCAATTTGGTGCCCACGCGATTGTGCATATGGGCAAACACGGCAATCTGGAATGGTTGCCCGGTAAGGCGCTGGCGCTGTCCGATGCTTGCCTACCCGAAGCTGTGCTAGGCCCGATGCCGCATATCTACCCGTTCATCGTGAATGACCCCGGCGAAGGCACGCAGGCCAAGCGCCGCGCACAGGCAGTGATTATTGATCACCTCACGCCGCCGCTCACCCGCGCCGAAACCTATGGACCGCTGAAAGAACTGGAAGCATTGGTCGATGAATATTACGAGGCCGCAGGGGTGGACCCGCGCCGGATCGAATACCTGCGCCGCGAGATACTATCACTGACATCCGTGACAGGGTTGGCCGAAGATGCCGGCCTGTCGGGAAGTGACGAGGATGGTGATTTGGCCAAGCTGGACGCTTATTTATGCGAGTTGAAAGAAGCACAGATACGGGACGGTTTACATGTGTTCGGACAATCCCCCACGGGTCGGCTGGAACGTGATTTGACCCAAGCCCTGGTGCGAGTGCCACGTAGTGAGGGGAAAGGGGAAGATGCGTCTCTAATCCGCGCTATTTCAGACGATTTAGGGTTGAACTTTGACCCGTTAGATTCGGATATGGCCGCCAAATGGGATAACGCAAAACCTGACGTTCTAATGGCGGTTTGCGATGATAATTGGCGCAGCGCAGGCGACACGATTGAACGGTTGGAGATGCTCGCATCTGCAATGCTGGATGGGGAGCAACCAGCCCCTGGCCCTGCATCAAAGGCCGTTATGGCCCATGTCAAAACCGTGGTTCGCCCCAGTGTAACATCCTGCGGCCCTGCGGAAGGGACGGGCCTTCTCACCGCCCTTTCAGGGCAATTCGTCGCCCCGGCACCATCCGGTGCGCCCACGCGGGGACGGCTGGATGTCCTGCCAACAGGTCGTAATTTCTTCAGTGTTGATAGCCGCGCGGTGCCGACACCGACCGCATGGGCCTTGGGCTGGAAATCGGCCAATCTATTGATCGAAAAGCACTTGCAAACCCACGGTGACTGGCCTCGCACCATGTTGCTCACCGCGTGGGGCACAGCCAATATGCGCACCGGTGGCGACGATATTGCGCAGTGTTTGGCTCTTATGGGGGTCAAACCGACATGGGACAGCGCCAACCGCCGTGTCACCGGTTTCGAGGTGTTGCCGCAAGGTATTCTAGGGCGCCCACGGGTGGATGTAACCCTGCGCGTATCAGGTTTTTTCCGCGATGCGTTTCCTCAGCTGATTTCGCTGGTAGATAGTGCCGCGCGGGCCGTGATGGCGCTGGATGAGCCTGCCGATCTGAACCCCGCTGCGGACCGATTCCGGCGTGAGGGGGAGGAGGCCGCATACCGTGTGTTTGGCTCTAAACCCGGGGCATATGGCGCGGGCCTTCAGGCGATGATTGACGAGCGGTTGTGGGCAGATAAGGCTGATCTGGCAGAGGCGTATCTGGAATGGGGCAGCTATGCCTATGGCAAAGGGAGCGAGGGGCGCAAGGACCGAAAGGGGTTTGAAGCGCGGCTGTCACAAACCGAAGCCATCGTGCAAAATCAGGACAACCGAGAGCATGATCTACTGGACAGCGATGATTATTACCAGTTCGAGGGCGGTGCGGCGGCAGCTGTATCGACGCTTCAGGGGCAGGACAGGCCGATCTATCACAATGACCATTCGCGCCCTGAACGCCCCGTCATCCGCACATTAGAAGACGAGATTGGCCGCGTGGTTCGCTCCCGCGTGGTGAACCCGAAATGGATCGAGGGGGTCAAGCGGCACGGCTATAAGGGCGCGTTTGAAATGGCCGCAACAGTCGATTACTTGTTCGCCTTTGCCGCCACCACGGGGGCGGTGCGCGGGCATCATTTTGATCTGGTTTATACAGCGTTTCTGGACGATGACGACACACGCGAATTTATCGCGGACCACAACACGCCTGCCTTGCGCGAAATTGCCCAACGTTTGAACGAGGCGATTGAGCGGGGTTTATGGGTGCCAAAGTCGAATACAGCACGGGCGCGACTGGCGGATTTGGCCCGTTAACTACAATCCAGCCGTGCGGTCATAAGCGCCGGATCCCCCTTCATTGAAGCAGGCACCACTTTGCATCCGCTTGCAATCTCCATCGCTCTGGCCGCTTTGGGAAAGGTATCGCCAATCTTTGGCAAGCGTTCAAAATTAGTGCGGATAGCCTCGGCGCGATCTTCACGGATACGGATTTGAAAGGTGCTTCCCTGAACTTTGATCGTTTGCGACTCTACCCCCATAAATGCGGGATGCGGGCTGTCACATGATGCCAAAACCAACGGAACCACAAAGCCAAACCAAAATAGACGCGCCATATTTTCACCTTCGATTGCACATAACCGATACTGTCAGTAGCATAGTTAACAACAGATTAATCCTGATCATTTCACCTGCAACAGTTTGCCACATATATCCTATATACAGAATCATCTATATCATATTCAACTTATTGAATGTATATGGAGCGGAATAATGCATCCTTCAACAAACAGACCGGCCGACACCTACTCGCCGCTCTACTTCCTCGCGTCCCTTGGCACCGGAGGGCTGACGGTTACGTTCTTTATGTATTTGATGTTCTGGGTGCCGCACCCTGGCCGTCCGGTCCCTATTTTCGAGGACATCATCGCCGCCTTTAGCACCGGATCAATCGCAACACAGATCATGATCATCATCGCCATGGCAGGCGTCGGGATCATGTCGTCATGAATATCCGCTCGCTGATCTGGAACCTTTCGGCCTTTTCGGCGTTCCGTAAAACCGAAGCCTATCAAACCCTGAAAAACAGCAACGCCGAAAGCACCCTGCTGGCGATGCCCTTGGCATTGGCGATGTCGGTGAATGTCGGCTTTATGGTCGGTCTGGCATTCGTCCCTGGCCTGTGGAGCGTCGTTGAATATCTATTCCCGATGGCGTTGATTGCGTTCATTGCAATCGGCTGGATTGCCTTTAGCTATATCGGCGATTTTCTGGGGCGGGTGTTGACCAAAGGCGGGTTGTTCGATGTCACATCACACAATTCCTTTGCACAGCTTTTGCCAGCCTTCGCCCTGTCTATGGTTGCCGTCGGCCTGTCCGCCCCCGCCGCCATGAGCGGCAATCCGGTGACCGTTGGTCTGGGCCTGATCCTGTCCACATTCGTCGGTATTGCTGCGGTTATCTATGCGTTCTTCGCTGCCTTCACCGCGTTCAACTCGATGCTACACTACGGCACAGCCAAAGAATCCAGCCCGACGCTGCTGGTCGTCATTCCACTGGTAACTGTTTTGGGCATCACGTTCCTTCGGCAGAACCATGGACTGCACATGCAATTCGAGGCCCACGTGACAGCAGGCGAAACCATGATGATGCTGGCAAAAGCCCTCACCATCCAACTGGTGTTCCTCGGCCTTGGTCTGATTGTTCTAAAGCGCGAGGAATACTTCAAGGATTTCGTCTTTGGCAAGAAAACCTCGCCTGGTTCTTACGCTTTGGTTTGTCCCGGTGTTGCCCTGTCGGTGATGACACAGTTCTTTATCAACGCGGGCCTTGTGTCGGCGGGCCTTGTTGACAAATTCTCGGCCACCTATTGGGGACTGACCGCTGTTACTGTTGCGTTCCAGTTTGCAATGGTCGTGCTGGTGTTCCGCCTGAACAAACAGCACTTTGGCAAACCACGCACATCAAATGCAATGCCCGCTGAATAAGCAGGCCCCCTAAACCTGATACATGCGGGCGGCCTAAATGGTCGCCCGCACTTGCATCCGGGGCCACGTCACCGCAATGTGTTTCCTGCAAACAGGAGGGTAAAAGATGACTGATGACACCGACCGCCACGCAATGAAAATGGCCAAGAAGAAAGCCGCGCGCGATAAAATCATGGCGACCAAGACCGATCAAAAGGGTCTGATCATCGTTCATACCGGCAAGGGCAAGGGCAAATCATCAGCCGCATTCGGGATGATCTTTCGCTGCATCGCCCATGATATGAAATGCGCCGTTGTGCAATTTATCAAAGGTGGCATGTCGACGGGCGAGCGTGATCTGATCCTTGCCAAGTTCAGCGATGAATGTGAGTTTTACACGATGGGCGAAGGGTTCACATGGGAAACGCAGGATAAATCCCGCGATACCGAAATGGCGGCGGCGGCTTGGGAAAAAGCCAAAGACCTGATCCGTGATCCCGCCAATAAAATGGTGCTGTTGGACGAAATCAACATCGCCCTGCGCTATGATTATATCGACATCAAGGATGTCGTCGAATTTCTAACAAACGAAAAGCCCGAAATGACCCATGTGGTTCTGACAGGGCGCAACGCCAAAGAAGACCTGATCGAAATTGCAGATCTGGTAACGGAAATGGAACTAATCAAACACCCGTTCAGATCCGGTATCAAAGCGCAGATCGGGGTCGAATTCTAGAGCAAATCCAATCCAATTGAATTCACGCCGCACCCTGAACGCATTTGCAAATGCAAACGCTGCCCCGGGTTGCTGGATGAATGCATATTTCTGATCAGATTGGATGCGCTCTAGTCGCGGGAATAGATATCCTCGAACCGGATAATATCATCCTCGCCCAGATAACTGCCGGTTTGAACCTCGATCAAAACCATCCGCAACTTTCCCGGGTTCTCCATACGGTGCTTGGCGCCAAGCGGAATATAGACAGACTGGTTTTCCCCAACCAACCTGACCTCATCGCCAATGGTCACCTTTGCGGTGCCTTCAACCACAATCCAGTGTTCTGACCGGTGATGATGGCTTTGCAATGACAGCGCCGCCCCTGGGTTCACAACAATCCGTTTCACCTGAAACCGGTTCCCCACGACCAGACTCTCGAACCATCCCCATGGCCGGTGATCGCGCGGGAATGTATCGGCCTGTTTCGCCCCTTTGAATTTCAGGGCGGCAACCGCTTCTTTCACCCGCTGCCCGTCAGATTTATGCGCCACAAGCACAGCATCGGGCATGGCGATAGCAATGATATTATCCAGCCCGATCCCGACCAGTTCCATGCTGCCGGATTCAGACCGTAACAGTGAATTCCGGCAATCAATCGCGGTTGAGTTCTCTGAACAAACATTCCCGTCCGTGTCCGGACCAACCTCGTTATGAACCGCATCCCAACTGCCCAAATCCGACCAGCCGCCAGAATAGGGCATCACAGACAGGTTTTCGGTCTTTTCCATAATGGCATAGTCAATCGAGATCCCTTCAATCTGCATCCACGGGGCGACTGCCAGTCGGGTAAATCCAAGATCAAGCGTCGCGTCGCGCACTGATTCAGCCACCTTTGAGAACAGATCAGGCGCATGTGTTTGATAGGCGGCTAGGATGGATTTGACCGAGAACAGGAATATCCCAGCATTCCACAGGTAATTCCCCTGCGCCAGCATTTCACTGGCCGTTGCCGCGTTAGGTTTTTCAATAAAATCGACCAAGGGGTGCGGCCCATCCCCTTGCCGTCGATCCTGCTTAGGCAGTTCAAGGTACCCATATCCGGTCTCGGCCCGATCTGGCGTAATGCCAAACGTCACCAGATCGCCCGCAGCCGCACAACCCGCAGCCCCATTAACGGTTGCACAAAATCCATCCGTATCCGCAATCACATGATCAGACGGCGCAACCAGCATCAGGGCCTCTGGTTCCCGCGCCTCCAGCCACAGCGCTGCCGCCAAAACCGCGGGGGCAGTATTCCGCCCCTCTGGCTCAATTAGAATTGCAGCAGGGGCGATTTGGGCCGCCGCCATTTGCTCCGTCACAATAAACCGGAAATCATCCGCGGTAAGAACCAGTGGTGCCGCAAACCCGTTTCCTGCCATGCGCTTTGCCGAGTCTTGAAATAGACTCTCTTCGCCCATCAATTTCGAAAACTGTTTTGGGTAGCTTTGACGCGATAGTGGCCACAACCGGGTTCCAGCCCCTCCTGCCAAAATCACTGGATGAATCATAGGTGGGTGGTGCATGCACAATTTCCACTTTCTGGCTTCTGCCAGGGGAGGCGTCCACTTGCCTCACACCCAATATCTCTCACAAGCCCTGTCATATACAATCCAGGGCATTATCTGCTTGGCTGGCCCCCTTTGTCCACATGCGCCAAGCAGCAATAATGCTTTAATTATCCTGATGTGGTTAATGAACGGTAAATTTAGGCAGATATTTTACCCCACTGTAGCTCGCCAAGAATGTTTTCAGTGTTTGACAAGAATGTTTGCAGCAGAGCGA
>CAYYOF010000016.1:0-48483 GCA_964473185.1 uncultured Marinosulfonomonas sp. | reverse complement strand
TCTTGGAATACACCTTAACAGACTGTCCGATTTTGCAGGACCACTTCAGGAAGCGGCATCGTCAATTTAATGGCTGATGTTAGAATGGTATCCTGACGGTCTGATTTAGCCAACTGTAATGCTTGGCTGATGTGGTTGACGTCATCGCATATGGATCCAAATAGCATGATTTGCTAAGAGAGTGTTTCTGGCTCATCGTAACCACCGAGGAGTGGATATGAGACAGACAACACGAACTCGAAAGAGCCTTGGCGAGAAGATCGTTAAAGACATTAAGCGAGCGACGCGTAAACAGTATTCATCTGAAGAGAAGATCAGGATCATTTTGGACGGCCTGCGCAGCGAAGACCGCATTGCTGAACTTTACCGCCGTGAGGGGATATCACAGGGCATTCACTACAAATGGTCAAAGGACTTTTTGGAAGTTGGCAAGCGGCGTCTGGCAGACAACATCAATGAAGCAGATTCATTGTTGCGGGCGCATCAACGCGCGTTGCTGACCCATTTTTCATCCTTTAAGATCAACCAGCTAAGGAATCTTGAAATCCCTGAAAACAGCCGCGACGCCCAGTGGCATTACGAAATAGTAATTGTCGAGGTACAGGGCGTTAACAGTCCAGCCTAGACCCAACCACCAAGGCTCGCGTCAATCAGCGTTTTCAGCATGTTGATCGAGAGTGGGCTATCATTCAGGCAGGGCACGACCGAACAGTTTTCGCCGCCCGCCGCAATGAATTTATCATGCGCGCGGATGTGCAATTCTTCCAGTGTTTCAATGCAATCGGTGGCAAATCCGGGCGCGACTATTGTCAGGCTTTTGATCCCGTCACGCGCCAGCCCAATGGCAACATCTTCGGTGTCTGGTGTCATCCAGACCGTGCGTCCCGAACGGGACTGATAGGTCAGCAACAATTGCCTGTCATCAAACCCCAGTTCTTGGCGCAGCAGGGCAACGGTGGTTTCACAATGGGCCTGATAGGGATCACCTTTTTTGATGAAATCAACGGGCAGACCGTGCAAGGAGGCGATGGTCACCTCGGGCGTCCAGTCCAGCGTTGCGTGATGTGCGCGGATGCTGTCGGCCAGTGCTTTGATATGGGCGGGGTGGTTGTAATAGGGGGCAACGGTGCGGATCGTCGGCTGATGGCGCAGGGTTTTCAGCACATCAAACACATTGTCCATCGCGGTGCCGGTGGTCGCGCCACTGTATTGCGGATAGAGCGGGAACAGTAGGATGCGGCTGCAGCCCTGATCCACCATGCGTTTGATCACATCGTCGATTGAGGGTTTACCATAGCGCATCGCCCAATCCACCACCACATTATCCGTGCCTGAAAACGCCAGCGAAAGGGCATCTGATTGTGCGCGGGTGACGGTTTTTAGCGGGGATTCATCCAGATCATTGTTCCAGATCAGATCATAGGCCCGCCCGCTGGTTTTGGGCCGCTTGCGCAGGATTATCCCGTTCAGAACCAGCCACCAGATCGGACCGGTGGATTCGACCACACGTTTGTCGGACAGGAACTGCTTCAGGTAGCGGCGCATCGATTGGTAATCGGTGGCCTCAGGCGTGCCCAGATTGATCAGCAGGATGCCGGTCTTGCCAAACTCAACAATCCCGGCCTCAGCCATAGCTAAGGATTTTGATTTTGTTTTGATTTGTGCGGTGGATACCATTTGCATTTCTGTCACCATTCGCAATGCGCCGCAAGGTTGGTATTTCCAGCAGTTTAATGTTGGAAATACCGTTGAATTCAATAACCCCGCGTTCCTCCAGGTCTTTAAAACAGCGGCTGACGGTTTCAGGCTGCATCCCCAGATATTCGGCCAGATCAACGCGCCGCACGGGGATGATAACGGAAGTTTCGGATAGGGTTACAGTCTGGCGGCGCTTGCATTCAAAGATGAACGAAACCAGTTTTTCCAACGCGTGTTTCTTGGCCAGATCGGCAGAGTGGTCAATCGCGCGAAAGGTCTGTTTGCGCATATTGTTCCAGACAATGCGCTGGGCCTCAGGATTTGTTTCAATGATCTTCTCAAAGATCGCGGGGGACAGGCGGCATAATTTCACCTTGTTCAAAGCGATCAGAAGGCCACGATTGCGGCTGTTTATGCCGCGCATATCAATGATGTCGCCTTGCATGAAAAGGGCGGCAATGGTTTTACGCCCGTCTTCCAGCAAATGCTGAAGGCTGATCACGCCGGATGAAATGGCGATCACCGGCCATGTCAGCATTTCTTCGGCTTCAATGCTTTCACCGCGCTTTAGGGACGCGGTGCGGGATTTGCTGCTAAGCGCATTCTGTTCATCCGATGGAACATGGGCGCAAAGGCCGCCCGCATCGGTATATATTGAACAGTCCTGGCATTTAGCGGCTGGGAGGTTTGACATACAGATAGGTATCCTTGACGGTTATTTCGCTGGATACGGCAGGGGCATATGCAAATTATGCAGGCCCCCAGCCAGCATCCATGACCAACTGCTAACGGGTGGATGTAACGTATGGATTTTGAATCTGTTACATTGCGTTTCCAAATGTAAAGAATTGTAACAAACGCGGTGGCGCACTGGTGGAATGGGGGCGGGTTTGCCAAACGGTACAGGCAGCTGATTTTTGCGAAAGGGCAGGGGAATGCACCGGATACTGATTGTTTTTGGTCTGACCACGGCGGTGATGCTGTTTATTTTTAACAGTGCCGATTGGTATGCCAATAAAGCCGCCCTGCCGCGATATTGTGATAACCCTGCGCAAGCCACTGCTATCGTTGAGGAAATACTAACCAGCCCGACGCCGGGCGAGGGCGAGAAACGTCGCCCCTATATTATTGCCGCCAAATTGATTTTTCTGGTGCCACAGGAGGAAGGCGAAACCATGCCTGATTATCTGGAACGCCTGAAGCGCCGGATATCGCAATCCTGCGGGGTGGCGTTCTAGCGCCGCCCGTTGCGCCCTTGCACAGCACTTCTCGCTTAGCGAAGAAAGCTGTCAGGCTTGATAAGCGTTCACCGGACAAATCATCCTAATCTTGATAGGCATCAATTACAGTGCGCCCCGTTTATGTTGTCCTTTCCTGACCAAAGTATGCGCGTAAGTTGCGGGATTGGAATTGGCAGGGACCATGTCTGGAAAAAACGAAAGCACATTGTTGGGCAAGCTGGTTTTCACGCTGACCGCAATTGCCATGCTGTATTTTTTCTGGTGGCTGCTGTTGTACGACCACGGCGTCGTTTCGATCCATCACTAGTGCACAAGCGGCAAGAATAAGGAAATCCGGATGTTGGGAAACAAGTGGGTGGTGTTTGTGGTGGCCTTGGTTGTCTGGGTCGCCGTTTTCTATTTCATCGACAAATCGATCATGGAATTTCAGGGCTTGCCGGTCGGCGCAAACCTGATGCCAGCATAGGGGGTTGATATGAAAATTACCCATCTTCTGGCCCTGTTCGCCACACTGATCGCCGTTATCGCACCCGAACTGGCCGTTGCCGCCACCGAGGAGGTCGCGGCCGTTCTGGAAGGTGCGCCCAAACCCTCGCGGCTGGATTATCCGTTGATTGGCAATATCAGCGCCCGCACCGTGGTCTGGAGTGCGGCGCAAATGCACCTGTTCCTCGCGGCCTTCGTGTTGGCCGTGCCGCTGTTTGCTATCGCCACTGAATTTATGAGCGTGGTGACGGGCGATGACCGGTTCGACAACATGGCGCGCGAGTTCATGAAAATCACCATGGCCGCCTATTCACTGACAGCCCTTGTTGGCGGTGGTCTGCTGCTGTCGTTGATGGTGTTTTACCCGCATCTGATGGGCTATATGGTCAAGGTATTCCGCGGCCAGTTTTTGATTTACGCCCTGCTGTTCGGGCTGGAATCTATCACCCTCTATATCTATTTCTATTCATGGGACGCGCTGCGCCGTGGTAACCGCAAGTGGTTCCACATGTCCATCGGTCTGGTGCTGAACACGGTCGGCCTGACCCTGATGTTCATCGCCAACGCCTGGACCTCATTCATGATGTCGCCCGCCGGTGTGGATGCGGCAGGGGCCATCACCGGCACGGTTTGGGAGGCCACGCGCAACCCGCTGTGGAACCCGCTGAACCTGCACAGGTTCCTTGCCAATATCGCCTATGGTGGCGCGATTGTCGGGGGCTATGCCGCCTACATGTTTCTGGCTGAAAAAGACCCCGAAACCAAAGCGCATTACGACTGGATGGGCTATACCGCGAACTTTATCGCCATTCTTGGTTTCCTGCCGCTGCCGTTCGCCGGCTACTGGCTGATGGCCGAGATTTACGCCTATAGCCAACAGATGGGCATCACCGCGATGGGCGGCATTCTGGCGTGGTTATTCATCATTCAGGCGGTGCTGATCGGCACGATTATGCTGGCCGCAAACTATTACCTCTGGTCGGGCCTGATGCGCACGGATCGCGGGGCGCAATACGCGAAATATGTGAAATATATTGCTGTGGTGATTGTCGGCGGGTTCCTCGTCTGGGTCACGCCGCACACCTTGATTTTGAGCGCCTCTGAAATTCAAAACCTCGGCGGCACGCATCATAAAATTCTCGGCCCATTGGGCATCATGCCTGCCAAAAATATTGCGGTGAACCTGATGCTGGTGATGACCTTCCTGTCGTTCCAGATGTTCTATCGATCCAGCCGCATTCCTGTGGTCAGCTGGGCCAAACAGGGCAATATGGTGATTGTCGCACTTTACGTTGTTGGTATTGCAAACATCGTTGGCGCTGGCGTCTACGGCTATTTCACTCCGACGGTTTACAAGGTTGGCGCCTCGGTGCCTCAGGTGGTCAGCACAGTGACTATCATTATGGGGGCGGTGCTTGTTGACGTCTTTATGCTGCGCGGGGCCAAGGCCGAGAAGGTGCATTGGGGCCGGATGACGGAGCGGTCGCAATATGCATTGTTCGTGCTGCCGGTGGCGTTCACATGGTTGATGGGCTTGATGGGCTATATCCGCTCATCCCTGCGCACCAACTGGCATGTTTACACGGTGATGAAGGATAATTCGCCGGAAAACTACATCCCCACATTGGGGGATGCGGGCAATACCATCACCGCCATTACCCTTGGGTTCATGGCAATCATGGTCTTTGTTTTCTGGCTGTCACGTCTTGGCGCGACCAAGCAGAAAGTGGCGGAGGATGCAGTATGACCTTCATCCGCGTCATCGGTTTTAGCGTTGTCTTGCTGCTGTTTTACATGGGCTTTTCCCACATCCTGCCGCAGGTTGAACCCGATACATCCGCCCCTGTCGAGGTATCGACCGACGGGCTGGATATGGACGGGATGATTGCACTGGGCGAGAAGCTGTTCAGCGGTAAAGGCACCTGCACCCTGTGTCATAACGGCATGGGCCGTGCGCCCGATACGCTGGTCATGGACATGGCTGCGACATACCCCGAACGCCTGATGGATGCACGCTACGCGGGCGTTTCGGCGGGCAAAGAGGGGGCCAAGGCGATCGAGGCCTATATCTTTGAATCGATGACCGACCCGTCGGCCTTTGTGGTCGAAGGCTTTGGCGAGAAAGGCAGTAACGATACGGTTTCGCCGATGCCAACGGTGGACAAAGCGCCGATTGAATTGACTGTGGTTGAAATGAATGCGGTGACGGCGTTTTTGCAGGATTTGGCAGGCTTGGAACCAACTGTTCCGTTGCCAAGCGCCGATGATGCGCCGGCTGCCGCGGAGCCATCAAGCGGTGAGGCGGCCCCATTGCTGACCACAGGCGAAGCGGTGGTGGATGAATATGGCTGTGCGGCCTGTCACGATCTGGGCGGCAGTGGTGCTACGCTTGGCCCGTCGCTTTACGGGATCGACAAGCGAATGAATCGCGCCACCCTGATGGAGGCGATTATTGATCCGAATGTGGTCATCGCCGAGGGCTATGACGCCGATTTCATGCCAGCGGATTTTGGCGAAGAGATGCGCGGCACTGAACTGCTGTTGCTGACCGATTACCTGCTGGCGCTGCCTGATGCAGCCCCTGTCAGTGAAGATGATGGCGACGAGGAACTTGCCACCACTGGGCTGGAAGTGGTCGAAAACTACGGCTGTGCCGGTTGCCATGATCTGGATGGCAGCGAGGCCGATATTGGTCCAGCCCTGAACGGGATCGGCACACGGATGACAGCGGATCAGGTCAGGGCCGCCATTCTGGACCCGAACGCCGAAATCACCGAGGGCTATGAGGCAGATATGATGCCGGATTATTTTGGCGATGATATGGCCGAGAGCGAGATCGAACTGATCATTGATTATCTAATGAAGCTTGCGGAATAGGGATAGACAGATGCGCTTTTTCAAACACCCGCTGTTCCTTGGAATTCTGGTTCTGGTCGCCCTTTATGTGGTGTTCGCCTATGTGCTGAACCCGCCGATCCCCGCATCCCTGCTGGTGCAATATATGATCATCTGCACCGTGGCGATGTTGCTGGTGGTGACGTTCGACAATAAAACTGCCGCGACGTTTTTCGCCCCGTTGCTGGCGCTGTTCGGGTCGCCCAAAATGCTTCTGCCGCGCATCGTGGCCTTTGTGGCTGTGGTGGCTGGCGCTGGCTTTCTGACGTATAATGCGGTGAAGCCGTCGGTGACCTCGCCGCTGGAATTGCGCACGGTTCACCCCGCACCGCCCTCCAGCATGAAGGCCTATGGCAACACCTATGATCTGCTGAAACTGCAAAATCCCTACCGTGAAGAGTTCGACGAGGCGTCGGATGAATACGCCGAAATCGTTGCCGAGGGGGCCGAGCTTTATTACAAAAACTGCATCTATTGCCACGGCGACACGCTGGATGGCGAAGGGCATTTCGCCAAAACATTCACCCCGCGGCCGATCAATTTTCAGGACGTAGGCATGATTGCCCAGTTGCAGGAATCCTTCCTGTTTTGGCGCATCACCAAAGGCGGGCCTGGCCTGCCACGCGAAGGCACGCCTTGGGCCTCGGCGATGCCGGTCTGGGAGGAAATGCTGGAGGAGGACGAGGTCTGGAAGATCATCTCGTTCCTTTATGATTACACCGGCCTTGAGCCACGCTCGTGGGAGCTGGAGGAGAAATCCGAGGGGGCCGAGGAGCCTGCCGCGGTTGATCCGAATGCGGCGCTGTCCGAGGACGCGGTTGACGCAATCTATATGAAGCGTTGTTCGCAATGTCATGGTGAAGATGGCGATGGGCTGGGGGTTGCCGCCGAATTCATGTATCCCGCGCCTCGGGATTTCACCCTTGGATTGTTCAAATATAAAACCACCGATTCCGACAGTGAATTCCCCACCGATGCCGACCTGCGCACAACCATCCGTGACGGGTTGACCGGCACCGCGATGCCGGGTTGGAAAGAACTACTGACGGATGCCGAAATCGATGCGTTGATCGAAAAGATCAAGGTCATGGGGTATTGGGATGGCGAAAGCGCCGAAGATTTGGGTCTGAACCCGATTGAAATGGGCGCGATGCCGCCCGCCACGCCGGAAATGCTGGCGCTGGGCCAAGAACAGTTTTTGAAAATCTGTGCCGAGTGTCATGGCAATGAGGGACGGGGCAACATCACCTCGGGCAAACGGCTAGCTGATGACGCCGGTGCGCGCATCTGGCCGCGTAACCTGACCCACCCCGAAAGCTGGCGGGTGACGATGGATACACAAGACGTGTTCCAGCGTCTGTCTGTTGGTATCCCGTCTTCGCCGATGCCTGAGCACACCACCGCGTTGGATGTCGAGACCCGCTGGGCGATTGCCAATTACGCGGTCACCCTGCAGGGTAATACGACACCGGTTTCCAAAGGCGAATCTGTGATCAAAGCTGTGCGCGTTGATGGCGATCTACCTAGTGACCCGACGGACCCCGCATGGGACACGGCCCCTGCGATGACCTTCAACATGGCCCCGAATGTAATCAAAGAGCCGCGCCTGTTTACCTCGCTGACAGAATTCGTCACCGTGCGCGCGCTCTATAATGACAGTAACATCGCCCTGCGGGTGGATGTGGATGACCGCACCTATTCGGTGCCCGGATCCGACCTTGAGCGGGAATACGCACTGGAGGATGTGGTGGCCACACGCGACGCGATTGCGGTGCAAATTCCGGCGGCCCTTTCGGGCACCAACGAGAAACCCTATTTTCGCCAAGGCGACAAAAAGAACCCCGTGAACATGTGGGTCTGGACTGCACCGTCGGTTGAGCCTGCTGCAGAGCAAACAGCCGTGATCATGGACGCCAAGGGATTGGACAAAGCGCCAGCGGTGCGTGACGACAGTTCGAGCTTGTCGGCCACAGGCGAATGGAAAGACGGGCGCTGGCAGGTTGTGTTCAGTCGCCCGCTGGAAACCGAGGCGGTCGAGGATTTGCAGTTTAGCGAAGGGGTCTATACCCCGATCGCATTCGCCAGCTGGGACGGGTTGAACGGCGAGGTCGGTATCCGCAACAGCTTTACCTCTTGGTATTGGATACTGCTGGAACCAACCGAAAATCCGACCAAAACACTAGGGATTGCAATCGCCGCTGCACTGCTTGCAGGTCTGCTGTTTTTGATCCTTGTTTGGCGGGCCCGTAAGCGTTTTAGCCTGTAAAATCAGGCTGAAACGCAAATAATCCGCGAAAACAATCCGATTTTTAGAAATCTTGATGGCCGTCAATGACGCCCCCCCCTTGTCCTGCGACGTTCTGTCCAAGACGGCGATTTGGCTCGGGTATTCTGAGTCGGATTTTAATTTCCAAATGAAGAAGGGGAGATCAATGAAGATATCTCGGTTCAAAAGCGGAACAGCAACATTTGGGGCGGCACTGATGTGCGCCACAATGCTTGCGGGTCCGGTCATGGCTGAAGGCGCGGCATTGGGGCCGGTCGTAGGCCCTGAAATAAACGAGGCCAAAGCGGCGCTGGGTAAGCGCCTGTTTTTCGATGTGCGCCTGTCAGGTGATGCGGCGATTTCATGTGCCAGCTGCCACCAGCCAGAGTTTGGCTATGGTGAAAACATAGCTTTGTCGTTGGCCTATCCAGGGTCCAAAGGGTTCCGTAACACCCCCACTCTGGTGAACACCACCACTGCCGCCAACTGGTTTCATGACGGTCGCATAGGCACCAACCTGAACGACGTGACCCGCGAAAGCATCACCGAAGATTACTCCATGAACATGGATATGCGCATGATGCAGGAACGCATCAAGCAAGACCCTGTTTATCTGGAAATGTTTGAAGCTGCCGGATACGGCGAGCCATCAAACGGATCTGTCCGTAAGGCGATCCCTGAGTATCTGAAAACTCTGATCTCGAAAAACGCACCATTCGACACCGGTAGCATGTCCGAGTCCGCAACCCGCGGTCAGGCATTGTTTGAAGGCAAGGGCGGATGTATTTCTTGCCACAGCGGTCCACGTTTGACCGATGATGCGGCCTATAACACAGGCGTTCCCAACAATCCTGAAATCTGGTCTGACCCAATGCGCCATATGACCTATGCCGCATTTGCCCAGTTCATGGGGGTCGAGAACTACATGAACGTCCGCCGTGATGTTGGGGCGCAAATCATCCGCAACCCGATTGATCGTAGCGATGTTGGCACGTTTAACACGCCAACCCTGCGCGAGCTGACATACACAGCGCCCTACATGCACAACGGCATGATCGCGACGCTGGCTGATGTTGTCGCGTTCTATAACGCTGGCGGTGGCGAAGATGCCAATAAAGACGAGCGCATTAAACCGCTTGATCTGTCGGCAGATGAGCAAGCTGATCTCGTTGCTTTCCTTGAGGCTCTTTCCGGTGATCCGCTCACTGGTCCCGAGTATGTCTGGGAAGACAAAATTCCAACCAATTACGACGCCATCGAAAACTGGCGTGACGTGAAAAACTAGAAAGGGAGAGGGTAGATGAAAACGATGAAAAATACTTTCCTTCTGATGGCTGGTGCCGCTGCACTTGCAATGACTGCCGGTATGGCAGCCGCCGATGCATATCCACCACTGGCTCCGCTGGGTGATCCGCCAATCCCATTGGACAATCAGATGTCAGATGCCAAGGTTGAACTGGGTAAAATCCTGTTCTGGGACCCGCGTATTGGTGGCGACGCGTCAACAGCTTGTGTGACTTGCCACGAGCCTGATCAGGGCTGGGGCTTTAACGACAGTCTGTCGCGCGGCTATCCCGGCACAGTTCACTGGCGCAATTCCCAAACCGTGATCAACTCGGCCTATCTGGGGCAGTTGTTCTGGGCAGGGTCTGCACGTTCGCTTGAGAAGCAGGCACCGTCTGCTGCCAAAGGTGCGGTTGCTGGCAACGGCGAAAATGATGTGATGGAAACGCGCTTGGCGTTCATTCCTGAATATCGCGCACGCTTCAAAGAAGTGTTCGGCGGAGAGTATCCGTTGATTGATGACGCTTGGCGCGCCATTGCAGCGTTCGAGCGCACATTGATCGTGAACGATACACCGGTTGATAAATATCTGGCCGGTGACACGTCCGCCCTGACTGAAGAACAGGTCGCGGGTATGGATCTGTTCAACGGCAAGGCTGGTTGTATCCAGTGTCACAATGGTGCGTTTACCACGGATGAGAACTACTACAATCTGGGTGTTCCACCATCAGAGCGTTGGGAAGACGACGGTCTGGCACAGGTTACTTTCCGCTACGAGATTTTAGCCAAAGGCGTAACTCAGGAAATGTATCGTGTTCTTAAGGACGATCCGGGCCTCTATTTCCGCACCAAGGAAAAAGACCACATGGGTAAATTCCGCACAGCACCGCTGCGCTACACCCTGTATACAGCCCCCTATATGCACAATGGTGCGTTCTGGGATCTGCGCGAAGTGGTCGAATTCTATAACGCCGGTGGTGGTGAAAATGATTTCACCGATGGCACCATGTCCTCGACAAAATCCGACCTGCTCAAGCCTCTGGGCCTGACAGATGATGAAATCGACCAACTGGTTGCTTTCCTTGAAGGATTTAGCGGTGACGAACTACGTGTCGAGCCACCAGTACTTCCACCCTACGAAGCTTTGGCTTCCGAGTAAGGCTTCAGGAGAGGATATTGAAATGTCAGAAGACCTAAAAAAACCAACCGGTGAGGCCCGCAAGGAGATAGCCAAGAAAATCGGGCATAAATGCCTGGTTTCACGGCGTAATTTCCTGATCTCATCGGGTGTCACTACCACGATCATGATCACGATGAATCCGGGCACCGCCCAAGCGCAGGAAGTTCCTGCGCAGGTGACCGAATTTCCGCGCAAACTGATCGCTAAAATGTCGGAACTGGAATTGGATAAACCACTTGATTTCAGCTACCCCGACGAGGGCGAACACGCGGATTCGATGATCGTTAAAATGGGCGTAAAAGCGGGCGGCGGTATTGGCGATGGCCAAGACGTTGTTGCCTACAATTATGCTTGCACCCACCAGGGTGGATCGCTCTACGACAGCTACAAACCAGATACGAAATCACTGGGCGCCTGCCCGCTGCACTTGTCGACCTACGACTTGACGCGCCACGGCATCCTGATTTCCGGACAGGCTTATCAAAGCCTTCCGCAGGTTCTGCTGGAACTCGATGGTGACGATATCTACGCCACTGGAATCTTCGGTCTGATTTATGGCCGCAAAGAAAACCTGCACGGTTAGGAGAGGAAGAACATGTCAACTCCATATTATATCCCAGACGAGAACGTCCCTCTGCCCCCGGCGGATGCGGATGTGATCACCACAGCATGCGATTACTGCATCGTTGCTTGTGGCTACAAAGTCTACCGCTGGCCCGTTAAAGGCAGCAAAGAAGGTGGTGCGGCCGCAGCCGACAACGCATTTGGCGAGGATTTCCCCGTTCAGGCACTTGGCCCTTGGGTTGCACCAAACCAGCACAATATCGTGCTGCACGGTGGCGAGCCACACCACGTTGTGATCATTCCCGACAAAGACGCCGAGTTTGTGAATACAAACGGTGACTCGTCCTTGCGTGGTGGCTGTATTGCGCAGAAATGCTACAATCCGGAAACCCCGACACGTGATCGTCTGACATCACCAATGATGCGTGTCTATGGCATGCTTCAGCCAGTGCCTTGGGACTTTGCGCTCGATATTGCGGCTGAAATGGCGAAATACGTGATCAAAAAACACGGTCACAACGCTTACGGCGTGAAAACCTTCAGCTACCAGTATATCGAGAACACATACGCAATCACCAAATATGCATTGCGCTCGATCAACACCGCCAACTTTACGTTCCACGACACACCTTCCGATGTGTCGTCGACCCCTGGTTTCCGTGATGCCGGTTTCGATAACTTTGGCCCTGCGTATCAAGACTGGGCTGATGCTGAAACTCTGCTGGTTTGCGGGACTGACCCCTATGAAACCAAAACCATCCTTTTCACACAATGGATGATGCCGGCTATTCAGAACGGTCAAAAAGCCATCTTTATGGTGCCACGTAAAACTGCTGGCGTTGCCTATGCCCTACAAAACGGCGGCCTGTGGCTCGACGTTACACCTGGCACCGATTTGCTGGTTGTGAACGCCATTGCGCGGATCATCGTTGAAAACGGTTGGCAAGACGCCGAGTGGATCAAGAACTGGGTTAACGACAAGTGGGGTTCTTCCTCTGGCTTCGGGCAAGGTACACGCAACACACCTTGGCAGTGGCGCACCACTTGGGGCAAATTCCAGACCGATGGCTTTGACGATTGGTCAAAATGGCTACTGGCCCAAGACGAGTTCAAACTCGATGCCGCATCTGAAGTTTCCGGCGTAGATGCCGCGAAAATCCAGTTGGCTGCTGAAATGATGGCGAAACCAAAAGAAGACGGCACACGGCCTAAAACCTCCGTGATGATCGAAAAAGGCTTCTATTGGTCCAACAACACCGGCAACACACAAGCGATCTCCGCACTGGGTATCATTGTGGGTGCAGGTGGACGTCCAGGCCAGATGATCGGTCGGGCCGGTGGCCACCAACGTGGTGGTGTTCGTGGCGGCGGGTATCCCCGCAACAAATCGCCAATGAAACTGCCGGGTCGTCGTCGTCGGGCGCTAGATACCGATACTTGGACAATGGCGGGACACACCCGTATGGCCCACGTCATCGGCACTACATGGATCCAATCCATGCTGGGCAGCCAACAAATGGCGGCACGGTTCCACGAACTGACACGTGGCAACCCGCACCAAATCCAGTCTCTCGACCGCGAGAAAATCCTCGAGACTTTGAGGGCGCGTGTTGATAGCGGTGGTATGGTTCTGATCAATCAGGATATCTATCTGGTCGATCCGATCGGCAACCAGTTCGCAGATATCATCTTCCCAGCCGCAACTTGGGGCGAAGAAGACTTCCTGCGAGCCAATGGTGAACGTCGCGTTCGGTTGTATCAAAAATTCTATGATGCACCGGGCGAAGCGAAACCTGATTGGTGGATCATTGCTCAACTGGCCAAGAGAATGGGCTTTGAGGGCTTTGATTGGGAAAACTCGAACGAAGTTGCAGAAGAAGCAGCCAAGTTCACCCGTGGCAGCCGTAAGGACTTTAACATGGTTAAAGTTGCGGCGAAACGGGAAGGGAAAACCCTGCACGAGAAGTTCCGCGAGATGGGCACAAACGGCATTCAAGCGCCGGTATACATGAATACGGATGGCTCCCTTATGGGCACTGTGCGTCTGCATGACACCACGCGTAAACTGCCATCTGCCGGACCAACGGCTGCGAATATGTTCAATAAGAAGGCTACGCACTTCAATTCGCAAACCGGTCGCTGCAACATCCAGAAATCGCCTTGGTCGCTGTTCTCGGATTATTGGGAATGGATGAAACCAAAAGGCGACGAGCTGTGGTGCACATCTGGTCGTGCGAATGAACGCTGGCAGTCGGGTTTCGATGACACCCGTCGTCCATACATCGTTCAGCGCTGGCCTGACAACTGGGTCGAAATCAACACCGAAGATGCTGCAAAACGTGGCATTGAAAGTGGCGATATGGTCCTGCTGTCGAACGACCGCGTGCCAAGCATGAAAGACAGCACACTGGGTGTTGAGGGTGACGATTATACCTTCACTGGTCAGATGGCTGCCGGAAATGTGGAACTGTCCGAGGCCTCGATCACCGCGGTTGCGATGGTCACACGCGCTGTCAAGCCGGGGGTCATGTATATGGACTTCTTGCACTACAGCCAGCCAGCCAACGCTTTGGCGGGTCGGGTCGTGGACTGGATCAGTGGGAACTATAACTACAAAATGGGTATCGCGAAGGTCACCAAGATCGGTGAATCGCCATACAAACATAGCTTCCGCTCGATGTCCTTCGCACCACGCGACATCGGAGTATAGCAACAAATCAGGGCGCCTGATGCGGGCGCCCTGACACTTAGCGCTTTCTCGTTGATGTGAATCGGATTTTCCCCGAACGCAATTACTACGTAATCACTGCCTCGGTGAAAATCTGATGCGTATTACATGTGAAACGAGAAAACACTGATATGCGACATTTCGCCAGCCTCGGGTAAAACTGCGGCTGGCGTTGTATTGCTTGATGCACGTCAATGCTAAAAATTTCGGGATTCGATAGCCTACCTTGAACAGTTAAAGGTGGAAGATCAATGAAAACCAAAGCGCGCGACAGATTAACAAGCATTTTAACCGACGGAATTGACGTTCACCGCTGTGCGGCAGCACGGGCGCTGGGCAGCATGGGGTTGGCGGAATCAGTTGAACCGCTGATCAAGGCATTGCTCGACGAAGACCCTGACGTCAGAACTGACGCCGCGTTTGCGCTGGGCGCGTTGAACGATCCCGCCTCGGCCGAAAAGCTGATGGAAAATCTGGTTGGTGACCCCGAATCCGACGTGAAACGCGCCGCCATAAAGGCGTTGATCGCTATGCGGTATGAACCCGTTGTGCCGCTGCTGCGTAAATTAGCGGTGTCGCGTTCCGAGGAGGACGTGGCATGGGACGAAGAGGCGTTTTACACTGATGAGTGGGACAGCTGGATCGATATCCAGATGTCTGCATTCGAGGGTTTGGGTGTTTTTGCCCCCGAAGAAGCAGTGCCGGAAATCATTGCAGCGATGCTGGATGACGAGGCTCAGGATTTAACCGAGCCCGGCCTGCGGGCGCTGGCGAGGATGGGCGAGGCCGGTGCTTTGGCGATTATCAACGAGTATGGCAAGGGCGATACCCGCATGTGCCGCCGGATTGTGCGTGCTGTTGGCATGTCCGACAACCCGCATCTGGATGATCTGCGCGGCGGGATGGTCGCCGATGTAAAACCGGAAATCCGCCGTCTGGCATTGGAAAATCTGGAAGCGACCGATGATCGTCTTAAGCCGTTGTTCGGCGATGAAGATGGTTCGGTTCGGGCGGCTGTTGTTAAATACGCAGGGTTGCAAAACACGTTGTTGCTGTGGGATCTGATCAAAGACCCGGCCCCTGAAGTGCGGGTAGAAGTGTTCAAAATCATCAAGGCCAACCCAGATAAATTCAAAGACGAAGATTTGGAAAAAGCCGTGCAAAAGGCGATTACCGGTGATCCGGATGCCGCCAAACAGGCAGCTTTGGCGCTGATTGCCCTGAAAGGGCCGGAAGCGGCCAAAGGGCTGTTGCATGTGCTATCAAACGCTGAAATCCCGCAAAAATTCCGTGTCGGGGTGATCGAAGCGGTTGAGAAAGCCGGTGACATCGCTGTGCCCGCCCTGTTGCAGGCTGCGGGTGATGCGGATCGCCAGTTGCGTCTGGCGGCATTAACGGCTTTGGCGGAAATCGCCAGTAATGATCCGAAGTGGCCCAATGATGCGGGCCTTGGGCTGATCACAGGTCTGAACGGCGAGTTGGTTTTGCCCCCCGAAGAGGTGGAGGAAGAGATCGTCGAGAAAGAGCCTCTGCCCGAAATCACCGAAGAGATTGCCAACGAAATTGACGCGGAACTGCCGCTGGTTGCCGAAAAAATCGAACCGGTGACATCAACGCTTGAGGCGATCAAGTCCAACGTGCCCGATGCGCCCATTGAGGAGCCAGAGGAAATCATTCTGAGCGATGAAACCCAGCGTATGCTCGATCTGACCAAGCGGCGCAAACTGGGCAAACGCAAACTGTCGTGGGATACGATGGCATCGCCGCATGAAGACGTGCAACGCTTTTCCGCCCGCTTGTTGGGCAGCGTGGTCCATAAGGATGTCACCGACGCCCTGATCGCAACACTGACGCAGGATTTGGACGAAGAAACCCGCAATGGCGCGCTGTTTTCCTTGGCCAAACATGCCGAGAAAACCGGCACTATGCCAGCGGAAGCGCTGGCCCCATTGCAAGAGTTGCTGAAAAGCGACGTGCCCGAAACCCGTGTCTTGGCCCTGCGCTCAATGGGTTGGATCAAGGGGGCCGAGATGGATGCGACCCTTGAGGCATTACTGACCGATTCCGATCCGCTGGTTCGGGTCGAGGCCGTCAAGGCAATGGATCACCGTAACCTTGCGACCGATGCTTTGATCAATGCGCTGAATGATAAATACCAAGGTGTCGGCATCGCTGCCGCCCGCGCATTGGCCCGTCTGTTTGGCGACGATTCCGCCGAGGCTCTGGTGCTGTTTGCGGTTACAAACGACGGCACCTACCGCCGTGACATTGGCAAGCTGTTAGGGCAATACGCCCCGGATGCGGGGGCCGCCCGTTTGTTGGAGCTGCTCGACGATGAATACCAAAAGGCACGTTGGCTGGTGGCGATTGATGCGCTTGCCGAACTCTTTCAACAACCGGATCAGACCGAGGCACTGAAAGTCGCCTGATTTTTCCAATACACCGAAAGGAAACACAAAATGAGAAACCTGTTTACGAAATCCGCCATTGCATTGGCGGCCCTAAGCATGGCGACGGCGGTCAGCGCCAAAGGCTATAACGAGGTCGAAGTGAGTGATGGCGGCAGCTTTGTCGGCACAGTTTCCGCGGGTGGGGCCGAAAACGACATGCGCACCTATACCATTTCCAAAGACCCAGAAATCTGCGGTGCCGGATCACGCGAAGTGCCGTTCGTGCAGGTCAATGAGGCTGGCATGCTGATCAATGCTGTGGTGTTCCTTGCCGATATCGAGGAAGGCAAAGCCATGCCCGAAGAGCTGATGACGCTGACCATCAACCAGACACAATGCGAGTTTTCGCCAGCAATGGGTGTGATGGCCAACACCGGTGAATTGACCGCAATTAACAACGATCACACGCTGCATAACATCCACGCCTACGAGTTGATCGGCAAGGCGCGCAAAACCGTTCTGAACGTATCACAACCCAGCCAGGGCGATGTGCTGAACAAAGACATCAAGCTGCGTCGTGGCAATGGCATGAAGGTCGAATGTGACGCGCATGATTTCATGCACAGCTTCGTTTACGTCGCCAAAACGCCTTACTTCTCGGTTGTTGATGAAACCGGTGCGTTTTCGATCACTGACATCCCTGCGGGCGAATACAAAGTGATGATGTGGCATGGTTTCCTGGGCGAGAAAAAAGTCGGCTCGGTCACTGTTGATGCCGGTGGCGAAGTCACAATGGATTTGTCTTATTAAAATACGAAAAGGTCCGGCCAGATGGTAAAACGCAAAAGAATAAACGCTTTTCACGTATTCGTTCTGGCCGGTGCTTTGGTGAATGTGGCCGTGGTGCTGCTGCTGCTGGGGTATTGGTTATTAAACTGAAAACCGTAACCATAGCAGCGCTTGGCGCTATTGCATTGGGGGTGGGGGCTTATGCGGCTTTCCCCCCTAACGCATCCAAAGGTATGGCGTTTGTCAAAGCGGGTCCAGCGGTGCTGGGCTATGTTTATTACACGGGGCTGTATGGGCCGATGCCTTACCTCGTGGGTGATTTCTGGATTGATACCTTTGAGGTCACCAACGCCGATTATGTTGAATTTGTTGCCGCGACCGGCCATGCGCCCGCTGCGTTCGTTGACGAGGATGACCTGAACCAAAAGGACCAACCTGTGACCGGAGTTCTGCACGCAGACGCTATGGCCTATTGCGAATGGGCCGGCAAACGCCTTCCGACTGAAATCGAGTGGGAAAAGGCGGCGCGTGGTGTGGAGGGGCAGATTTATCCTTGGGGGGACGAGGCCGACTATAGCCGCGCCCATCTAACCGGCGCCGCACCTGTTTCGGTTGCCAGCTATGAGAGCGACATCAGCCCGTTTGGCGTTCGAGGCATGGCGGGCAATGTGTCTGAATGGGTGTCGGATGTTCGCGTCGCCAAGGGCGGACGCTGTATGGATGGCGGTGCCGATGCCCGAACGCAAACCCCTGAAATGATGCTGATCCTGACTGAGCTTACGGAAATGAACGGCGGCGTGTTGCCCGAGATGTGCCTGCCGCCCGAAGTAGACCCCAACCCGCATATCGCAGGCGAGCCTTGCGCCTATATCAAAGGCAACTCATGGAACGGACGCGATCATATGACCGTCGCCAGCAACCGGATGTGGGATTACACCAATGCTTATGCGGAATTTGTCGGGTTTCGCTGCGCCAAGGATAAATAGACACGCGGCTTGAACAGGGCCGCAAAAACTGGAGAATTGATATGGTTGTAAATTTGGCAATTGACGAGGGCTATGAGGGTTCCGCCGGAACTGCGCCCGTTTCGCTGGCCCGCATTCTGGTGGCGCTGGATCAATCCGACTATGCCAACAACGCGATGAAACAGGCAACCCGCCTGTGTGATGGCACCATCACCGGCATTCACGCCTATGCGGCCAAATTACATGACCGGCGCTTCAAACAAATGGAGGGCGGTCTGCCTGAACGTTACCAGCGCGAAAGCGAGATGGAGCATCAGCGCGAGGTGCACGAGGATCTGATCGGTATGGGGCTGGGGCTGATTTCCGACAGCTATCATGATGCGGCCCAAACGGTGGCCAAAGCGGCGGATGTGCCATTCGTGCGCCTGTCGCCAGAGGGCAAGAACTACAGCTGCCTGATTGAGGCAATGAACAAGTCTGAACATGATGTTCTGTTCATCGGGGCGCTGGGGCTTGGGGCCGTTGCTGGCTCCACCATCGGCACGGTGTGCGAGCGCGTGGTGCGCCGCACCAACATGGATGTGTTCATCGCCAAGGACCGCCGCTTGAACATCGGCGACGGGCCGATTGTGGTCGGCATGGACGGCTCGCCAAAATCATTCGGCGCGCTGATGACCGCGCTGGATATCGGCAAACGTTTGGGCGCGCCCGTGCATGTGGTCGCCGCGTATGATCCCTATTACCACTACGTCGCCTTCAACAAAATCTCGACGGTTCTGGACGAGGAAGCGGGCAAGGTTTTCCGTTTCAAGGAACAAGAGCAACTGCACGAGGAACTGATCGATGACGGCATCGCCAAAATCTATCAGGCGCATCTGAATGTAGCTGAAACCGTGGCCAAAGAGGCCGGTGTCGAGGTGATCTGCGAGCTGGTGGCGGGCAAGCCCTATCAGGCCATTAAGAAGTATGTCGAGAAGCACAAAGCATCCCTGTTGCTGGTCGGTAAAACCGGTGTTCATGCCGATGATGGGCTGGACATTGGCGGCAACACCGAAAACCTGCTGCGCATGGTGGCGTGCCACATGTGGGTCGGTATGGTCGAACATTTTCCGGCCTCTGATGTGGTCGCCGAGGAAACCATCATGTGGTCGGACGAGGCCAGCGAGATGATCAACCGTGCCCCCGAATTTGTGCGCGGCATTGCCCGCACGGGCGTGATCCGGCAAGCCCAAAAAGAGGGGCATACATTCATCACCACCAAGTTCGTTCAAGACGTGATGAGCAAAATGATGCCCGGTGGCGGAGGCGGTGATGACGCCCCACAACAAAGTTTCGAGCGGCTCGAATGGGCGGATGATGCCCGCGCCATGCTGGACGCGATTGCCGACGAACAAGTGCGTGAAAACATCGGATTGCGGGCCGAGAAATCGGCGCGGCGCGACGCAAGTGCCACCGTGCAAATCGCGCATGTTGAACCCTTCATGGCCGAGGCCGCACTGGAGCCTGCGGTGCGTGAGGACGCCATCACATGGCGGGCCGCCTCGAACGCGCGCCTGCAACGGGTGCCCGAATCTTTCCGTGATCAGGTGAAAAACAGCATCGAAAACTTCGCCCGCAAACGGGGGCTTTCGATGATTGATGCCAGCATTGAAGATGAATCATTCGGCATGGCCCGTATGGCTATGTGCCCCGAAGACAAGGGTTAAACTATGGCCGACGCTCCATATCTTATCGCGCTGAACCTGACCGAAAGGTGCAACCTCGCCTGCGAGCATTGCTACCTTGACGCCAAGGTTCTGAAAGAGGGTGCGGTGGATGAGTTGGGCACTGAGGAGCTAAAGCGTGTGCTGGGTGAAATTGCGCAAGTCGGCCCCGAGGCGATGGTGGTTCTGACCGGCGGCGAGCCGATGTTGCGGCGTGATTTGCCAGAGTTGGCGCGGCACGCTTCTGGTCTTGGCCTGATGGTGGTGGTTGGCACCAACGGCATGTTGCTACGCCCTGACCGGATCCGCGAATTGCAACAGGCGGGGGTTGCCGGTGTAGGTATTTCTGTCGACTCTCTTACCCCTGAAACCCACGACAGTTTTCGCGGAAAAAAAGGCGCGTGGATGAAAACCATGCAGGGAATTGATGCCTGTGTAGATGCCCAAATGCCGTTCCAAATCCATTTCTCGGCCACCGATGAAACGGCTGATGAAATCGATGATATGGTTGCCTTTGCGCGGGACGCGGGGGCGATGGTGTTGAACGTGTTCTTCATGGTCTGCACGGGGCGCGGCGAGAAATATTCAGGCATATCGCCGGAGAAATACGACCACGTTTTGCGCCGCGTGGCCAAGGCCGCCAAGGCCGAAAAACGCCTGATGGTGCGGGCCAAATGCGCCCCGCATTTCAAACGCATCGCCATTGAAATTGACCCCGAGTGGGCGATCACCGCGGCGCATGGTTACGACGCAGGCGGTTGTATCGCCGCCACCCGTTACGCGCGGATTACCCCGAACGGCGACGTCACCCCGTGCCCGTTCATGGAAAATTCTGCGGGGTCGGTGAAAACCCAGTCCTTTGCCGAAATCTGGCACGACGCGTCGGTGCTGAATGAACTGCGCGCACCAAAACTGGAGGGGCGCTGCGGGGCCTGCGAATTCCAGATTCTATGCGGTGGCTGTCGTGCCCGCCCGCTTGCGATGACCGGCAACATGATGGGCGAAGACACGCTCTGCACCTATCAGCCCCAAGGCGGGGCCATCATCACCCCGATGGTTCCGGCAACGGGTGCGATGCCTTGGGCCAAAGATGCCGAAACGCATCTGGCCCGTATTCCCGGATTTGTGCGCCGCATGGTGCGTCGCCGCGCCGAGGATTACGTGCGTGGCGAGGGTCGCGGTGAGGTGACCAAAGATGATCTGACCCTGCTGGCCAAACGCCGTTTTGGCGACGCTGGCCCGCCCGCGTTTGTTAAAAACATGCGAGGGCGCCCCGATGCATGATGTAATCGTCATTGGCGGCGGCATTTCAGGGCTGGCGACGGCGCATGACCTGACGAAGCGTGGGTTGGATGTGCAACTGTTGGAGCGGCAAGTGCGCGTCGGTGGTAACGCCATTTCCGAGCGCTTTGACGGGTTTTTAATGGAGCATGGACCGACCACGTTTAACGCGTCGGTGCCCGAGGCGGTTGAGCAGATAAACGCGCTTGGCCTACTGGATCAGGCCCATGATCTGGGGCCGAACGTAAAGCAGCGCTACCTTCGGGATGGCGGCAAACTGACCGGTATTGCCGCCAACCCAATGGGGTTTTTCAAATCGGATTACCTGTCCAAAAAGGCACGGTTACGCATCCTGCTGGAGGGGTTGATCCCGCGCAACAAATCGGGCAACGAGGAAACCATCCACGCTTTTGTTGCCCGCCGTTTTGGTCACGAATTTGCCGACAAAGTGATGGAACCGATGGCGGCTGGCATCTTTATGGGCGATTCAAAACAGCTGTCGATCAGCGGGGCATTTCCCAAACTGGCTGAGATGGAACAGGAACTTGGATCAATCACCCGAGGGGTATTGCGGGCCAAACGCGGCTCTGAACCGGGGCGGCATTTATATTCGTGGGACAGAGGCATTGGCACCATACCGCAAACGCTCGCGGCGGGATTGGGCGCGGGCGTTCATACCGGCGTCACTGTTCTTAGGCTGCGCAAGACAGCATCCGGTTTCAAGGTGGAAACAAGCCACGGCACCCGCATGGCCCGTGCGCTGGTATTGGCCGTGCAACCCCACGTCGCGGCCAGCCTTTTGGAAAATATTGATCCGGATGGGGCGGCTGCGACGGGGCAGGTTTCTGCGCCGCCAATCAATGTTGCGTTCTTCGGCTATAGGCGTGAACAGGTTGAACACCCACTGGACGGGTTGGGCTTTTTGTCCACCAAAGACGAGGGCCGCATTCTGTCAGGTGCACAGTTTGCCTCGACCATGTATCCGGCGCGCGCACCTGACGGGTATGTGTCGATCTCGGCCTATGCGGGCGGGGTGCGCAACCCTGAATTGGCCACCATGCCCGAGGTAGATTTGATCGCGCAGATGCACAGGGAGCTGGCCGAAATGTTGGGCATCAAGGGGGCGCCTGTTGTCACAAAAATCCGCCGCTGGGCGCTTGGTCTACCGCAATACACCATTGGCCATACCGCGCGGCAATCTGTGTTTAGGCAAACACCGGAGCGGGTTGAGGGGCTGTTTGTGACGGGGAATTACACCCAAGGTGTGTCTGTCGCCAATTGTTTGAAATCTGCAGCGGGAACGGCAGATAATGTTGCAGAATTGCTTGCGACAAACCAGAAACCAGCGAATGTTTCTTCGGCAGCGGGCTAGGTGTTTACCTTCGTCACCACAGCAATAAAGCTGTAACCAATGCCGTGGATGGTTTTGATATATTCGGTCCCGTCAGCACCGGAACCCAGTTTTTTACGCAACCGCATGATGTGAACATCAATCGCCCTATCACCTGCGAAACTCTCGCGGCCACGGGCCGCATCCAGCAACTGGTTACGGTTAAAAACCGTGTGCGGATTGGTGACAAACATATACAGAATTTCAAATTCTGTTGTGGTCAGGGGCTCGGATTTGCCGGACCCTATGCGCAGCAGCGAGCGTTCGTTCAAATTTACCGACCAGTCATCAAACTGATAAAGAACCGATTTGGGCGAAACCTGTTCAGCCGGTTTGCTTCGGCGCAAAATGGTGCGCACGCGGGCCAGCAATTCGCGCGGCTCGTAGGGTTTCACCATGTAGTCATCGGCGCCAAATTCCAGCCCGACAACGCGGTCAAACGTTTCTGTGCTGCCCGAAAGCACCAGGATAGGCAGGTTGGAATCGCGGCGGATATCGCGGGTGATGTCCAGCCCGCTTTTGCCCGGCAGGCCAATGTCCAGAATGCATAGGTCTACCTTTTTGCGGTCCAGAATTGCCTGCATCTCGCGCCCGTCGGCAGCGCACATCACACTGTAACCCTGTTTTTCCAGATACCGTTTCAGAAACGAGGTGATCTGTGGGTCATCGTCAACAACAAGGATGAGTTCCTTTTGCACGGGCAGGCCTTCAATAATTAGAATCGGTGTTGCCACATTATCCAAATTCCAACATTTCGCACCCGAAATCTGGATTTACATCAAGCAAATGATGGAAATTCACCCCTGGATGGCCTAAGATATTGCAAATATCGGCAAGAGGCCAGCAATGTTATCAACCCCGCAACAAACCAACCCGAAACGCCGTCGGAGGATGATGCCGATTGCGGTGACGGGTGCTGCGATATTGGTGCTGATTTTGGCGGTGATGCTGGCCCTTAGCAACGAGACCGGCGCACGGTTTCGCAATATCAAAACCGGCTGGGAAGAATATTCGCAAGCAGCCGATCCGCGTGGCATCTGGATATCGGAAATCCGTGGTTATTTTGGCTATGGCGGGATGATCCATAACTTCAAAAACTACGTGCTGCGGCAAGATGAAAAATACGAACAAACGCTGCGGGTGCAAAGCCGTTTATTGATGGATGCAATTGAAACATATCAGGCGTCCAGGCCAGATGCGATTGAACAGGAGGCATTGGCGCGGATCAAACAGGTGGTCGAGGAATACACGCAAAATATCGAAATTATCGGCAACAGCGTCATTGAAGGCAAAACGGCGGAACAGATTGATGCCTTGGTGCGGGTGGATGATTCAGACGCGTTGCAGGCGCTTGCAGTGTTGGAGCGACATTGGCTGGATGGCCGACAGCGCAATCTGAATACCATTGTTGCGGCCCTGTCTGAAGGCGATGCGCTGGTGCGCTCTCTGGCGGGTGTGATGGTGCTGCTAACCGCACTTGTGGGCCTGATCGCGATGATGATTTTTACCCTTGTTGGCAATGCGTTACGTTCAAACGCGGCGCAGTTGAAAGAACTTGAGGCGCGTAAAGTCGCGCAAGTCGCGGAACGCAAACTGGCGTGGGTGGTGCAGCAAAGCCCGACCTCGATCATGATCACCGATACGCATGGAAAGATCGAATTTGCCAATCGAAAACTGCTGGAAATGACCGGATATTCCGAAGGTGAACTGGTCGGTAAATCTCCGAGTATCCTGAAATCGGGCCACACTCCAGAAGCGGCGTATAAGGAGATATGGAAGCGCCTTAGCCATGGTGAGCCGTGGCACGGGATTTTCAAAAACTTGCGAAAAGATGGCAGCCATTACTGGGCAAAAACCAGCCTGTTGCCACTGTTGAACGAGGAAGGTGAAACCACAAATTATATCGGTATGGGCGAGGATATCACCGAAAAACGCCATGTGGATGAACAGATCGCGCAGGTGCAAAAGATGGAGGCAGTGGGCATTCTGGCGGGCTCGATCGCGCATGATTTTAACAATGTACTGATGACAATTATCGGCAATACCGAACTGATAAAACTCGAGGCCGAGGATTTGGGTGCGCCAAAGGAGTTGCAGCATTCGATCGACCACATTGAAATTGCCTCGCGGCGGGCCCGTGCCCTGATCCAGCAACTGCTGACGTTCGCGCGCCAACAGCCGGGGCGGGCGCGGCGTTTGGAGCTGCACGGGGCGATTGAAGAGGCCCTTGAGCTGATCCGGGTTTCCACTTCGCCATCGGTCAGGATCAGCTTTGAATCGAAGGTGAAGCAAGCCGCAACCGAAATTGACCCCACGGCGTTTTTCCAGATTGTAATGAACCTGTGCCACAATGCGGTCGAAGCGATTGGCGATAAGGGCGGGGAAATTGAACTGCGTCTCAGCCGGATCAGGAAGGGTGGTAAAAACGGCCTGAAACCCCTTCCCAAGGGCGCAATAGGAACCATCAAGCTTGAGATTGACGACAACGGCCCGGGAATTCTTGTGGCCATCCAGCAAAAGGTGTTCGAGCCGTTCTTTTCCACCAAACCGGTTGGCAAAGGCACCGGACTAGGCCTTGCGATTGTACGCAACTGGGTCGAGGAATCCGATGGTCAGGTTTTGCTGGACAGCAGTCCGCAAACTGGCACCTGTTTTACGATCCTGTTCCCTGAATATAAAGTAGTTGGTCGTAAAACAGAACAACAGGACCGCATCCCCAGAGGGCATGAACATATCCTGCTGGTCGATGACGAAGAAGAGCTGCTTTACACCATCCGCCGGATGATGGCGCGGCTGGGATACCGGGTCGAGGCGTTTTCGGATCCGACCCTTGCCTTGCATGCGTTTCGCGCCAAACCGCATAGCTATGATGCCATTGTTACCGATATGATGATGCCGGGGATGAATGGTGCGGAACTGATCACAGCACTGCATGAAATCCGCAGCGACCTGCCTGCGATGATGATCAGTAGTTATATGCTGGAAGGGTCGCTTCCCGACGGGTTTGACGATGTTGTGAAGGTGCAAAAGCCGGTTAATATGGCCGGTCTGGCCGAGGCATTGCGCCTTGCGCTTGATGCAAAGCAGGGCTGATCCGTTACAATAATTTACAAAGCGAAATGTAATGTAACGGATATTAAATTCTGATGAAACATCACAGGGGTATCCATTATGCGCGCGGCTTGACTGCGCCATTTGGCTTGAGGGGAATTTGCATGAACACGGTGGTGCGTAAATTTACAGAAATTCCGGTCGTTTCATCTGAAAACGATGTGATCAAGGCGATCTTGTCACGCCATTCGGTGTCGCCAAAACGTGTGGTGGCCCCGGGGCCGGATGCGGATCAGATCCTCGAGTTGATGTCAGCCGCCGCCGCCGCCCCCGACCACGGGAAATTGCGGCCATGGCGGTTTATCAACTTCCCTGAAAGCAGTCGTAACCAGTTGGCTGATGTGTTTCAGGCCGCGTTATTGGAACGTATGCCGGATGCAAGCGCGGAGGCCCTGTCACGCGCCCGCGAAAAAGCCAGCCGCGCCCCCGTCGTTCTGGGTCTGGTGCTGCGTCTGGACCATGAAATCGGTATTCCGCATGTGGATGACCAACTGGTATCCGGTGGTGCTGCGTTGCAAAACGTACTGCTGGGTGCACACGCGATGGGCTTTGGTGCCCGTGCCCTAAGCGGCCAAGCCGTTCGCACGACAGCATTCCGCACGGCCCTGAATATCGCTGCTGATGAGATTTTCCTGTGTTTTATCGCCATTGGCACCCCGACATCGGCGCCCAGACGCAACGCGCGTCCCGCGCCTGAAACCCTGCTGACACAGTGGATGGGGTAGCCGCTATTTGCCCTTCCAGACCGGATCGCGCTTTTCGGCAAAGGCGCGGGCCCCTTCCAGTTGATCGTCGGATGAATAGAGCCTTTTTACCGTCGGAAATTTGCTGCCGGTGATCATATCCATCGCATCCTGAAACTTCATGTTCTCGGCTTCGCGCACAACTTCTTTAATCGCGGCCTGCACCAATGGCGGGCCATCCGCCAGTTCTGCGGCCAACGCGTGCGCCTTGTCCATCAGCACATCAGCGGCATGGATATGGTTCACAAAGCCCCATTTATGCGCTTCCTCAACGTCCAGCCAGCGCCCTGTCAGCAGCATATCCATAGCCACATGATAGGGGATGCGTTTGGGCAGTTTTAACGAGGCCGCATCGGCAATGGTGCCGGAGCGGATTTCGGGTAGGGCAAAGCTGGCGTGATCTGCCGCGAGGATCAAATCGCAGGACAGCGCCAATTCCAGCCCGCCACCACAGGCAATGCCGTTCACAGCCGCGATCACCACCTTGTTCATATCGGGCAGTTCCTGCAGGCCGCCAAAGCCGCCGATACCGTAATCACCATCGACCGCGTCGCCGTCTGCCGCGGCTTTCAGATCCCAGCCGGGGCAAAAAAACTTGTCACCCGCGCCTGTCAGGATCGCTACCCGTAGGTCAGGGTCATCACGAAAATCGGCGAATACTTGGCCCATAATCCGACTGGTGGCCAGATCAATCGCGTTGGCTTTGGGCCGATCCAGAGTGATCTCCAGCACTTTGCCGACAATAAGGGTTTTGATCGGGGTATCAGTCATTGGTTTCTCCTATCAGGATCAGGGCATCTGCGGCGATAGCGCGGTCGGGCAGGCACAACAAGGGGTTCACCTCGACCTCGGCGATGGCCCCGTGGTTCTGGATCACATAATCCTGCACCGATAGCGCCGCGTCAACGATGGCATCGATATTGGCGGCAGAGGCACTGCGATAGCCATGCAGCAGTTTGGCGACTTTCAGGGTGCCTAGGGCTAGTTTTATCTTGGCTGCCGTTGTGGGGATCAGCAGGGAAGCGCTATCTTCAAGCAGTTCGGTCAAGGTGCCGCCAGCACCGATAGTCAACACATAGCCGTGGGCCTCGTCCAGCACCACGCCGACGAGTAATTCACAAACAGCACCTGTGATCATTTCCTCTAACAGGAAGCTGTCGCAGGGCATGCCTTGTGCGGCTGTTGTCACTTGGGCAGTGTCTATCAGATTTAGCGCAACCGCGCCCGCTTCGGTCTTGTGGGCGATGTTTTCGCCCTTGAGCACTAAAGGGAACCCGATGGCGTTGGCGCGTTTGTTCAACTGGCTTACGTTGGATCGCGCAGAACGCGGAATGGATAAGCCGTGTTTGGCAAGGGCTGCCTTTGCTTTCGCCTCGCTTAGGGTTTTCATCTGGCGGGGCGGGCGGGGCAGTAAAATGGGAGAAGGGGCGGTGGTTGTGTGCCCACATTGCGCCCCGACACGAGCTGCCACCAGCGCCTCTTGCAACCCGCACAACGGGATGATGCCGGCCTCGGTCAATTGCTGCGCGACGTGTTCCGGCATATTTTCGGGCAGGGAGGCCGCGATGGCCATGGGGAGGTCGCAACGCTGTTTCGTTTGGATGATTGCGGCAATCACACTGTCCCAGTCTGACGCGTCACACATATCTGCACGAGGGAAATCCGACACCAGAATACCGAGGGCCAGTGATGGGTCCATCATGGCACTGAAGGCATTGGCCATCGCATCTGTATCAGCCCAGATATAGGTGTGGTAATCCAGCGGATTGGCCAGTTTTACCTTTGACCCCAAGGCGGTGCGCAGGTTTTTGGACTGGGCGCTGTTGAGGGCAGGAAAAGTGACTCCGGTTGGGATGGCGAGATCGGCCATCAGGCTGGCTTCACCGCCGGAACAGGACATCGAGGCGATGTTGTTCGAGGTCAGCGGGCCGGATATATGCAGCAGTTTCAAGGCCTCAATAAATTCGGGCAGGGTGTTGACTTGCGGAATGCCAAGGCGGTGCAGCAAGGCGCGCGCGCCAGCATTGCTACCGGCCAAGGATGCGGTGTGCGAAATGGTGGCGGCGCGGGCCTGACCGGATGTGCCGACCTTTAGTGCGATGACGGGTTTGCCGAGTTGTGCGGCCTGTTTGCTCAGCATTTCAAGGGCGCGAATGTCGCCCACGCCCTCGATATGTAGACCCAAGGCGGTGACGCGGGGGTCACGCAGTAACTCGACCCCGATTTCGGCCAGCCCGATCTGGGCCTGATTACCTGCGGTCACAACATAAGCCAGTGGCAGCGCACGACGCTGCATGGTGATGTTGATGGCAATGTTGGAGGACTGGGTGATGATCGCCACGCCGCTACTGACCTTGGTGGCGCCGTGCTGGTCCGGCCACAACAGGGCACCATCAAGGGCGTTGATAAAGCCGTAGCAGTTGGGGCCGATGATTGGCATTTTGCCCGCCGCCTTGAGCAATCGGGCCTGCAAATTGGCCCCGTCGCTGATCTCGGCTATGGCCTCTTGAAAGCCCGAGGCAAAGCAGACAGCGCCGCCGGCACCCTGTTGCGTCAGCACTTTTACGGCTTCAATGGTCGCGTGGCTGTTGATGCCGATGAAGACAGCATCAGGGGCGGCCGGCAGGCTTTCGACGGAGGGATAAGTGGGGAGGTCAGCGATGGTCTGTTTTGATGGATGCACTGGCCATATCGCGCCGTCAAAGCCGAATTTCTGCACCTGGATGATGACGTTGGTGCACCAAGTTCCACCGCCGATAACGGCAATAGATTTTGGTCGCAGAAGTCTAGCTAGGTCGCGTTTCAATGGCTGGCTCCGCAGCGGGTGGTGAGGGTGGATGCCTCCGGCGGGGATATTTGAGCGAAAAAGAAGCCAAATTTTAGTAAAATTGTTTGGAGTTGGGGGATGGGCATTGGGGTTAAGCTCCCAATGGTCGTAGCAGATCGCGACTGATGATGTGGCGCTGGATTTCGCTTGTTCCGTCCCATATTCGTTCCACCCGCGCATCGCGCCAGAACCGTTCAATCGGGAAATCCTCCATCAACCCCATACCGCCAAAGATTTGCAAGCTGGTGTCGGTGACGCGGGCCAGCATTTCGCTGGCATAGAGTTTGGCCGAAGCGATTTCGCGGTTGGCGGGCAGGCCTTGGTCAAGACGCCATGCGGCGGCCAAAGTGAGCCAGTCGGCGGCGTCTATTTCGGTGATCATATCGGCGATCTGGAAGCTGATGCCTTGGAACTTGCCAATCGGCTGGCCGAATTGTTCACGTTCAGCCGCGAAATTCAGCGCCAGATCAAAGCAACGGCGCGCGCGCCCCACCGCCATGGTCGCGACCGTGATTCGGGTGGCGTAGAGCCATTCGTTCATCACTGCAAAGCCGCCATCGACCTCGCCCAGAACTTGGGCGTCGGGCAGGCGGCAATCGTCAAATTCGAGGTTCATATTTTTGTAACCACGGTGGCTGACCGATTTATAACCATCGCGGATGGTGAAGCCAGGCGTGCCGCGATCCACCAGAAAAGTAGTGATGCGTTTTTTGGGACCGCGCGGGGTGTCGTCCTCGCCAGTCGCCACAAAGACAATGATGAAATCGGCGTGGTCCGCACCTGAAATGAAGTGCTTGCTGCCGTTGATCACCCAGTCCCCGCCATCGCGCACAGCGGTGCATTTCATCCCGCGCACGTCTGATCCGGCCGCCGGTTCGGTCATCGCCAACGCGTCCATCCGCTCGCCACGCACGGCGGGCAACAGGTAGCGTTCGATCTGCTCGCCTTGGCAAGCCATCAGGATATTTTGCGGGCGGCCAAAAAAGTGGGTCAGTGCCATTGAGCCGCGGCCAAGTTCGCGTTCGACCAGTGCGAATTCAAGATGGGACAGACCAGCCCCGCCAACGCTTTCGGGAAAATTGCAGGCGTAAAACCCCAGATCAATGGTTTTTTGCTTGATGGCGGCGGCCACATCGGCGGGCACTTCGCCCGTGCGCTCGACCGTATCTTCATGCGGGTAAACCTCGTTTTCAACGAAACTGCGCACGGTGGAAACGATCATTTCCTGCTCGTTCGTCAGGGCAAAATCCATGTACTACCCCCGTGGTGTTTGTTTGATCAGGCCCAGTTTGGCGCGCACTTCATCCGGCCCTATGATCCGCGCGCCCATCGCCTCGATGATGACGCGGGCCCGCGCGACCAATGCCTCGTTGGTGGCCAATTCGCCCTTGGCCAGCCACAGATTATCCTCAAGGCCCACGCGCACATTACCACCCGCCAGAACAGCCGCCGCTACATAGGCCATTTCATTGCGGCCAATGGAAAAGGCGGACCAGTTCCAGTCAGCAGGCACGTTGTTGACCATCGCCATAAAGGTGTTCAAATCATCGGGCGCACCCCACGGGACGCCCATGCACAGTTGCACCAGCGCGGGCGAGTCCAGCACCCCGTCGGCGACCAGCTGTTTGGCCAGCCACAGATGGCCGGTATCAAAAGCCTCGATCTCGGGTTTGACGCCAAATTCGGTCATCATCCGGCCCATTTCGGCCAGCATTCCGGGCGTGTTGGTCATAACATAATCGGCTTCGGCGAAATTCATCGTGCCGCAATCCAGCGTGCAGATTTCGGGGCGGCATTCGTCAATATGGGCGACGCGCTCGGCGGCGCTGACCATATCGGTGCCCTCGATCAGCGGCAGGGGGGCGTCGGGTTTTCCGAACACCATGTCGCCGCCCATGCCCGCCGTCAGGTTCAGCACCACGTCAACATCCGAGGCGCGGATCAGGTCTGTGACCTCGCGGTATAGTTTGGGGTCACGCGATGGCACGCCCGTTTCAGGGTCACGCACATGGCAATGCACCACGGCGGCACCGGCACGCGCGGCGGCAATGGCGCTGTCAGCGATCTGCCCAGGCGAGCGCGGCACATGCGGGCTGCGATCCTGGCTGCTGCCCGATCCGGTGACCGCACAGGTGATAAAAACGTCTTGGTTCATTTGCAGGGGCATGGGGCATCTTTCAAAATAAGTTTCCTATCAAACGTTAGGGGAGTTGATTTCTGTGACCATGCAGTATTGCATGGAAATCATGCGAAGTTGGCAAAAATCAGATGCAAAGCCGCAAAGGATCGGCATTTTGCTGTTCGAACGGTTCTCGAACCATTGTCTTGCCAATGCGGTCGAGCCATTGAGCGCCGCCAATATATTGCTGGGGCGCAAGGCCTATGAATGGTGTTTCATGAGCCATGATGGCGCATCTGTGCATTCGTCCAGCGGGTTGCCGGTAGCGGCCCAAATGGCGCTGTCGCAATCAGCGGGCGGGGACGTGCTGTTTTTGATCCCGAGTTATGAGCATCAGGAATTTGTCACCCCGCCCGTGCTGCGATCCTTGCGCAGTGCGGCGGGACGCTACGGTGTGTTGGCGGGCTTTGACATGGGCGGCTGGCTGCTGGCGGCGGCAGGATTGCTTGAGGGGTATCAGGCGACGGTTCATTGGGACGAGACCGAGCATTTTCAGGAGGCATTTCCGGATGTGGCGGTGGTGCGGGCGCGGGTGGTTATGGACCGTGATCGCTGGACATGTGGCGGGGCGATGACGGCGTTTGAAATGGTGCTCCGGATGATTGGCGACACCCACGGCGAAGCCCTGCGCATCGAGGTGGCAGCGATGTTCATGCAGGGTGAAAGTGCTGTGCGTCATGTCGGTGCCCGACAGGTGACGGGACAGATGAAGGGGCAGGTCACAGCCGCGATGGCGATGATGCGCGAGAACATTGAAGAACCATTGCGGATGGGCGAGATCGCGCAAGGGCTGGAGATGAGCCAGCGCAAGCTGGAGCGGTTGTTTCTGGCCGAGCTGGGGGTGGGGCCGCAAAAGGTTTACCGGCGGATGCGATTACAGGCCGCGCGGCGTTTGGTTGAGCAAACCGGACTGACAATTGTCGAGATTGCCATTCGGTGCGGTTACCGCGATCCAAGCGCGATGACTCGCGCCTTTGGTGAGGAATTTGGGCTGTCGCCACGCGAGGTTCGCGCAATGGGAACTAAGTGTTGATTGGGCGATCAAAGCAACCATATTTGCGGGTGTGATGCGCAGATCGCCAGCCTTTTCCATCTTCATACAGGCGATGCTTTTTATGTGGAAATTTGGGGGAGGGTTAACGTGGCATTCACTGTTTTGTTGCATTGCTAGGCTCAGGATGTGCGTGATGGCGCGTTCTAGGGTAATAGCGAACGGATTCAGTATGGGTAAAATCGACAAAACAATGGAAATTGACGCGCTGGCCAGTGATCGCGCGTGGGATTGGGAAAACGGCTATTTCTGGTTTTCGCACCCGTCAAGGATTAACAAGTTTCTGGCCCATTACGAGCTGTATCAGATGATCCTGAACCTGCCCGGGGATGTGTTTGAAATGGGTGTGTTCAAGGCGGGATCGATGATCCGTTGGGCCACTTTTCGCCAACTGTTAGAAAACAGCTATTCGCGCCGGATTGTCGGCTTTGATACCTTTGGCAAGTTTCCCACCAAGGGGGTGGAGCTGGATGTTGATCAGGAATATGTCGAAGCATTTGTGTCGCGGGCCGGTGAGGGGTTAAGTCGCACGCAGGTAGATGAAATTTTCAAACGCAAAGGGTTTGAGAATATCGATCTGTTGGAGGGAAATGTCAGTGATACGCTGCCGCATTTTGTGATGAACAACCCCGCCTGCCGGATTGCGCTGCTGCATCTGGATCTGAACGTGAAAGAACCAACCGAATTCGCACTTGAGGCATTGTATGACCGTGTTGTGCCGGGTGGATTGATCGTGATTGATGACTACACATCTGTGGTCGGCGCAACCGAAGCGATTGATGATCTGGCGGCCGATAAAGGGCTTGCGATCGAGAAACTGTCGTTCCATTCTGTGCCTGCGTTTATCCGCAAGCCAAAACCCGATTTCGAGGAGTTGTAAGTGGTGCTGGGGCGGGATAAACACCCGCCCCGTTTTATTTATAGCGCTTTGCATTTAATGTGAGGCAATAAGTATCGGAATTCGCCCACACTTAGAGCGTGCCGCGTTTAGCTGGAGTTCAGTGTTCACTGGCATGGCGAGGCAGCGTTTGCAGTGCATAAGGCGTTCGCGGTGCCAGTGAATTCAATTTTATGCGACTTGCTCTAGGGCGAATTCCGATACTGGTAAATGCAAATTGCTTTAGATAATCGCCTCGAACAGGGCTTTGGTGTTCGCGGTGGTCATCTCGACAGGATTGCCGCCAGTGCTTGGATCTTTCAGCGCCATTTCGGTCAGCTCGTCCAGACGGTCTGTGCCAACGCCCATTTCCGACAGCTTGTGCGGGATTTTCATTGAATCGTTGAATTCCTGAACAAAGTCACAGAAGCCGTTAAACCCGCCTTTTATGCCCAGATAGGCCGCAACATTTTCAAACCGGTCCGCAATTACCGGCGCGTTCATTTGCAGAACAGCGGGCATACAGACTGCGTTGGTGGTGCCGTGATGCGTGTTATAGACCGCGCCTATCGGGTGGGATAATGCATGGATCGCGCCCAGACCTTTTTGGAATGCGGTCGCCCCCATGGCCGCGGCCGACATCATATGCGCGCGGGCCTCGATATCGGTGCCATCCGCATAGGCGCGCGGCAGGTAATCCTTGACCAGACGCATGCCTTCTAGCGCGATGCCTTGGGACATCGGGTGGTAATGCGGGCTGGAATAGGCCTCGACGCAATGGGCAAAGGCATCCAGCCCCGTGCCTGCGGTAAAGAATTGCGGCATGCCGACAGTCAGTTCGGGGTCGCAAATCACGATGGTTGGCAGAACCTTGGGGTGAAAAATGATCTTTTTCACATGGCTGACGCTATCGGTGATCACCGAAGCTCGCCCCACTTCCGAGCCGGTGCCCGCCGTGGTTGGCACCGCAATGATCGGTGCGATCACGTCAGGATTGGCGCGGGTCCACCAATCACCCACATCCTCGAAATCCCAGATCGGGCGGGTTTGGCCGGATTGAAAGGCGATCATTTTACCCAGATCAAGGGCTGATCCGCCGCCAAAAGCAATCACACCATCGTGGCCGCCGGAGCGAAACGCGATGATGCCCGCATCCAGATTTTTCTCGGTCGGGTTGGCATCCACTTCGGAGAACATCGCACGGCCAAGGCCCGCGACCTCCATCAAATCCAGCGTGTAGGTGGTGATATCAAGCGACGCCAACCCCTTGTCTGTGACCAAAAGCGGGCGGCCAATGCCCGCTGCCGCACAAGCGTCGGCGATTTCGGCAATGCGGCCAGCGCCAAAGCGCATGGTGGTCGGATAGGACCAGTTGTTTGCTAATTCCATGTTCTTAAACCTTTTTCAGGTGGTAGGATTTTGGACGTGTCAGGTTGTGGTAGCCAATAACGGACAGCCCGCCGCCACGTCCGGTGTTTTTACAGCCGGTCCAGCACAGGCCCGGATCCAGATAATCGGCGCGGTTCATGAACACAGTGCCGGTTTCGATTTGCTGGCCAATTTCTTCGGCCCGCGCGATGTCGTTGGTCCACAAGGATGCGGTCAGACCAAATTCGCTGTCGTTCATCAGCGCGATGGCCTCTGCGTCGTCCTTGACCTTCATAATGCCGACAACCGGCCCGAAACTCTCGTCGCGCATCACCCGCATAGTGTGGTCCACATCGACCAGAATTTGCGGCATCAGGTATGCGCCGCCATCGTCCTCGGGGAACAGTGCTGTGTCAATCAACGGGGTCGCGCCATCGGCAATCGCCTCTGACACCTGATCGCGCACTTCTTGGGCAAAGCGCACATGCGCCATCGGACCAAGGGTGGTTTCCTCGTCCATTGGATTGCCCAGTTTATATCCCGAAACAATCGCCACGGCCTTTTGCACAAAAGCATCAAACGAGCTCTCGACCACGTAAATCCGCTCGATTCCGCAGCAACATTGGCCAGAATTGAACATTGCGCCGTCGATCAATGTGTCGACCGCCGCGTCCAGATTGGCGTCTTCCATCACATAGCCAGGATCTTTGCCGCCCAGCTCCAACCCGACACCGGTAAAGGTGCCCGCCGCGGCCTGTTCCATCGCCTTGCCGCCGCCGACCGAGCCGGTGAAATTGACAAAGCCGAATGATTTGGCGGCGATCAGATCGGATGTTGTGTCATGGCCCAGAAAGGCGTTCTGGAATACGTCAGCCGGAATGCCGACAGCGTGAAAAGCCTCGGCCAAGCGCTCGCCGACCAGCGGAGTTTGACTGGCGTGTTTCAGCATCACCGCGTTGCCCGCAATCAGGGCAGGCGCAACCGTGTTGATCGCGGTCATATAAGGGTAGTTCCACGGGGCAACCACCAGCACAACGCCGTGCGCCTCGCGGGCGATGTAACGTTTGAAGTTCTCGCTATCCTCGATCACAATCGGGGCCAATGCGTCGGTGGCAATGTCGGCCATATAGGAGGCGCGTTCGTTAAAGCCTCCAAATTCGCCGCCGTAACGGATGGGTCGGCCCATTTGCTGCGCCAGTTCGGGAACGATCACGTCGTTCATTTCGCCAATTCGGGCAACGCCGTCCATCACCAGCTTTATACGTTCAGCCAGCGGGCGGGCGGCCCATTCTTTTTGTGCCGCTGTGGCGCGCACGACGGCTGCGGTGGCTTGCTCCATTGTCAGCAATGGACGTTCCGCCACGATTGATCCATCAATCGGCGAGATACATTTCAGTGTTTTTGTCATGTTAGGCTCTTTCAAATCCACGGGCGATTTCATAGTCGGTGACAACTTTGTCGAACTCTTCTTGTTCCCAAGTCGCAGCACGGGTGTAGTGGTCAACCACGTCGTCGCCAAGGGCTTTGCGCAACATTTTCGATGCCTTTAACGCATCCCCGGCGTCACGCAGATTGGCAGGGATGTTATCGACGGTTTTTGCAGCATAAGCGTCACCTGTCAGCGGTGCGCCCAGCTCCAGTTTTTCCTCGACACCAGCGAGGCCTGCCGCCAATTGTGCTGCCATTGCAAGGTAGGGGTTCATGTCGGAGCCACCGATGCGGCATTCCACCCGCACCGCTTTGGTGCCTTCGCCACACAGGCGGAAACCGGCGGTGCGGTTGTCGACAGACCACGCGGTGCCGGTGGGGGCGAAGGTGCCCTTTTGGAAGCGCTTGTAGCTGTTGATGTAGGGGGCCAGAAAATAGGTGTAGTCGGGGGCGTATTTGATCATTCCCGCGATATAGCTGCGCATCAGATCGGACATGGCGTGCGGTTTGTCCGCGTCATAGAACAGGGATGTGCCGTCTTTCCATAGCGACTGATGCACGTGGGACGAGCTGCCCACACGGTCCGCGTGCCATTTCGGCAAAAACGTCACCGCGTGGCCTTTGGCCCATGCAATTTCCTTGATCGCGTGTTTGGCAATCGTGTGGTTGTCAGCGCAATCCAAGGGCGCGCCGTATTTGATGTTCAGCTCTTCCTGTCCTGCTTCGGCCTCGCCTTTGGTGCCTTCCACAGGGATGCCCGCCTCTAGCAACAGATTGCGGATCGGGCGCATGATGAACTCTTCTTTGGTGGTCTGCAGGATGTGGTAATCTTCATTATAGGCGCTGATTGGCTCGAGGTTTTGAAACCCGTCGGCGCGGATTTCATCGAGCGTTTTGGCGAACAGGAAAAACTCAAGTTCAGTCGCCATCATCGCGTCCATGCCCATATCGGCAAGCCGTGCAATCTGGCGTTTCAGAACGGCGCGGGGCGAATGGGTAATGTCATTTCCGTGGTGGTCCAGCACATCGCACAGCACCATCGCTGTGCCTTCCAGCCATGGCATCGGGCGGAGTGTGTCCAAATCCGGCTTCATCACATAATCGCCGTACCCGCTCTCCCAACTGGTGCTGGCGTATCCTTCGGGCGTGGCCATTTCCAGATCGGTGGCCAGCAGGTAATTACAGCAATGGGTTTCTTTCCACGCGCTATCCACGAAGTATTGCGCGACCATGCGTTTGCCCATCAGGCGCCCTTGTATATCGACCATCACGGTCAGAACCGTGTCGATGCTGCCATCGGCAACCTGTTTCTTTAACGCTTCAAACGTGAGGGGGGCTGTCATAACCGGACTCGCTTTTATCTAGGGAAGAGGTGCCCCGTAAGGGACACCCCGATTCGTATATAGTATGGCCCGCGTCCTAGCGGTAGGGCTTGCCGGCTTTGATCATATCAGAATTGTATTGCTTGATGATCGCAACCACTTTGGCCTTGGTTTCGGATTCAGCTGCGATTTCGTCCCAGAACGCAACAGCGGCATTTTCAACCGTTGCCCACTCCTCATCCGGAATCGTGGTCAGCTTCATTTTTGGCCCATTAACGCGCAAGGATGCTTCGCCGCCCCAATACCACCACTGGCGGTAGTAGTGTGACGAATCCATTGCCAGTGTCAGCAGATCCTTCAGATCATCCGGCAGCTCGTTATAACGATCCATGTTGGCAAAGAATGACCCTGCCCATGCACCCGAGATGTTGTTGGTCAGGAAGTAGTTGGTCACGTCGGCCCACCCCACGGTGTAATCCTCGGTGATGCCGGACCACGCGATACCGTCGAGTTCGCCGGTTTGCATGGCGACTTCGATATCTTCCCACGGCAGGGTCACTGGGATCACGCCGAATTGTGTCAGGAAGCGGCCAGCAGTCGGGAAGGTAAAAACGCGTTTGCCTTTTAGATCGGCCAATGAATTGATCGGATCTTTGGTGGCAAAGTGGCATGGATCCCATGCGCCTGCGGACAGGTGTTTTACGCCGACTTTGGAATATTCCGCATCCCAGATTTCGTTCAGACCGTATTGGTTGAACAGCACAGGCACATCCAGCGAGAATTTGCTGGCGAACGGGAAATAACCGCCGAAAACGGTGACTTCGGTGGGGGATGCCATGCTGTCGTCATCCGACTGCACCGCGTCGATTGTGCCTTTTTGCATGGCACGGAACAATTCGCCTGTGGGGACCAATTGGTCGGCAAAGAACAGTTCGATCTGCATCCGGTCGCCCGCGATGCGGTTGAACATGTCGATCTGTGGTTTGATCACGTGCTCGGCCAGTGCAGGACCCGCGTATGTTTGCAAGCGCCATTTGATCGTCGCCCCTTGGGCGTGAACGGCGGGCGCGGCCAAAGCTGCGGCAGCACCGACACCAGCGGTGGTGATGAACTTACGTCTTGTTGTCATAACGTCTCTCCTTGGTTGGTTATAATTTTTGCCCCCCTCGAAGGGGTTCTCGTTATTTGTCGTAAACATATTCGGGTAGCCACAGCGCGATCTGCGGGAACACAATGATCAATCCCAGCGCCAGCAACATCACCAGAACAAACGGCAGAATAGAGCCGTAAATATCGCGCATGGTGATTTCCGGCGGGGCCATCGCCCGCATCAAAAACAGGTTATAGCCGAACGGCGGCGTCATATAGGCGATCTGGGTCGTGATGGTATAAAGTATCCCGTACCAGATCAAATCAAATCCAAGTGCGCCGACCAGTGGCACATATAGCGGGGCGACGATGACCAGCATGGCGGTGTCGTCAAGGAACGTGCCCATGACCAGAAACGACAGCTGCATCATGATCAGGATCACCCACGGGTTCAGGCCCAACCGGTCGGTGAACAGATAGGATATCGCCTTGACCGCCCCCAGCCCGTCGAACACCGCGCCAAAACCCATGGCGGCCAGAATGATCCACATGAACATACAGGAAATCGCCAGCGTTTGGCGCACCGAAACCTCGAACACCTGACGGTTCATCCGGCCCTTCAGCACGGCGGCCATAAAGGCGGCCATCGCACCAATGGCCGAGCTTTCGACAAGCGAGGTCCAGCCGTTCACAAAGGGCACCATCATTGTGATGAAAATGCCGATTGGCAGAAGGCCGGCTGTCAGCAGACGCAGCTTTTCGCCCATCGGCACGTTGCGTTCTTCCGGTGGCAGAACCGGGCCAAGGGACGGGTTAATCTTGCAACGGATATAAATATATAGGATGAACATCGTGGCCATCATCAGGCCGGGGAACACACCCGCCAGCCACAATTGCCCGACAGGTTGGCGTGCGATCATTGCGTATAGAACCAGCACGACCGAGGGCGGGACAAGGATGCCCAGACTGGACCCCGCCTGAATAACCCCCGTCACCATGCGTTTGTCATACCCGCGCCTCAGCAGTTCCGGTAGCGCGATCGTTGCCCCGATCGCCATGCCCGCCACCGATAGCCCGTTCATCGCCGACACCAATACCATCAACCCGATGGTGCCAATCGCCAGCCCGCCCGAAACCGGCCCCATCCATACGTGAAACATTTTATAGAGGTCTTCGGCGATTTTGGATTCCGACAGGATGTAACCCATGAAAATGAACATCGGCAGGGTCAGCAGCGGATACCACTTCATCAGCTTCATCGCACTGGAAAACGGGATGTCCGACCCGCCCGTGCCCCATAGCGCCAGCGCGGCAACAGCGGCAACCGCGCCAATAGCACCAAACACCCGCTGGCCCGTCATCAGCATCAGCATCATTGATGCGAACATGAAAATTGCGATCATTTCATAAGACATCAGATGGCTTCTCCGCGGATGGTCGCAATGTCTTTGATCAACTCGGAGATTGCTTGCAATAGCATCAGGAAAATCCCGAGGCACATGGTGATTTTAACGGGCCACAGATAGGGGCGCCATGCGGTCGGGCTGCGTTCAACATACCCCATGACCTCGCTTGCGCCACTTGGTCCGCCGGTTAGAAATCCGATGGTCAGGTCTTTAAAAAACGAGATCGGTTCGCCGCTGAAATGACCCAGTGAATAGGCTGCACTGTCCAGTGCACCGTATAGAAGAACGCCGAGATAAAACAGCAAAAACAACACGGTAAAGGCATCTACCCATGCTTTTTTACGATCCGACCATTCGTGATAAAATAAATCCATTCGCACGTTTGATCCCATCTGGATCGAATAGGGCCCGCCCAGCATATAGTAAGCGACCAGTGCGAATTGGGCGACTTCCAGCGTCCACAGGGAGGGCAGGAAAAAGGTTTTTGAAATCGACGACCACAGCAGGATGCCGACCATGATAAAGATGCCGTACATGACGATCCGGCCCAGCCGGTAGTTAAAGGCATCCACCCAGCGGACATATGTTCTGGCTATGCGTGGCATTTGGTCTCCGTTTGGTCGGCCAGGGCGGCTAGGGCATCGTTGATCAGATTGGCCAGTGTTTCGGCCATCGCCAGTTGCGTGGTCTCATCCGCAATCAGATCATTGCGCACCTCGATCATCACATTCAGCAATCCGTTGGGTAGAGCGTGCAGTTTCAGCGTATGCGTCACGCCGTCGTCCGGTCCATAGGGATCATTGCGCTGCGTGTTCAATTCTGTGTGTGTCGGCGCAAGGTCCAGCATGGCGTCGGCCAGCCGTGTGTCGCTGTCGTGCAGAATGCCGATTTCGACGGCGCGGGGTTTGCCCATGTAAACAGGGGTGAAACTGTGGATGGTGACCAGAACCGGTGGGGTTGGCGACGTGGTGATGGTTTCGGCCAGCAAGCTGCGGAACGGCTCGTACACCGTTGTCACGCGGTCGGCTTTTTGCGCATTTGTTAGCCCGACATTGCCAGGAATGTCGAACTGCTCGCTGCGTATAGGCATTGCGCCTGCGGCTTCTGGTGGCCGGTTGCAATCGTAAACCAGCCGCGACACGGTGCTGGCCACAAGGCGGGCGCCCATGATCCGGCTCATTTGGGTCGCCACGGCCATCGCACCTGGGTCCCATGCAATATGGCTGACGCGGACGGATGCAGACAGACCAAGATGATCATGATGCGCGGGGATGTGGTTTGAGGCATGCTCGCAGATCAACAATACAGATGCAGTGCCGGTTTCATTCAGCACCACAGCAGCGGGGACATCCCCCGAATTTCCTAGATTGATTTTGCGGCCCATATCCCCCCGAGTCGCTATGAATTGATTTATGAAGAGAATTCTTCATAATGGTGCGGCCTGTCAATATAGTTTCTTAAGAAAACAAACGGGTTAGTGTTAATAGATAAGAATTATCATGGAAGGGGATGTTTTGAAGGCAAGTAACAAAACAGTTGCAGAACGTTTGCGATCATCGTCTGACAGCCTGACCCGCGCCGAGCGGCAGTTATCGGATTTGATACTGGAGAACTATCCGGTGTCGGGGCTGGGCACGATCACCACGGTTGCCAAGGCCGCACAGGTTTCAACGCCAACGGCTGCGCGGATGGTGCAAAAGCTGGGCTATAAGGGGTTTCCCGAATTCCAGGCGGCGTTGCGTCGGGAGTTGGACGCAAAGATTTCCAGCCCGATTGCCAAGCACGATAAATGGAGCGAGCGTGCGCCGGAAGGTCATATCCTGAACCGGTTTGCCGAAGCGGTCAGCAGCAATATCCGCCAAACGCTGGCGCAAATTGATGCAGAAGAGTTTGATCAGAGTTGTTCGATTCTGGCAGACCCTGAGCGTGCGATTTATATCGTCGGCGGGCGTGTCACCCGTTCACTTGCGGATTATTTTTTCCTGCATATGCAGCTGATCCGCCCGAATGTGACCCATATCCAGTCTATTTCAAATGCTTGGCCGCATTATTTGCTGGATATCAAAAAGGGCGATGTGGTGGTTGTGTTTGATGTGCGGCGCTATGAAAATTCCACATTGAAACTGGCCGAGATGGTGCATGAGGCAGGGGCAGAAATTATCCTATTCACCGATCAGTGGCGCTCGCCAGTTGATCGGTTTTCCAGTCGCACGTTCCTGAGCCGGATTGTTGCGCCCTCGGCGTGGGATTCACTGGTGGCGCCGATGATTTTGCTGGAAACAATGCTTGCCGAGGTTCAGGAAAAAACATGGGGCGAAACCCGTCCACGTCTGGAAGCGCTAGAGAAGATTTTTGACCGCACACGGTTTTTCCGCAAGTTTACCTGAGGGGTTGCGCCACGCTACGCGTGTCGCCCCAACCACTTTGCCCCTGCAGGGAAAAGTGGTGCCTGCGGCGCGGATATTTGGGGAACGGAAATGTGGGGGTGTTAGAGCAATTCTGAAGGCAGATTTTTGGCCTCTAGTGTCGGGATCACCCAGTCCGCATCGCTGAAATCATCCGTGTCGGTATAGGCCGAGGGGGTGACCAGCACGGGCAGATCTGCACCCAAAGCAGAAAGCACACCATTGCGGCTGTCCTCGAATGCGATGCAATTTTCAGCGGGTAGGCCCAGCTGTCCAAGCGCCAGCAGGAACACGTCGGGGGCGGGTTTTTTCTGTTTCACCATGTCACCGGCGGCCACATGATCAAACACCTCTAACGCGGGTTTGCCCCAACAGCATTGGCACAGCGCTTCGACGTTCGGGGTGTTGGTGGTGGTGGCGACGGCGACCTTTAGGCCCCGCGCACGCGCCGCTGTGATTAAGTCGGCAACACCTTCGCGCAATACCAGTTGTCCCGAAGCAAGGATCGTCCCGTAAGCGGCGGTTTTTTCGACGTGCAGTTTGGCGATCTCGTCATCGGTCAGGCGGCGCTCGCCTGTGGGCAAAGTTCCTTGATGCGCGTGCATACGTTCCTTGCCGCCGGTGGTTTTCAGCAGGGTGCGGTAGTCATCTACCGACCAGTTCCAGTCTAGCCCCCACGCCTTGAATGTGGAATTGAACGCCGCACGGTGGGCTTCTTCGGTTTCGGCCAAGGTGCCGTCGACGTCGAAAATCAAGGCTTTTACCGCGGTTTGCACATTATTCACTAAATCAGGCATCCGAATTCGCCCACTCTTGGGGTGAATTCTGATTCATTTTATGTGCAAATGGCGGATGGGTCATGAAGTGAGGGCTTCGATATAGGGGCCAAGCCGTGCGAAGTCGTCAAAGGCGAAATCGTGGGGCAGATCGGCCACAGGAACCTTGCGATAGCCGTCGGTGAACAGTGCCATCGGCATTTTGGCACGATCCGCGGTTTCGGCATCGACCTCGCTGTCGCCGACATAAAGGCAGGTTTCTACCCCCATCAGTCTGAGGCATTCATGCAAAGGTGCGGGATCGGGTTTATGGGTGGGCATGGTATCGCCGCCGACAACCACCTCAAAGAAATCCTCGATATCCAGAAGTTTCAGGATCACGCGGGCCGGCGCTTCCGGTTTATTGGTGCAGACAGCCATTTTGTGGCCCTTGGCCTTGAGCGCCTTAAGAAGCGTCAGCAAGTTAGGGTAAAGCACGGTCAGTGTGGCCGGATCAGCGTCATAATAGGACATGAAGACCTTAACGCATTGGGCGTGATCTTCGGGCGGCAGGCCCGCGTTTGCGATTGCGCGCTCCACCAGTTTAGGCACGCCATTGCCGATATAGCTGGTGACGGTTGCCAGATCGGGCGTCGGGGCACCGGCATCGGCCAGCATTTTTACGCAGGCCGCGTGCAGGTCGGGGGCGCTGTGGATCAGAGTGCCGTCGAGATCAAAAACGATAGGTATCATGCGGTTTTCCATTTGATTGAGCAGCCCACTGAGGGGATTTGATCTGCTGGTCCAGCGCCGGTTTCGGCGACCTGTTTCATTGCCAGATACAAATCACGGGTCAAATCATTTGCACTGGCGTTACGGCCGGATGAATCCAGACGGCCACGGTATTGCAGACCCATATCGGCGTTAAAGCCAAAGAAATCCGGTGTGCAGGCGGCCCCGTAAGCGCGGGCCACGGCTTGGCTTTCGTCGTGCAGATACGGGAACGGGAAGACCTGTTTTTGCATGTTCTCGAAACTGTCATCGGGGTATTCATCGGCGTCATTGGCATTGATTGCAATCACGCTGATGCCCAGTTTTTGCAAGTCACGCGCATCCCGCACCAGTTTATCCAGAATGGAAATCACATAGGGGCAGTGGTTGCAGATGAACATCACCAGCGTGCCGTTCTCGCCCTTTAGATCATTCAGCGAATAGGTTTTGCCATCGGTGGCGGGCAGGCTGAAATTGGGCGCTTGCCAGTTGAAATCGCAGACGGGTGGGGTGACAGCCATGGTGGTTCTCCAGTTTGTTAAAGTGTTTCCAGTTTGCATTGATATAAAGAGCATCGGAATTCGCCTTCAATTGGGGTAAATTCCGATCCAAGGTTAACTGGAAGCGCTCTAAAACGGCCTGTCAGGTTTAATCTGACAGGCCGAGTTTTGGAAGGCTCGTTCGCGCGGACCTTCCGGTCGTCGCTATTGCGCAGCAGAGGCCGCGTCGCGGATGGCGCGGATGTTTTTGCCGTAAACCTCGGAGTTATCAACCGATCCACCGTTGAACACGGCGGAACCGGCGACCAGCACATCGGCACCAGCAGCCGCCATAAGCGGTGCGGTTTCGGTGGTGATGCCGCCGTCAATCTCTATGTGGATCGGGCGATCTCCGATCATAGCGCGCAATTTTTTAACCTTGTCGATTTGGCTGTGGATGAATTTTTGACCGCCAAAACCGGGGTTTACCGTCATCACACAAAACAGATCGACCAGATCAATCAGATATTCGACATCATCCAGCCCTGTGCCCGGATTTAGCGCAAGACCGGCCTTGGCGCCTGTATTGCGGATGGCTTGCAGGGTGCGGTGGGTGTGATTGCCTGCCTCGATATGGGCGGTAATCACGTCGGAACCGGCGGCAGCATAGGCTTCGATATACTGGTCTACTGGCGAGACCATCAAATGCACATCCATCACGGTTTTGATGTGTGGGCGGATGGCAGCCAGTAGGGGTGGGCCAAAGGTCAGGTTTGGCACGAAATGGCCGTCCATTACATCGACATGGACCCAGTCACAGCCTTGGTCCTCGATGGCGCGAATTTCTTGGCCGAAGTTGGCGAAATCAGCCGACAGGATGGAGGGGGCGATTTTGATGTTGCGGTCAAATGACATGGCTGAATTCCTGTTTGTTTGCGGTCTGCGCGGGGGCGGAATTTTTAAAAAATTCCGGTTTGATTTCTTTGAAAGAAATCGGTGCCCCCCGCTTTTACGTTTAGGCGATTTTCGGGTCAAGTGATCCGTCGGCATAACGCTTGGCCATGTCATCCATCGGGATGACGGTCATTTTGGCGGCATTGCCTGCGGTGCCGAAGCGCTCGAACCGGTCTTTGACCAGTTTTTGCATTTCTGCCATCGCAGGGATCATGAATTTACGCGGATCGAACTCGGTCGGGTTCTCGGCTGCCACTTTGCGGAACTGTCCGGTCAGAGCCATGCGGTTATCGGTGTCGATATTTACCTTGCGCACCCCCATTTTGATGCCCTTTTCGATCTCTTCAACCGGAACACCGTATGTTTGTGGCATCTCGCCACCGTATTTGTTTATCAGGTCTTGCAGGTATTGCGGAACTGATGATGAGCCGTGCATTACAAGGTGAGTGCTTGGCAGTTTGGCATGGATCGCTGCAATCTGGCTCATAGCCAATGTCTCGCCTGTGGGTTTGCTGGAAAACTTGTAAGCGCCGTGGGATGTGCCACAAGCGATGGCCAGCGCGTCCACTTTGGTTTTCTTGACGAACTCAACGGCTTCATCGGGGTCGGTCAGTAGTTGTTCCATTGACAGTTTTCCAACCGCGCCTGATCCGTCTTCTTCGGCCGCCTCGCCGGTTTCCAGCGAACCCAGCACGCCCAACTCGCCTTCAACCGATGCGCCAACCCAATGCGCCATGCGCGACACGCGCTCGGTGATGTCGACGTTATAGTCAAAATCGGCGGGGGTTTTCATGTCGGCCAGCAATGATCCGTCCATCATCACCGAGGTGAAGCCGTGGCGGATGGCCGAGGAACAAGTGGCCTCGTTATTGCCGTGGTCCTGATGCATACACAGCGGAATATGCGGATACATTTCAGCCAGCGCCTGAATCATATGGCGCAGCATGATGTCACCAGCGTATGACCGCGCACCGCGCGAGGCTTGCATGATCACCGGCGCGTTGCATTCGTCAGCCGCGCGCATGATCGCCAGACCTTGTTCCATGTTGTTGATGTTGAACGCAGGCACGCCGTAGTCATTTTCGGCGGCGTGGTCCAGCAGTTGACGTAGTGTGATAAGTGCCATGTTGTTAAGTCCTTGAGATTAAGCTGCTTTTGCACGCGATAGTGCGGCTAGGCCGGGCAGTTCTTTGCCCTCGAGCCATTCCAGAAAGGCCCCACCGGCGGTGGAGACATAGGTGAAGTCATCAGCGGCGTTGGCCACATTCAGCGCGGCCACTGTATCGCCGCCGCCAGCCACAGAAACGGCCAGACCTGCGCGGGTCATTTCAGCCGCCGCACGGGCCAGCATTTTGGTTGAATGGTCAAACGGTGGAATTTCAAAGGCGCCAAGTGGCCCGTTCCACAAGATGGTCTGGGCACTGGCCAGTTCGGCCTCGAAATCGCGCAGGGCTTCGGGGCCTGCGTCCAATATCATCGCGTCCTCGGGGCAGGCGTCATTGGCGACGATCTGCTTCCTCGCGTTGGCCTTGAATTCACGCGCAATCACCACGTCGATGGGCAGCAGCAGTTTACAGCCGGATTTTTTGGCCAAGGCGCGAATTTCCTTGACGGTGTCGACCTGATCGGCTTCGTGCAGCGATTTGCCCATCGGTGCACCATCGGCGAACAGGAAGGTGTTGGCCATGCCGCCACCGATGATCACCGCATCGAGTTTACCAACGAGGTTTTTCAGCACCGAGATTTTGGAGGACACTTTAGCGCCCCCGACAATCGCCACGGATGGGCGTTTGGGGGCCTCTAACGCTTTGGTCAAAGCGTTGACTTCGCCCAACATTAAGGGGCCAGCGGTTGCGATCATTTGGCTTGCAATCGCTTCGGTCGAGGCATGCGCACGGTGGGCGCAGGAAAACGCGTCGTTCACGTAAATGTCGCCAAGGCGGGCGAATTGTGCGGACAAAGCGGGATCATTGGCTTCTTCACCCGGCTCGAACCGCAAGTTTTCACACAGCAACGCTTCGCCAACGTTTAATGCGGCTGCGGCGGCTTCTGCCTCGGTGCCAACGCAAGTGTCGCTGAACGCCACGTCCACGCCCAAAGCTTCCGACAATGTTGACTGGATCGACTTGGTCGTAAGGTCTGGATTGCGCTGCCCTTTGGGGCGGCCCAGATGGGTCAGGATGACAAGCGATGCACCAGCGGCCAGCAGGGGGCGCATGCCTTCGGCAAAACGCGTGATACGGGTGGCGTCCGAAACCGTGCCATCATCATGAAACGGCACGTTCAGATCGGCACGCACCACCAGACGCTTGCCCTTCACATCCATATCCGTGATCGCAGGGATGCCCATTAGATCAAGGCTCCCATAGCGACGGCGGTGTCGGCCATCCGGTTGCTGAAACCCCACTCGTTATCATACCACGTTAGAATGCGGACCATATTGCCGGAAACCACTTTGGTCTGGTCCATGTGGAAGATCGACGAATGCGGATCATGGTTGAAGTCGATGCTGACATTGGGCACTTCGGTATAGCCCAGAACACCCTTCAGGTGGCCATCAGCGGCGGCTTTGATCGCGGCGTTGACTTCTTCAACGGTGGTGTCGCGCGATGCTTCAAACGTTAGGTCCACAACCGAAACATTCGGGGTCGGCACACGGATCGCAACACCGTCCAGTTTGCCCGCCATTTCAGGCAGCACAAGGCCGACAGCTTTGGCAGCACCCGTCGAGGTCGGGATCATGCTGACAGCCGCGGCGCGGCCGCGATAAAGGTCGCCGTGCATGGTGTCGAGCGTCGGTTGATCGCCGGTGTAGCTGTGAATGGTGGTCATGAAACCGTGGTTAATGCCGATGGCAT
>CAYYOF010000015.1:1352-51219 GCA_964473185.1 uncultured Marinosulfonomonas sp. | reverse complement strand
TCTATATGTCGGCAGCAATCATTAATTCACGGTGAATCTCAACAAGCCCTAATACAGAATTTGATACTTTTGGTTGCAGTCTGACCCGAAACTTCAGCAAACCCGTGGTGTTGACGGGGATAAAATTTATCGCGAGTTTTACAGAAGAGTATCGCCAGATCGACACCAGGAACTTTGAAAACAGAAACCTTGATTACCTTCTTGGCCTGGAAATAACCAGAATATCCTTAGAAATGAGGTGGCTAAACATGAAAAATGCACAAGAATTCGCACCTGTTACCAATCTGGAATTTCTGGGCCAGCCTGTTGTTTTGAATTGCAGTGAAAATAGGCTTACCCATCCACCAGAATAAAAAACATGCGGTGTTGCCGCGCAATTCTATGACGAATACATGGATTTTTCGTTTCGATCTATAGATGGGGTAGAAGACGAAGACATTGTGCGGCGCATCTTCAGTATCATCGGCCCCGGACTGGAAATGATGAGCCGACCAATAGATACGCCAGAGCCATAGCTCGCTATTTCCAAACAAAAAGCCCCGCCAAACCGGCGGGGCCTTTTAATCCATCAAAACCGTATAGGTCTTAGGCCGCAGTAACCGCAGTCAGCGCCTCGGCGATGTCTTTCTTGATCTTCAGCGCTTTCACCGACAGTTCCGCATCCTTGGACTTTGCCATGAACGCGTCCAGTCCACCACGGTGATCAACGGTGCGCAGGGCAGCCGCGGAAATCCGCAGTTTGAAGGAACGGCCCAGAACGTCGGATATCAGCGTGACATCATTCAGGTTGGGCAGAAACCGGCGGCGGGTTCTATTTTTGGCGTGGCTGACATTGTTGCCAGACATCGGGCCTATTCCAGTCAATTCGCAGCGACGTGCCATTTTAGTCTTCCTTGTCTCAGCGCCTGCCCTGCGATGGTCGCGGGTGGCTCGATAATACAATAGGGCACCGACTCACATTCAGCGCCCTTAATTCCGTTTGCGGGGTGTAGGCCGTATGCGCAGGGGCGTCAAGAGGTTCAGGCCGGATATGCACCCGATAAACCAATTATATGTCCAACCCCAAAAACCCGCCCGATTGGCGCAGCCATAGGCCCGCATAAATGCCGCCCAATGCCAGTAGTTCCGCATGCGTGCCGTCCTCGGCCACGTGGCCCTGATCCAGCACAATGATCCGGTCCATTTGCGCAATGGTCGACAGCCGGTGCGCAATCGCGATCACCGTTTTGCCCTGCATCACCCCGTATAGGGTCTGCTGGATCGCCGCCTCGACCTCGCTATCCAACGCCGATGTGGCCTCGTCCAGCACCAGAATAGGCGCGTTTTTCAGGATCACGCGGGCGATGGCAATGCGTTGGCGCTGGCCACCCGACAGCTTCACCCCGCGCTCGCCGACCTGAGCGTTGTATCCGGTGCGGCCCTGCAAATCCGACAGATCAGCAATAAATTCATCCGCCTCGGCCCGTTTGGCGGCAGCGATCATCTGCGCCTCACTCGCATCGGGGCGGCCATACAGGATGTTGTCGCGCACCGATCGGTGCAACAGGGACGAATCCTGCGTCACCATCCCGATAGAGCCGCGCAGACTGTCCTGCGTCACCCTGCCCACATTCTGCCCATCGATCAGGATATCCCCCTGTTCAACATCCCGAAACCGCAACAGCAGGTTCACAAGGCTGGATTTCCCCGCACCCGAGCGCCCGATCAACCCCACCTTTTGTCCCGATGCAATGGTGATCGACACATGATCCAGCCCACCACTATCGCGGCCATAATGGTGCGAAACATCCCGAAACTCGATCTTCCCCCTAGTGATAGCCATTGCAGGCGCATCCACCACATCCACCACTGAATGGGCCACAGCGACCGAGCGTAAACCCTCGCGGATCACCCCGATCTGCTCGAATATCCGGATCGCCAGCCACATGATCCAGCCGCTCATCCCGTTCAGGCGGATGGTCAGGGCCGACGCCGCCGCAACCTCGCCAATCGATAACTCGCCGATTGACCACAGCCAGACCGCCATGCCCAGAACCCCGACAATCAACAGGCCATTCAACAGGTTCAGGCCAAAGGACATCTTTGTCATCAACCGCACAAACTGGAAAAACCGCAGCTGGAACCGGCGCATGGCGCGGCGGGCATAGTTTTCTTCGCTGCCGCCGTGGGCAAACAGTTTGACGCTTTCGATATTGGAATAGCTGTCAACAATCCGCCCCGTCACCAGCGAGCGGCTGTCCGACAGTTTTTCACCGGCCACGGCCACCTGACGCGATATCACCCGCACATAGGCGATGTAGACAATAACCCACAACGCCAGCGGCAGACCCAGCCGCACATCCATCTGCGACAGGATCAAAATCGCACTAATCACATAGGTCAGCGCATACCAGATGCCCTCAAAGAACATATAGGTCACATCCTCGACCGCCACGCGCAATTGCATCACACGGTTCGCCAACCGGCCCGCAAAATCGTTCTGGAAGAATGTCGAGGATTGCCCCAACAGGTGTTTATGCGCCCGCCACATCACTTGGGTCTGCATATTGCCGGCAAACGCCTGTTCTAAAAACAGTTTATTCAGGGCAATCGCAATGGGGCGCAAAAACAGGATGAACAAGGCTGCAAGCAACAGTTCATATCCGTGTGCCGACCAGAACACGCTGGGTGCGCTGGCATTCATCAGGTCGATCACCCGTCCAGAATAGAAAATTAGACCGGTTTCAACCATCGCCACCAACACACCGGTCAGCGCCATCCAGACCATCAGCTTTTTGAACGGGCCGTATTGGCTGCGCAAATAGGGCCACAAGGATTTGGGCGGGGTGACCTCATCAAACGGCTGAAACGGGTCGACTAGGTTTTCAAAGAAACGGAACATGACAGGGGCTCGTGAATTTTGGGATAAGATGTGGATGATCGGGCGGCTGAGGCCAGCCCAACAGGACCGGCGGCCTAGGCTCGCAGTGGGGTCCTGAAATTGATCATCGGCATATCTCCGTCATGTTGTGAGCGGAGCGTAGCGGATTTTATGTGGGTTGGGAAGAGGGGGAATAAAGTCTACAAAACCTGCTCTGAAAAGACTTCTCTAAAATGCGGTCCAGTTGTGGGCCGTCTGCATAAAACGCGCGGTCGTACGCCTCAAACGCACCCTCCAAAGCCTGAGAGATATAATCCTCAGTAGTGTTCGGGGCTGCCAACTCTTGTGTCTGCCAAGTTGATACAGCTTGGCGCAATCTTTGCGCCGCTTCAAAGGCTCCCAAATCCTCGATTGCCTTTATCGTCTCCTCAAATGGATCCTGAGCGCGGTTAAGAAAATATTGTAGATGGCCACCATTGTTTACCTCGGCACAATACCAAAAAATCAGAAATGCCGGACGCTTTTCTACGTCGATCTCTGACAGTTCGTGTATCATAATTGAAGCGATAAAGTCATTCCATGGCACCAAAGAGAGTTGCGTCGCCATTCGCCCATTTGGGCCATAGCGCAGCCTGCGGAGTAACCGAAGAAAGCTCATCCCAACACTTCCTGCGCAGCAACTGCAACCGAGACCTCACCCTTTGCCACTTTCTCCCCTAAACGGCCCATCTTATCCCGCATAGCGCCCTCATTCAGCTGCGCCAACAACCCCTGCCGGACTTCCGCCTCGAACCAGTGGCGTAACTGCCGTGCCCGATTATCATCCCAATACCCGCCCTCTTTGCGCCATGCCACCAGCGCCTGCATTTCACTCCATGCTGTATCTAGCCCATCCCCCGTAACCGCCGAGACCAGCATCGCTTTTGGGAACCCCTCGGGGTCGCCCGAACGCTTGCGCAACAGCTGCAATGCACCGGCATAATCGGCGCAGGTGCGGGTGGCAGCAGCCATCAAATCCCCATCGGCTTTATTGACCAAAATCAGGTCAGCAATTTCCATGATACCGCGCTTTACCCCCTGCAATTCATCGCCGCCCGCTGGCGCCAGCAACAGCACGAACAGGTCGGACATTTCGGCCACCATGGTCTCGGATTGCCCAACCCCAACGGTTTCGATCAACACGATGTCATACCCCGCCGCTTCGCACAGCATCACCGCCTCGCGGGTGCGCCGCGCCACGCCGCCCAGCGCTGTTTGGCTTGGAGAGGGCCGGATGAACGCATTCGGGTCGCGTGACAGCATTTCCATGCGGGTTTTATCGCCTAAAATTGATCCGCCAGAACGCGTCGATGAGGGGTCAACCGCCAACACCGCAACCCGCAACCCCTGCCCTGTCAGCATCATGCCAAAGGCCTCGATAAAGGTGGATTTTCCCACCCCCGGCGTTCCGGACATGCCAATCCGCAAGGCTTGGCGACCAGCGCCCTTGACCACATCCAACAGGGCTGAGGCCTGTTCTCGATGATCCGCGCGCCCGCTTTCGATCAGGGTAATGGCACGGGCCAAGGCGCGGCGCTCGCCCGCAATCACACGATTGGCAAGGTCTGAAATATCCATCGGGTTCCGCTGTCCTTTTCGCTGGTCGCTATCTGATAACAGAGGGCTGATATAGGTTAGCCCGCTGGTTCCGCTGCATCCTAATGCCAATGCACACAGCAAAGAAAGAAGGAACACACGCGATGGCGAATTTGAACACATTGAAAATGATCGGGTTGGTGGTGTTATTGGCGATTGCACTGGCGTTGCCTGCGGTGTTGCCAAAGGTGGGTGATACGCACGGCAGCCATGTGCATGGGAGCGGGGCTGAAGTGCAACTGGTGGGCACGGTTTAGAAATCAGCCTCCGACGCATTGTAAACTGGGTTAAATACGCCACCAAAATAACTCTCGAAACAATCCTGTAACGACTTTCGATCAGTTTACCTTGCCCCCATTTGCACAACCGAAAACACGTTTAATATGGCTTTCCCCGCCGCCATCCCCGATAAAGCCAGCATGAAAGACCGCCTCCCCATTGACGATGCCCTTCCGGCGCTGATCACCGCCCTGCGGACCCATGGCCGCGCTGTGCTGCAAGCGCCCCCTGGAGCTGGCAAAACCACGCGGGTGCCCTTGGCGATGTTGGAGGCGGGGCTGGGCAAAGGCCGCATCCTGATGTTGGAGCCACGCCGCCTTGCTGCCCGTGCCGCCGCCGAACGGATGGCGCAAACCTTGGGCGAAGATGTGGGCGAAACAGTCGGTTACCGTATTCGCGGCGAAGCCAAGGTATCAAAGGCAACACGCATCGAGGTTGTGACCGAGGGCATCCTGACCCGCATGTTGCAATCTGATCCCTCACTGGATGGCATTGGTGCTGTGATCTTCGATGAATTCCACGAACGCTCCCTGAATGCCGATCTTGGCCTTGCCCTGACATGGGAGGTGCGCGGGGCGTTGCGCGAGGATTTGCTGTTGGTGGTGATGTCCGCCACGCTGGATGCCGAACCTGTAGCTTTGATGTTGGACAATGCCCCTGTCATCACCTCAGAAGGACGTAACTATCCGGTGGAAACCCGCTGGCTGGGCCGGCCGTTGACCAAAGGCAAACGGTTCAATAACGCCGCCGCTACGCTGGTCATTCAGGCCGTTAATGAGACGACAGGCGGCGTTCTGGTGTTCCTGCCCGGCGAGGGTGAAATCCGCCGCGTGGCAGGCATGTTGAACGCGCTGCCCACCGATTGCCACGTTCATATGTTGTTTGGCGCGATGGACTTTCACGCCCAACGCGCCGCGATTGCCCCCTCCAAACAGGGGCGTAAAATCGTGTTGGCCACTTCTATCGCCGAAACCTCGCTGACCATCGATGGGGTGCGTGTGGTGGTCGATTGCGGTCAGGCCCGCCGTGCGCGGTTTGACCCGGCCTCGGGCATGTCGCGACTGATCACCGAACGCGCCACCAAAGCCGAGGCAACCCAGCGTAGGGGCCGTGCGGGGCGGGTGGCCGCAGGCACCTGTTACCGGATGTGGACCAAGGGCGAAGAGGGCGGCATGGCCCCGTTCCCACCCGCCGAAATCGAGGCCGCCGATCTGACAGGGCTGGTGCTGGAACTGGCGTTGTGGGGCACGGTCAACACGGGCGATCTGGCCCTGCTGACCCCGCCATCACCCGGGGCATATGGCGAGGCGGTTACGTTGCTAAAACAACTGGGTGCGCTGGATGCGGCGGGGCGCATTACTGCGCATGGCCGCACCTTGGCCACCCTGCCCCTGCACCCGCGCCTTGCACATATGCTGGCCATCGCCGGACCACAGGCCGCGACCTTTGCCGCCTTGCTGGCCGAACGTGACCCGCTGCGTGGTGCGCCCGTTGATCTGTCCTTGCGTATGGAGGCGATTGCCAATCCCAAACGCTTTGCATCCGAGCGGTCCTACATGGTGAACGCTGGCGTAGTGCACCGCATCCGCGCTGACGCCAAGCGCTTGGGGAAAGGCCGTAATAAACCGGCGCTTACGCTTGGCGAAATGGCCGCGCTCGCCTACCCCGACCGCATTGGTTTGCGCCGCAAAGGGGATGCGCCGCGCTGGGTTTTGTCGGGTGGAAAAGGCGCTGTGATGCGCGACGATGACCCGATGGCGGCAGCAAGGCTGATCGTGGCCACCGATCTGGACGGCGAAATCAGAGAGGCCCGCATCAGGCAAGCGGTGGAAATCTCCGAGGCCGGAGTGCGGGCGTTATTTGACGACCGGATCACATGGCGCGACCACTGCGAATGGTCAAAACGCGAGCGACGTGTATCGGCGCGACAACAGGAATGTTACGGCGCGTTGGTGCTGGCGGACCGGATATGGCGCGATGTGCCCGTTGATACCGTGGCCCTTGCCATGCTGGACGGGGTGCGCGAACTGGGGCTGCCGTGGTCTGATGCGGCACGGCGTTTTCAGGCGCGGGTTTTGCTGATTGACGGGATGCCGGATTTCACGGATGACGCATTGATGGCGCGGGTTGGGGAATGGTTATTGCCACACCTGACCGGCCTCAAAACCGCCGGTGACCTGAAAGGTCTGAACCTGCTTGAACCGCTGCGCCAATCACTAAACTGGGAGCAGCAACAACAACTGGACAGCCAAGCGCCTGCCCATTTCATCACGCCACTTGGCAATAAAACCCCGATTGATTACAGCGGTGAAGCCCCCGAAATCATCCTGCGCCTACAGGAAATGTTCGGCGTCACCCGTCACCCCCACGTGGGTCACACCCCCCTGCGCGTCACCCTGCTGTCACCGGCCCGTCGCCCCGTGCAAACCACAATGGACATCCCCGGTTTCTGGGCGTCCTCTTATGCGGATGTGCGCAAAGACATGCGGGCGCGGTATCCAAGGCACCCGTGGCCCGAAGACCCGACCAAGGCAGACCCGACGTTAAGGGCAAAGCCAAGGGGGAAATAACCCCATCATGCATTGACATAAACCGTTGCTACATGCCCTCTATCCAAGAAATTCGCCCTGTTAAATTCTTGAGGTAACTAATGGACTTTAACCCTGTATTCCACGTTGAGAACAGTTCCGAAATTCTAACGGAAAAGGGAGAGTGGCCCAACTTCCATGATGCAGAAGTCATGGAAATAGTGCTCGACAAAGGGGATATGCGACCCGATGATGACAGTTGGATAGGTCCAGTCATTAAGACAAAGCTAGAGCTTGTAGCGACCGGAAAATCGCGCGTTGTCACTTTGACTTTCCATGATTGCGACCAGATTTCTATTGTACATTTCAATCACGCCAACGAAATTTACGACATTGAATTTAACTTTGAACACAGGGGGTATTTTGCCGATGGCAAGACCCCGCTCCCTCCCTATATTAGGGTGAAATTTATTCGTGGCTTTGGTGTTTCGATGGAATTTGTCTGCTTTAGAATCGAAGTTCCGTCGCCGGTAAATTTGCTGCCCTAACCTACGCAGCCCTAAACCCCCAGACACCAGCGCATCACGGCTTTTTGCGCGTGCAGCCGGTTTTCCGCCTCATCAAAGATCACCGATTGCGCACCGTCCATCACGCTTGAGGTGACTTCTTCCTCGCGGTGTGCGGGCAAACAGTGCATGAACAAAGCGTCCGGTTTGGCCTGCGCCATCAGGTGATCATTGACCTGATAGGCCTTCAATTGATTGTGCCGACGCTGGCGGGTGGATTGGCTGTCGTGCATTGAAACCCATGTGTCGGCGATCACCAGATCAGCGCCCTGCACCGCCGCCTCGGCATCACGTTCAATGCGAACCGTCACCCCTTTGGAGCGGGCAAAGGCGATCAATTCAGGATCAGGATCCAGTGCCTCGGGGCCAGCAAAGGTAAAGTCAAAACCAAACTGCCCTGCCGCATGCAGCAAGGATGCGCAGGTGTTGTTACCGTCCCCCGTCCACACCACTTTTTTACCCTTGATCGGCCCGTTATGTTCCTCGAACGTCATCACGTCGGCCATCACCTGACAGGGGTGGCTGGTATTGGTCAGCCCGTTGATCACCGGCACATCGGCGTATTCGGCCAGTTCGTGCAGAATACTTTCCTCGAACGTTCGGATCATGATCATGTCGACATAGCGGCTCAGAACCCGCGCCGTATCGGCAATGCTTTCACCATGGCCCAATTGCATGTCATTGCCCGACAAAACCAGCGTCTGCCCGCCCATCTGGCGCACACCCACATCAAAGGATACCCGTGTTCGGGTCGAGGGTTTTTCAAAGATCAGCGCGACCATGTGATTGGCCAAAGGTTGTTCCGCATCAGGTGTGCCTTTGGGCAGACCTTTGCGCGCGTCTTTCATCGCCTGCGCCTGATCAATCATGCCGCGCAGGGCGGCGGCGTCCGTGGTGTGGATGTCCAGAAAATGGTTCATGTGTTTAGTCCTTTGGAAACTGCAGTCGCTGCCGTATCGAGGCGTGATATACCCTCGCTGATGTCGGCATCGGAAATATTCAGCGGTGGCAGTAGGCGCACCACATTATCGGCGGCAGGCACGATTAATATTTCGCTGGCATAGCCCGCATTGATCACGTCCATATTAAGGGCTTTGCATTTCAAGCCCAGCATCAGGCCTGATCCGCGCACCTCTTCAAACACATCGGGATGGGCGGCAACCAACCCTTCCAGCTTTTGGCGCAAGCCCCCTGCCTTGCGGTTCACGTCTGCCAGAAAATCATCCGTTGCGACGATGTCCATCACCGCATTGCCCACGGCACAGGCCAGCGGGTTGCCGCCATAGGTCGAGCCATGCGTGCCAGCGGTCATGCCGGATGCTGCGTTTTCAGTGGCCAGTAAGGCACCCAACGGAAACCCCCCGCCGATGCCTTTGGCAACCAGCATGATGTCGGGGCTAACACCAGCCCATTCATGGGCAAACAGTTTGCCGGTCCGCCCCATACCACACTGGATTTCATCCAGAATCATCAAAGCACCTACTTCGTCACAGGCATCACGCAGACCTTTCAGGCAAGCATCCGGCAACGGGCGAATGCCGCCTTCACCCTGAACAGGCTCAACGATCACCGCGGCAACAGTATCGTCCATTTCAGCCGCCAATGCATCGTGATCGCCAAACGGCAGATGCACAAACCCGGGCAGCAGCGGCCCGAACCCATGGATCATTTTCTCTGACCCTGCGGCGGCAATCCCTGCTGCAGAACGGCCATGGAATGACCCCTCAAAAGCGATGATTTTCACCCGCTCGGGCTGGCCTTTGTCAAACCAGTATTTGCGGGTCATTTTGATCGCCAACTCACAAGCCTCGGTGCCGGAGTTGGTGAAAAACGCAGTGTCGGCAAAGGTGGCTTCAACCAGCTTGTCGGCCAGCGCCTTTTGCTGCGGGATTTCATATAGGTTCGAGGTGTGCCAAAGCTGCCCCGCCTGCTGCGTTAACGCCGCCGTCAGCGCTGGGTTCGCGTGCCCCAGCACGTTCACAGCAATCCCCGCGCCAAAATCCAGAAATCGGCGCCCGTCTGCCTCGATCAGCCAGCTACCTTCGCCTTTGACGAAAGATAGCGGTGCACGGGAATAGGTCGGCAGAACTGAGGGTATCATTGCGGTGGTCCTTTTGATGAAGCCTATGATTACCATACGGGGTGCCGCATGGATTGGCGCATGTCAATATTTCAGGAAAGATTGCGCGAAAAACGCGCGGGCGAACAGGCGGCGGGACGTCAGGCGCGGGTGCGTCGGCGTCGGAGGGTTGTGATATGATGCTGCGTGTTCATGACGTTGCGGTTTAGGCAAAATGTCGGGCGTTGTCAAACCGCTGCGAAACACAGGTTGAAAACAGTTCCACTATTCCGGAATAGTGGAACTGTTAGCGACTCTATTATCTTGATATTTATCAGATAGATAGTAGGTTTTTTGAGGAGAATTTTGGTGTTAAAATCAGCCATTCCATGTCCACGAAAACATCTATGGCCCCTCGCGCTGCGCCCCCAAATCACAAACCCGATTTTGTGCTTTTAAAACTTGGAAACCGGCGCTACAGATTGCTGATGCAAGACACCCAAACCCAAGAACGCCTCACTGCCGTCGGCTTTATCCTGACCGCGTCAGCGCTGATTGCCGGAACCAGCTTGCTGGCCAAGACGCTTAGCCACGACACTTTGGGGCCGGCCCTTCACCCGCTGCAAATCAGCCACGGACGATTTTTGTTTGCCTTTATTGCGCTGCTGGCCGTTGCCGCCATTTTGCGACCCAAATTTCAGCAGGTCAACATTGGCCTGCACATTGCGCGCACCAGTTGCGGTTGGGCGGGTGTGTCGCTGATGTTCGCGGCAATTGCCTATATCCCGCTGTCCGATGCCACTGCTATCAGCTTTCTTAATCCGGTGTTTGCGATGATGCTGGCGGTCCCGTTGCTGGGCGAACGGGTTGGGCCGATACGTTGGGCGGCGGCAGGTTTGGCGCTGATCGGGGCACTGGTTTTGCTTCGCCCGACACCCGCCAGTTATCAACCCGCCGCCCTGCTGGCCCTGACGGCTGCGGTCATTATGGGGCTCGAAATCACCTTGATCAAACTGTTGGCAGGGCGCGAAAAGCCGCTGCAAATCCTGCTGGTCAACAACGCCATCGGCCTGAGCATTGCCACCGTGGCTGTGCTGTTTGTCTGGGCCGCACCAACACCTGCGCAATGGGCCGCACTTGCGGGGCTGGGTGTGATGATGGCCTTGGCGCAAAGTTGCTTTGTTCAGGCTATGCGCCGTGCTGACTCCAGTTTTGTGGTACCGTTTTCATATGCCACCCTGATATTCGTCGCTTTGTATGATTACTTTATTTTCAAAGCCATACCTGACAGTATCAGTATCCTTGGGGCTTTGATCATCATCACAGGTGCGGTTCTTCTAGCTTGGCGCGAGGCACGGTTGCGCCAGCCGCAATTTGGGCGTTTAGTGAGGCAACATCACCCAAGGACACCTCATGCTGCAAGTCACTAATCTGTCCCGCCTGATGATCGGCCCTGTCAACTTTACCATAAACGACGGTGAGTGTGTTGCGATCACGGGACCATCGGGCACCGGTAAATCGGTGCTGCTGCGGGCCATCGCCGATCTGGACCCGAATGACGGGTCGGTGCAGACCGCTGATTTGGAGCGTTCAAAAACGGCTGCCCCCCAGTGGCGCAAACACGTTGCCATGTTGCCTGCCGAAAGCGGTTGGTGGCAAGAGCGCGTAGCCACGCATTTTCAACACCCTGACAGGATGCCTGAAAAACTGCCGACTGTTGGATTGCCAAAGGATGCAATGGCATGGGAGGTGGCGCGGCTCTCAACCGGAGAGAAACACCGTCTTGCCTTGTTGCGCTGCCTTGAGACAGACCCCAAGGTGTTGCTGCTGGACGAGCCCACAGCCGCGCTGGACCATGACACCACCTTGCAAATCGAATCCCTGCTGAAACAACAACTGGCCAATGGCACCTCGATCCTGATTGTGACCCATGACGCAGCGCAGGCCAAACGCTTGGCAGACCGGATTCTGCATCTTGAGAACGGGACCTTGCACGAGGTGGCAGCATGAGCGGTTACATCAGCCTGACCTATTCCGACCTGCTGCTGGCGTCGATCTTTCTTGTGATAAACGGGGTGTTGTCGATCTGGCTTCATCTCGGGTTGGAGCGCAAACTGGCGGTGGCGGCCATTCGCATGGTGGTGCAACTGGTGTTGGTGGGGCTGTTGCTCAAAAGCCTGTTTTCCATCCTGTCCCCTTGGCTCACCCTGTTGGTCGCCACCTTCATGGTGCTGTTTGCAGGCCGCGAAATCTGGGCACGGCAGGAACACCGGCTGCGCGGGGTGTGGGGGTTCGGGCTTGGCACTGGTGCGATGGCCTTTGCGGGGGCCGGCATCACCCTGATTGCCTTGACCAGCATGATCAGCGCTGATCCCTGGTGGACCCCACGTTTTGCGCTGCCGTTGTTGGGCATGGTGCTGGGCAACACCATGACGGGGGTGTCGCTGGCGCTGGACAATTTGCACACCTCGGTGCGCCGTGAACGGGTCGCAATCGAGGCACAACTGTTGCTGGGTGCCGATCGCTGGTTTGCTCTGCGCCCAGTTCTACGCCGCGCGCTCAGGGCGGGGTTCATGCCGATCATAAACTCGATGGCCGCCACCGGCATTGTTTCATTACCGGGTATGATGACCGGTCAAATCCTGTCCGGCGTCGACCCGACAGAAGCGGTAAAATATCAGCTGCTGGTGATGTTTCTGATCGGCGGCGCCACCGGACTGGGCGTATTATTGGCCACATTCGGGTCGGTCTGGCGCCTAACGGATGAACGCCACCGCCTGCGTCTCGAGAGGCTCACAAATGTAAAAGAGACACCATAGCGTCACTGGTGCTTGTATCCTGCGGGATCGGCGTATAAAATGCGCCCAACAGAATTCCATATATGGTCGTAGGATAAGGGCAACCCGCCTTCCTCACGGCCATTTTCAGTTAAGGAAAACAGATGGCCTGGACCGATGATCGTGTGGCAACACTCACTAAAATGTGGGGCGAAGGCCAATCCGCAAGCCAGATCGCCAAGGAACTTGGCGGCGTCACCCGTAACGCGGTGATCGGCAAAGTGCACCGTTTGGGCCTGTCCAATCGCGCAACCAGCGGGGCAAAACCTGCGGTCAAAGGCAAGGTTGCGGCCAAACCGGCAGCCCGCGCCAAACCGGCAGCCAAGGCCAAGGCGGCACCAGTCGCCGCGCCAAAACCAATGCTGCCCGCGCGCAAAGTGATCATTCCGGCAGGCCAGCCCCTGCCACCGCAACCTTCGGCGAATGAAATCAGCCCAGAAGCATTGGCCAGCGTGCGCGAAGTCGAAAAGAGTGCCAAAAAGATCAGCCTGATGGAATTGACCGAACGCACCTGCAAATGGCCAATTGGTGATCCCGCGACCGAAGAATTCTGGTTCTGCGGCCTGACATCCGAGCCCGGCAAACCCTATTGCGAGGCCCATGTCGGCGTGGCGTTCCAACCCATGTCATCGCGCCGCGACCGCCGCCGTTAATCCAGCACATGGCCTCCGTCAATAACAACGAACATTCCATGCGCCCAATCACCGAATTTCGCGCCACAGATGCCGCTAAAATCACCACTGTTTTCACCGACATTGATGATACCCTGACCACCGATGGTCGCCTGCCTGCCCATGCCTACGCAGCCCTTGAAAATCTGCGGGGCGCGGGGTTTCATGTTGCCGCCATCACAGGCCGACCCGCCGGATGGTGCGATATGATCGCGCGGTTTTGGCCGGTCAGCGGCGTTGTTGGCGAAAATGGTGCGTTCTACTTCGCTTACGACAAAAGCAGCCGCAAAATGCGCCGCGAATATTTCGCCGATGCCGCCACACGCACCGCCAATCAGCAAAAATTAAACCACATCCGGTCCCGCATTCTAACCGAGGTTCCCGGCAGCGCCATTTCTGCCGACCAACCCTACCGCGAGGCCGACCTGGCTGTGGATTTCTGCGAAGACGTGCCGCCGCTGGATGCCGCTGCCATTTCCCAAATCAAGGATATATTCGAGCAGGAAGGTGCGGTTGCCAAAATCTCCTCGATCCACGTCAACGGCTGGTATGGCGACTATGACAAACTGTCAATGTCACGCCGGTTTACCGCCGAGGTTCTGGGCTTTGACATGGATAGCGACAAGCAAAACATTGTCTTTTGCGGCGACAGCCCGAATGACGCACCGATGTTTGGCTTCTTTCCCAATTCATGCGGCGTTGCCAATGTGCTGGATTTTCAAGACCAGCTCGACAAAAAACCGCGCTGGATCACATCCCAAAAAGGCGGCGCAGGGTTTGTCGAGATCGCAGCCGTGTTGCTGGCCGCCCGTGGGTAGGCCGCAATAGCACTATCTTTAGCGCATCTGTCAGCCCCCCAACAACCCAATAAGATCATTCAGCCGCTATGCCAATACTCGGTGCGGGCTGGCGCACGAACCCCTGCAACGGGATGGTCTGCAGATGATTAATATCTTCGCGTGCCATCCAGACCATGAACGTTTCAATGACCTTGTCACTGTTCGCCAGATGCCAGAATAACGCCCCCGGTTCCGAATGCATATATCCTTCGCGTTCGGCCAATCCTTTTAATGCAATCGGGTTGATCATAAATCCGATCACATAATCTGGCGACCACCTTAAAAGGCCAGAGGCCAGCGCGAATCGCGCCAAGATGTTACACATGCCTGTGCCCCGGTAATCACTGCTCAGCCAGAAATCCCCGTGATAACCCACGGTTCCACTTATTCGGCGCGCACTCGGGCCTGGATTATAACGCGATTTCTTATAATCAAGATCAATCCCCGGGGGTGGAAAATCAACAAACCGGTCAGATAAATAACTGGACAGAGGCTTGCCCTCCAGATTTACCAACCGCAGAGCCTGTGAATGAACCAACTCGCCCTTTTCGTTCCTGCCAACAATCCAGAACCCGTTTGTCGGGTCAAAATCATTGTGCCTGAAATCAAATGGCCGCCCCACAGGTTGATGTGGGCGCCCCATAGAAACAATATCGGCATATTCCGAAAAGCAAGTTCCAATTCGCAATGATATTCCATTGTCTTGTGCTATATTCAAAGCGTCAGCTGTAAACCCTGCGCCTTCAAATGTACTGTGTATACTCACATCCTTCTCCCGTCATAGTTGCGATAGGGAAATATTAGCGTATTATTAGGCGAGATTGGGAGTTTTAATTATAGCGACTGAATATCCATCACATATTCGTCAGGCATTGAGCTGGCCTGCGCCTTGCTCAGGCCGTCGATTGCTATATTTTTTGTCCGGTCAACCAGTGTCGCCAAGGCAAAACTACCATCAGGAAAGTGACATCCCATCAACAACCTTTGATAGCTGATCGGGACCATCTCTTCGCCATCCTTATCCGGTAGCTGCGTATGGATATGATCAAGCCGCACAGTCTCTTGGTCACGGACCTCATGAAACGGATGTAACAGCAAGTTTGCAAACCCTGCCCCACCTGGCAAATGGGGGATTCCCTTGCCAACACTGCTACGCGCCCAACGCCATCCTTGCCAGTTCGCATAAGATGACATGTTCCCGATCTCAACACAGATCCAGTCATCTTCAATCTGGCGGTATATCACCAGATACGGTCTTATTAATGAGAATGCAGGGCTTTCCAAGTCTCCCCCCGCATCGGCCCAGCACTTAAACCCGGATTGCAACAAATGAGAGCTATCGCTCCATATATTGCCGAGTGGATATTGCTGCAAGTAATATGTGAATTTTGGATCATCCTCGTAAACGATGTGTGACAACCCGTTAATGTGATCCGACTGGTTGTTCAGCCACGCCTCGCCACGCGCCAGCAGTTCTTCGGCTTCTGGCAATGACCGCCGCCCTGATTCGGTTAGCTGATATTGACGATCCTCAAGGACAAACAAAGCCACCCCTTTGCTTTCCTCCAGCAGCCGGATATGACGTCGAACCGTTTGGCGCGTACTGCCCAATTCCCTGACTGCTTTTGACAGATTTAGCGTGCGTGCAAGCATCGTAAAAGATCTTAGCAACTCGAACAGTATTGATTGACTTTGAGGTGCGGCCATAAAAGCTCCATGATTCCAACTGAATAGACTGATTACCGAGTCTGCACATCACATGGTATACAAATCATCCATCCATGTCCAATCTGAACACCATTCCAGATCACAAGTAACGGATTGATAGATATCTCAAATGCTGGATGCTCGTATAGCGAGAAACATAGCAAGGAAACCACATGCCTCATCCCGTTGATATTCACGTCGGCAAGCGCATCAAAGAAATCCGCACGGTTCGCGGTTTAACCCAATCAAACGTTGCCGATCATCTGGGCATTTCCTTTCAACAACTGCAAAAATACGAAACCGGTGCCAACCGCGTTTCCGCCAGCCGGATGTTCGAATTGTCTAAATTGCTGGACATTACGCCCGCGTTTTTCTTTGAGGGTCTTGAGGGGCAGAGTTACGACACGATGCCACCAATGGATATGGAAACCGCACGCATCGCGTCGGCCCTGTCCCGCATCAAGAACAAGAAACTGAAGAACCGTATCAATACGCTGATCAGTGAAATTGTGCGCTCCTCTTCTGCCGGTGACGAGGCCAGCTCAGCCGCGTAACCAGCACAATATTCCGACTACTTTGAGCCAAACAGCCGTGCGGCATCGGCCTCGCTATAACGTCCCAGCCGCACGTCTTCCTCGATCAACTTAGGGTCCCGCTTTGCAGGGTTCCCGTAACCACCACCGCCCGGTGTGCGGACCAGAACGCGGTCGCCGGGTGCTAACGCGATATCTTGTTCCTTGGACAAATGCTCCGGCACATGGCGCTCTCCGCCCTGCCACACTTCGACTTCATTCACCGCACCGTCCGCGCCACCCTTCGCCCCCTGCGGCCCGACCCGCCCGTGGTCCATCACAAAACTGGCCTTGGCGTCGCCGCGCAGCAATTCCATTTCGTATTCTAATCCGAATCCCCCACGATACTGCCCTGCTCCGCCTGACCCTTCACGCAAAGCATAGCGGTGGTAAAGCACCGGGAACATTTGCTCCATGATCTCGATCGGCGGCGCTTTGGAAATGCCGATGGTAGAACACCCATTGGTCAAACCATCGTGGCGCGCATTGCCGCCATAGCCGCCACCCGACAGCTGATACATCACAAAATTGCGCCCCCGCGCAGGGTCATAGCCGCCCAGCGCAAAGTTGCCCGATGTGCCCGCAGGGGCCGCCGTAACGCGGTCCGGCAACACCTCGACCAGCGCCGCGAATACCGCCTCGGCGATCCGCTGGCTGACTTCGGCGGCACAACCCGACACAGGACGCGGGTATTGGGCGTCAAGGAATGTGTCCGTGGGCCGGATCACATTCAGCGGCTCGAACGCGCCGGCGCTGATCGGCACTTCGGGGAAAATGTGGCGCATGGCGAGGTAGACCGACGACAGCGTTGTGGCCAGAACCGAATTCATCGGACCAATGCAGGGTGGGCTGGAGCGCGCAAAATCGAAGATCAGTTGATCGCCCGCTTTGGTGATCTGCAAATCAATCACCAAAGGTTCGTTCACCACCCCGTCGCTATCCACATAAGCCTTGGCTGTGTATTCCCCATCCGGTATTTCCGCGATGTGCTTTCGCATCTGGTCCGCCGCCCGCCCGCGTAATTCCTCAATCGCAGCCCGCACTGTATCGTCGCCATAACGGTCCAGCAGTTCGTTCAGCCGAACCTCGCCAACTTTCAACGCCGCCGCTTGGGCCTGCACATCGCCAATCCGCTGATCGGCCACGCGGATGTTGGAGCAAATGATCGAGTATATCTCTTGGTCCAGCACCCCCTGTTTGAACAGGCGCACAGGGGGCAGGCGCAGGCCTTCTTGCTCAACCGAAGTCGCACTGGCGGAAAACCCGCCGGGGACCGAGCCACCCGTGTCGGGCCAATGCCCCGTGTTCGACAGCCAGCAGAAAATCTCACCATTCCTGTAATAGGGACGTGCGAAACGCACATCCATCAGGTGGGTGCCGCCCAGATACGGATCATTGACGATGTAGATATCATCGGGCTGCGGCGCGGCGACTTTGCCATCGCTAATCATCTCGATCAGCACGCGGGTCGAATATTGCATAGTACCGACAAACACCGGTAAGCCGCCTGCGCCCTGCGCAATCAGCGCGCCGTCAACCGCACTGTAAATCCCGTCGGAACGGTCATTGGCTTCGGCAATAACCGGCGAGAACGCGGCACGGGAAAACGACAAATCCATTTCATCGCAAACCTGTTGTAGGCCCGCCTGAATGACGCCAAGGGTGATCGGATCAAGCGTCATGACGCACCTCCTATAGTGATGATGATGTTGCCCTCGGGATCGCCCTTCGCTACATCGTTTGGCTCGATCACTGTGGTCGTGTCCATCTGTTCAATGATCGCGGGGCCAGTGATTTCGGCGTCTATCGGCAAGTGATCACGCCAATAAATCGGGGTGTCATGCCAGTGCCCGTCAAACATCACGCGGCGGGTTGCGGTTTGGGCTTCGGCCACCGTTGCACGCCGCTCGGACGGGTCAATCAGCAACGACAGGTCCAGCGGCGGTCGGGCACCAATAACGGATGTGTTCACATTCACCAGATTGGCGGCGATTTCACCCAGTTTCACATGGAAACGGTCGAAATAGACCTGCTCGAACCGCGTTTGCAACTCCTCCACCGTGGGCGTTGCACTGTCCAGATCAACCCGCAGCAAATGGGTTTGGCCGATGAACTGCATATCAACGCTATAAAGGTGCCTGATTCCCGTCAGCGTAATCTTTTCCTTGCCAATCAATCCCTCACCGTGAGCAACCTGTTCGGCAAATACGGCATGGACATCGCCCACATCCACCACGCCTAACGGTCGGTTCACCGTGCGTACATAATCATGCCGCAGGTCCGCAACCACACAGCCCAGCGCATTGGTGATTCCAGGGCGGGCGGGCACCAGAACCTGCGGCACGCCCAACTCGCGGGCCAAGGCACACGCATGCAATGGCCCCGCCCCGCCAAAGGCAAAAAGAGCGTAGTCGCGCGGATCGATCCCAAGCGAAATCGACACCATCCGGATCGCGCCTGCCATGTGGGTGTTGGCAACACGGATCACCGCCTCGGCGGCTTGCAAGGTGCTGATGCCCAGCGGCGCGGCCAGCTTTTCCAGACCAGCCTCAACCCGCGCCACTAGATCATTGGCTGATCCGTCACGCAGTCCCATCCGGCCCAACAACAGGTTGGCGTCGGTGATCGTTGGGGCCACCCCGCCCTTGTCATAACAAATCGGCCCCGGTGTAGCCCCCGCGCTCTCCGGCCCGACCTCTAGCAAGCCCGCCGCGTTCACATGCGCAATGGACCCACCGCCAGCCCCAACCGTGCGCACATCGACCATCGGCACGTGGATCGGCATGGCGTATTCTATCTCGATCTCGTTTGACACCGCCGGTTGCGCGTCTTTGATCAATGCAACGTCCGTTGATGTCCCGCCCATATCGTAAGTCAGCAGATTGCGCATCCCCGCCCGCGCCCCAGTATAGGCCGCCGCCATCACGCCGGACGCCGGACCGGACATCACGGTTTTCGCTGCCTCCCGCGCCACCATACCCGCTGACACCATGCCGCCATTGCCGTTCATCACCAGCACCTCATGCTGATAGCCCTTATCAGCCAACTCAGACGCCAACCGGTCCACATACCGTTGCAACAACGGCTGCACCGAGGCATTCACCGCCGCCGTCACCCCGCGTTCATATTCGCGGCTTTCCGACAGCAGGGAGTGGCCCATGGTGATGTAGTCATTCGGCCAAACCTCGGCCACCAAACGCGCCGCTTCCAGTTCATGAACAGGGTTGGCATAAGCGTGCAGGAAATGGATCACAACAGATTCGCACCCCGCCGCAAGCAACGCCTGCGCCGCCGCCGTCACCGCCGCGCCATCCAATGCAACATGCACTGACCCATCCGCCAGCATACGTTCCGGCACTTCTAGCCGCAGATCACGCGGGATGATCGGAGTGAACTCGCCAAACATACCATAGGCTTGTGGACGGGTGCGCCGCCCCAGTTCCAGCACATCGCGAAAACCACGCGTCGTGATCAGGCCGGTTTTACTCAGTTTTCGCTCCAGCACCGCGTTGGTCGTGGTGGTTGTCCCATGCACAATCAGATCCACATCCGGCAGGTTGGCATCCACGGCCTCCAGCGCATCCAGAACCCCAAATGCCTGATTGTCCAAGGTGCTGGGGACTTTGGACAGGCGCACCTGCCCGTCCGCAGACAGCAACACAAGATCGGTGAATGTGCCGCCCACATCGACGCCTACAATCTTGCCTTTTGTCTGATCCACCATCCGCAAATTCCTTGACAGGTTTTGATTTAATCATTTGTATACAAACTAGTTTGCATCGGTCCATGATTATTTACCAGTGGACATTTATCACCATGCAATCAATTCTAAAGGCGATAGAAGGTCGATCATACGGCCCGTCAGATCAACACATAGGGAGAGAAAAAACATGGTTAACAAAGCATTACCAACGCGCCGCAAAATCCTGACGGGCATGGCAGCAGTCGGGGCTGCAACTGCCCTGCCAGACGTAACGCGGTTTGCCCATGCGGGTTCACACAGCGCGCCGATCAAAATCGGTTTCCAAGTGCATCGCACCGGCATCGGAGCTGCCTACGGACGCTGGTATGAACGCACCACAAATGCGGCTGCCAAAGTGATCAATGACGCAGGCGGCATCAACGGGCGGCCCATCGAAATCGTGGCCGAGGATGACGGGACAGACCCCAAACGCGGTGCCGAGGTGTTGGAGAAATTCGCCAACCAGCACGGTTGCGACATCGCCTATGGCACCCTGTTTTCCCACGTTGTAATCGGCTCTGCCCCACGCGCGGCAGAATTGAAAATGCCGTATTTCGTGGTCTCCGAAGGGCACCATGTGGCGTCCGGCATGTTGAACCGCTACACTCTACAGCCCGGCATTACCGATGTGAAAAGCCAAGTGCAGGCGATGGCGCCGTGGGTGGCCAGCAATCTGGGTAAAAAGATCACGATGATCTATCCGGATTTTGCATTCGGCCATAACCACCGCGATTTCTTTAGTGAAGCGATTGAAGCGCAGGGCGGCGAAGTGGTGGCGAAAATTGCCATTCCACCCACCGAAGCATCCTTCACCAAATACTTCCCGAAAATTCCGCGTGACACCGAGGTGATCTATCACGTCATGGTCGGCCCATCGGTGCTAACATTCGTCAAGGAACTGGGCGAGTTTTTTGGGCCAAGTGCGCCTGCGATATTCGGCTTTGTGGATTCGCTCGAGGCGGTTGATTTCGCCACGCCGGGTCTGGAGTTCCTTGAAGGCACCCACTTCTGGGAAGGCATGCCGCGCTATGTGCAGCCGAACCAAACCGAGTATGATAAATTCTACCGCGCAGCCATTGGCATTGATGAAAACGGCGCGTCGGTGGACGATCCAAAGGACGTTTCGACCTATGCCCATATGTTCGGCTGCTGGGAAACCCTTTTCACCATCAAGGACGGGATGGAGGCGGCAGGTTACAAAGGCATTGAGGATCGCACCAAGCTGATTGAAGCGGTCGAGGCGATCACCGACATGCCGGAAAGTAACGAGCATCCGCAAGGGGCCAAGCTGTTTAATGGCAAGACCCATCAGGTGTTCGGCCCGCAGTATATTTCCAAGGTCGAAGGCGGAAAACTGATGGTGAAACACACAACGTCGCTCGAGGACGGGTTTTATCCGGACGAGGTGGATTACACCACGCAATCGTTCTAAGAACCACCAACCCTCCCCCGCTCACAGGGGGAGGGACCGCTTTATCCCTAAAAATCAAAGAGCAGTTCACACCACATGGAATTCGGCCCCCACCTTATGCTCGCCATGCTCGAAGGGCTGGTGCAGGCATCCGTGCTGACGCTGACAGCCCTTGGCCTGTCGCTGGTGTTCGGCGTGATGCGTGTGGTCAACGTGGCGCACGGCGAATTCTTTATGCTGGGTGCCGTGCTGGCGTGGTGGATCACCAGCATGTTGGGCGGGCCTGCGGCTGTCGGGTTCATCGCGGCGTTAATCGTCGCGCCGCTGCTGGTCGGGCTGTTGGCGGGGGCGGCGGATTGGCTGATCCTGCGACGCATCGACTATGACCCCGAACGCACCATAGTCGCCACCATCGGCCTGTTATACATCATCCAGCAGGTTACCTTGATGACCTATGGGCCGGATGCCCACCCCGTCGCGCCGCCGTTTAACACCCGTCTTGCCCTGCCGTGGTTTGAGTGGGGCGAGAATGGGTTCCAGATGTACTGGCCGTGGGGTCTGAGCACCACCAGTTATAAGCTGTTTGTGATTGTCGCCGCCATTGTCACCCTGATCGGGGTCTGGCTGCTGATGGCGAAAACCAAAATCGGTTTGATCCTGCGGGCCACCCAACTGGACAGCGAAATCGCGCAGGCCTTCGGCATTCCGGTCGAACGCATCTACGCGCTGGTGTTCGGCATGGGGGCAGCACTGGCTGCCCTTGGCGCGGTGCTGGTCGTGCCGATCCAGCAGGCGCATTACCTGATGGGCGCGGACCCTCTGCTGTTATCCTTCATCGTAGTGATCATCGGCGGGCTCGGCTCGCTTCGCGGCACCGTCGTCGCGGCGGTCCTAATCGGAATGAGCGACGGAATCATTTCGGTGTTCTTTACCCCGACACTGGCAAAAATGCTGGCGACATTGCTGGTGGCGATGGTGCTGGTCTACCGGCCCCAAGGGCTGTTCGGAGCCAAAGCCGCATGAAAAAATCCCTTCCCCTGCACCTTGGCCTGATCGCGCTGCTCATCGCACTGCAGTTCATCCTGCCCGTCTATCACCACGGCGTTCTAGCCCGCGTGATGGTGATGGCGACCTATGCGATGGGCTATAACATCATGTTCGGCTACACTGGATTGCTCAGCCTTGGGCACGCGATGTTCTTTGCCGCTGGCATGTATGGCATGGGATTGTCCGTAACACAGCTGGACATGTCGATCGGGCCGGCATTCGGCATGGGCATCCTCGCCTCACTGCTGTTTTCGCTGCTGGTTGGCCTGCTGGCCCTGCGCACCATTGGCGTGGCGTTTATGATCGTCACGCTGATGTTCTCTCAAACCATATTCCTGACCATCCTGTATTTTGGAAGCGTCACCCGCGGGGACGAAGGCTTCGTGATCCAGCAATCCGTGCGCCAGATCGCAGGGCTGGATCTATCCGACCCGACCATACGGTATTTCGCGGCGCTAACGTTGTTCACCACGGTGTTGCTTGGCATCCTGTGGTTGGTGCGCGCCCCCACAGGCCGCGTGCTGATCGCCATCCGCGAAAACGAGGAACGGGCGAAAATGCTGGGCTATGACACATGGCGCCACAAGCTGGCCGCGGTGGTTATGTCCGGCACAGTTTCGGGCGCGGCAGGGGCGGCTTACGGCGTTTTGTTCGGCTATGTTGGGGCCAGCTTTGCCCAGGTGCCTTATTCGATCTTTCCACTGTTGTGGGTGCTGTTGGGCGGGGCCGGAACCGTGATCGGCCCATTCATCGGCACCCTGTTCATGTTCTACCTGATTGATCTATCGAGCGGCATAACCGACGCCTACATGCTGGTTGTCGGCGTGGTGCTGGTGTTGCTGACCATGTTTGCCCGCAACGGGCTGATGGGGATCGTGCGCGAAAGGTGGGCGAAATGGCTGCCGTAAACCTGCTCTCAACCCGTGATCTTAGCCGCAATTTTGGCGGACTTCAGGCCGTGCAGAATGTGGATTTCGATCTGCCACAAGGCGAAATCCGTGCGCTGATCGGGCCGAATGGCGCGGGCAAAACCACCTTCGTTTCGATGCTGTGCGGTCGCATCCCCGCCAGCAGCGGCACGGTTACTTTTCAAGGGCAGGACGTCACCACCCTGCCCGCCCATAAACGCATCTCGCTCGGCATGGCCTATACCTTCCAGATCACCTCGATCTTTGGCAATCTGACGGTGTTTGAAAACGTGGCGCTGGCGGTGCAGCACCGATTGGGTCGCGCCACAAAGCAGCTACAAACCGAGGTCACCACCGCCCTGACCCGCGTTGGGCTGGACCGTCGCGCTGATCAGGTGGCAGGTGATCTGGCCTATGGGCATCAACGCCTGCTGGAAATCGCCATGGGGTTGGGTCAGGAGCCGAAACTGTTGATTTTGGATGAACCGACACAGGGGTTGTCGGACGGCGAGATTTCTGAGTTCATCCAGTTGATCCGCGAAGTATCCTCCAATACCACCGTGCTGTTGATTGAGCATAACATCAACGTGGTGATGGCCTTGGCCGACCGCATAACCGTGCTGAATTTCGGCGAAATCATCGCCGAGGGCACGCCTGATGAAATCCACGCCAACCCTGCGGTTCAAGCCGCTTATCTGGGGGGATGATGCTAAAGCTGACCGACATCAACGCCGGATACGGCAAGGTTCAGGTGCTGCGTGATCTATCCCTAGAGGTGCGGGCGGGCGAAATCCTGTGCCTGTTGGGCCGCAACGGAGCGGGCAAATCCACCGTGATGAAAACCATCATGGGGCTGGTGCCGATCACATCGGGTTCAATGCAACTGGAAGCGCATGAAATCAGTGGGCTACCCGCCCATCGCATGCCCAAACTGGGGATCGGATACATTCCACAGGGCCGACGGCTGTTTTCGGAAATGACCGTCGGGGAAAACCTGCAAATCGGGCTGATGACGCGTGGCAAAGGGGCCGATGTGCGCGACCAAGTGCTGGAGATGTTCCCGCGCCTGCGCGAACGGCTGCATCAACGGGCCGAAACCCTGTCTGGCGGCGAACAGCAGATGCTGGCCACCGCGCGCGCCTTATGCCTAGAACCAAAGGTGTTGTTGCTGGACGAGCCAACGGAAGGGTTGCAGCCCTCGATGATCTCGTTGATCCGCGATGTGGTGGTGACGCTGAAACAAAAAGGTGTGGCTATCATTTTGGTCGAACAACGCGTGGATGCGGTGCTGGAAGTGGCCGACAGGATCGTATTTATCGAGAACGGGCGCAGTGCGCTGACAGTCACGCCTGCGGAATTGAAGGCCGATAGTAGTCTGCTGCATCGCTTCGTCGGCGTCTGAAATCAGGTCAGTTTACGCAATAGATGCAGGAACATAGCCTGTTCACTATTGGTCAGGGGTTTCAGCGTCTCGTCACTGATATTCTGCGCAGCCCCAATCAGGTTCGCCAGCAAATCTCGCCCCCCCGATGTAAGCGATACAATCGTGCGACGCCGGTCCGTTTTATCATTTTCCGTCTGCACCAGCCCGTGTTTCTTTAGCCGGTCCACCACCCCCTTGATCGTCGCCGCGTCCATCGCCGTTAACCGCCCCAATGCATTCTGCGATAACGCTCCAGCCTCGGTCAGCTTGGCCAATGTTGCAAATTGCATCGGGGTTAGTTCCGAAATGGCCTGCCCGTATATTGACAGGTGCCGCTGTGATGCGCGGCGCAGCAAATGCCCGACCTGATCGTCGAGACGATAGGGCGTGGCCGCCGTTTCTTTAACGGCTTCGGAAAGGGGCGCTGTTGGCTTCATCACATCCAAAACTGGCGCAAAATCATTTGACAGTAAAGCGAATTACCAGCAAAATCCGTTTGTATACCAATGAATTTCCGCACCCGAGCAAAGAGGCGTAATGACGTATTACCGGCCCACAGACCTGACTGACGCATTTGAAATCCTCGCGCAATCCGGCGCACGGATACTTGCGGGCGGGACCGATGTTTTTCCGGCTGAAACGGGGCGGGAGCTGCGTGGCGAGGTGCTCGACATCACCGCAATTTCGGAATTGGGCGGCATAACCCGAACCAAAGACGGCTGGCGGATTGGCGCAACGGCAACATGGTCCGATGTGATTACCGCGCCCTTGCCACCAGCGTTCAACGCCCTGCAACAGGCCGCCCGCGAAGTGGGATCGCTGCAAATCCAGAACAGCGGCACTGTGGCAGGCAACCTGTGTAACGCATCCCCCGCCGCTGACGGGGTGCCACCCCTGTTGGTTCTGGATGCAATGGTCGAGATTGGATCCGGGCGCGGCGTGCGGCATCTACCCCTGTCCGAATTCATCAAAGGCGTGCGCAACACTGCTTTGGAACCAGATGAAATAGTCACCGCCATCCATGTGCCGCAAGCCGCGATTAACGGAGTATCGGCGTTTCAAAAGCTCGGGGCGCGAAAATATCTGGTGATCTCGATCTGTATGGTTGCCGCACGGATCAAGCTGGTGGACGGGGTGATCAGCGACGCCGCGATCAGCGTCGGGGCTTGCGGCCCTGTAGCGTCCCGCCTCACAGCTTTGGAAACCGAGCTGGTTGGCGCCAACATCTCTAACCCATCGGCATGGCACGACACAATCGAGCGTCAAATCACGACAGTTCTGACCCCGATTGACGACATCCGCGCCGACGCCCGCTACCGCATCACCGCCGCCACTGAACTGGTCAACAGCACTATCATCGACGCAATTCAGGCGCACGCGACATGACGACAACCCTACTGGTCAACGGCACCCCGCATGATATCACCACATCCCCCGCCCGCCGCCTTAGCGAGGCCCTGCGCGAGGATTTGAACCTGCGCGGCACCAAGGTGGGTTGTGACGCGGGCGATTGCGGCGCTTGCACCGTGTTGCTGGACGGCGCGCCTGTTTGCGCCTGCCTAACCACGGTGGCCCAAGTTGCGGGCCGGATGGTGACAACGATTGAGGGCTTGCCAGATGAAGAGTTCGCAAACCTGCAAGCCGCGTTCCTGCATTACGGCGCCGCCCAATGCGGTATCTGCACACCCGGTATGCTGATCAACGCGGCAGCGTTGCTGAATGATCACCCCCACCCGACCCAGCAACAGACCGAGGATGCGTTGGGCGGTGTGCTGTGCCGCTGCACTGGCTACACCAAGATCATTCAGGCGGTGATGAATGCGAATAACCCGCTGCCCGATGTTGTCGCCCCCAATGCTGGCAATGCCGTCGGCAGCCCCGTTATCCGACTGGACGGGCAGGCCAAAGTCGACGGAACCGAAGCCTTTGGCGCGGATTTTGTTCCGCCAAACACCCTCACGGTTAATGCCATCCGCTCGCCGCATCACCGCGCGAGTTTCACCATCGGGGACACGGCAAAATGGGTTCGCAATAGCTCCGGCATTGCGCTGGTTCTTACGGCGGATGACATCCCCGGCGAAAACCGGTTTGGCGTGATCCCGTCCTTTGCAGACCAACCCGCACTGGCCGAAAACCACGCCCGTTTCCGCGGCGAAGCTGTGGCGTTGATTGTGGGTGAAGCAGGTGCAATCGACGCTTGCGCCCTGTCCACATTCCCGATCACATGGCAGCCGCTAACCGAAGTGTTGGACACTGACAGCGCCAAACAGCCAGACGCCCCGCAACTGCATGACGGACGCGATGGCAACCTATTGATCGCAGGTCTTGTGCGTCACGGCGATGCCGATTCCGCGCTGTCTGGCTCGGCCCACACCGCCGAAACATCAATCGAAACCGCCTATGTCGAACACGCCTATATTGAACCCGAAGCGGGTGTGGCGTGGATGGACGGCGACACCCTGAGCATCCATGCCTGCACTCAAGCCCCGGTGATGGACCAAGAGGACGTGGCCAAAATTCTTGACCTGTCGAAGGAGCAAGTGCGTATTATCCCGTCAGCCACAGGCGGCGGCTTTGGCTCCAAACTTGACGTATCAGTGCAACCGCTAATCGGACTAGCCGCCCTAAAAACAGGCAGGCCTTGCCGCATGACATATTCACGCAGAGAATCCATGTTCTCGACCACCAAACGCCACCCCGCCAAAATGACTGCCCGCATTGGCTGCGACGAAAACGGCCTACTGACCGCGATGCACTTTGACGGTGATTTCAACACTGGAGCTTATGCCTCGTGGGGCCCGACCGTGGCCAACCGTGTGCCGGTGCACGCCTCTGGCCCCTACAAAATGCCCGCCTATTTTGCACAGGCCGGTGCCATCCACACCAACGGCCCACCTTCGGGCGCATTCCGCGGGTTTGGCGTCCCACAAGCGGCGATCATTCAGGAAATCCTGTTTGATGATCTGGCGATGATGGCTGGAATAGACCGTTTGAATTTCCGCCTCCAGAACGCCTTGCGTGATGGGGACAGGACGCAAACGGGCCAAGTGCTGAGCGCGGTTGGCATTGCCGAATGCCTTGAGGCACTTGAAGCGCCGTGGCAGGAGGCACTTGCTCAAAATATCGAATGGAACGCCCGCCACAGTGACGCAAAACGCGGCGTGGGTGTGGCCAGTTGCTGGTATGGCTGTGGCAACACATCCCTGCCCAACCCATCGACCATTCTGGCGGGTATCACCCCCGCTGGGCGACTGGTCTTGCATCAGGGCGCAACCGATATCGGCCAAGGCTCCAACACCGTGATCGCGCAAATCTTTGCCGATGCTTTGGGCCTGCCGTTGTCGCAGGTCACCCTGATCGGCCCCGATACCGGTCTCACACCGGACGCCGGAAAAACCTCGGCCTCGCGTCAAACCTATGTCACGGGCAAGGCCGCCGAACAAACCGGTCGCCAACTGCGCGCCACTATCCTGCAACGTCTGAACGCAGGCGATGATGCCACGTTTCACCTTGGCGATGGTACGCTTTCCAGCAACGCTTCGCGCCTTGATCTGACCAGCCTTGCGCCAGATAAAAACGGCTATGCCATTAGCGCGGTTTCCACCTATGATCCGCCCACATCCCCGCTGGATGAAAACGGCCAAGGCACGCCTTATGCGGTTTATGGCTATGGTGCGCAAATGGCCGAAGTCGAGGTCAACATGCGCCTTGGCACCGTCAAGGTGCACCATATCCACGCCGCCCATGATCTGGGTCGGGTGATCAATCCGGTGCTGGCCACCGGCCAGATCGAGGGCGGCATTGCCCAAGGGTTGGGCATGGCCTTGATGGAAGAATACATTCCGGGGCGCACCGAAAACCTGCACGATTATCTGATCCCCACCATCGGGGATATGCCGCAGATCACCTCGACCCTGATCGAAAACCCCGACCCGCACGGACCATTCGGGGCCAAGGGGTTGGGCGAGCACGTGTTGATCCCCACCGCCCCCGCCATTCTGAACGCAATCCGTGATGCCTCCGGCGCGCGCATCACCCGTTTGCCCGCGCTGCCTTACCGCGTTCTGAACGCCATCAACGAGGCACAGAAATGACCGATGCCCCCGCAAAAATCCGCTGCGATGCCTGCCCCGTAATGTGCTACGTCGCCGAGGGCCGCCTTGGCGCATGTGACCGCTACGCCAACGAGGGTGGCAAAATCATCCGCTGTGATCCGCTGACGGTCCTTGATCACCGCATTGCTGCGGGCGACGAGGTGAAACCGTTTCTGGGTGCAGATTGGCAAGATGATCTGGACGACGACAGCCAGAAATTCGTCACCGCCATCGGATCCGGCACCACCTACCCCGACTATAAACCGGCGCCGTTTATCGTCAGCCAGCAGGTCGATGGCGCGGATATGATCACCGTGGTGACCGAGGCGATATTTTCCTACTGCGGTGTCAAAGTGAAGATCGACACGGATCGCCATTTAGGACCCGAGGCCGCAATCGTGCGGGCAAATGGCGAGGCGATCGGCCATGTGATGACCAGCGAATACGGCTCGCAAATGTTGTCGCTCGGCGGGGTCGGTCATCTGACCGGAGGCACCAAAGCCGAGGGACGCGTGACCTGTGACGCCCTGTTGAAACTGTGCAACCGCGAGGCGGTAGAACTGACCATCGACGGTGGATCAACCGTGATTGTGCAAGCGGGGCATGCGCCGATTGTGGATGGCAAACGCGAGGCGCGGATGCGGGTCGGGTGTGGCTCAGCCACCATCGGGATGTTCGCGTCGCAATGGCGCGGGCTGGTCGACGAGGTGGTGGTGGTGGACGACCACATCACCGGCGTTGTGTCGGAACATCAGGCCGGTAAGGTGCTGGGATGGCAAAGCACCGGCATTAAAATCAAGGGGCGACGCTCCACCCCCGGCCGCTATTTTCAGGTCGCCAATCCCGGGCTTGGCTGGGGCGGCACCAACATTGAAAACCCGCTGGATATTCTGGGGCCGTGGAACGAAAAAAAAGGGGCCAAGGCGGGTCTGCGCATGATGATGGTTTCCACCACGGGCGAGCAGTTCGGTTATTACGTGTTGGATGATGATCTGGTGCCACAAGAACAACCCCTACCCGACAATCTGAAACACTCGGTCGCGCTGATTGACGAAAACTGCGAAGCGGCGCTGTGCACTGTGCTGTTCATGGGCGGCGCAGGTGGCAGCTTGCGCTCGGGCGTCACCCAGAACCCGATCCGCCTAACGCAATCTGTCAGCGCCAATGCAACGCAACTGACCTGCGGTGGGGCGCAAACCTATATCTGGCCGGGTGGCGGTATCACCATGATGGTCGATGTGCTGACCCTACCGGAAAATTCATTTGGATATGTGCCCACGCCTGCGCTGGTCGCTCCACTGGAATTCACCATGAGCCGCGATGAATTTTCCCGTCTTGGCGGCCACACCGACAGCATCCGCAGCGCCACCGACATTCTGGATAAAGGCGGGGAATATGGCGATGATAGCCGCGCCATCGCCCCTGAGAATGATCTACCGTGGGGGAAGCACTAGATGCCGCAAGCCAGCCTCTTACCCGATGGTCGCCTGCATTTGAACCACGGGCCGATTGACCTGATCATTCAGGCATGGGGGTCAGACAAACGGGCCGCGTTTGACCAAGCCACCGCCCGTTTCCAAACCGTGCTCAGCGAGCTTGCTAACGAATTGCCATTGTTGCGAACCGCCACGCCGACGCAGCCCACAGGAAAAATAGCCCGCGAAATGGCCCATACCATCGCTCACCACACTGACACCTTCGTCACCCCGATGGCCGCCGTTGCGGGGGCCGTGGCCGATGAGGTTTGCCATGCCATGTGTCATGGTCTGACGCTGGACAAAGCCTATGTGAACAACGGTGGCGACATTGCCATCCACCTGACACCCACACACCACCTGACCTGCGCCATCAACGCGGGCAGCGATGCGGGGCGCATCACCCTTACCGCCGATCAACCCGCGCGTGGACTGGCCACATCGGGCTGGCACGGGCGCAGCCATTCGTTCGGTATAGCCGACGCCGTGACGGTCATTGCCCGCACCGCCACCGCCGCCGATGTGGCGGCCACGCTGATTGCCAATGCCGTCAACCTGCCCGATCATCCCGCCATCATGCGCCAGCCCGCCAACACCTTGAACCCCGACAGTGACCTTGGCCCTCGCCGCGTCACCACCGCTGTTGGTCCACTGACCAACGCCGATATTGCAGCGGCCCTTACCGCAGGCAAAACCCTTGCCAACGACATGATTCACACCGGAAAAATCACCGCTGCCGCCTTGTTCTTGCGCGGCCAGAATTGCTATGCAGGCGACACGCTTGCCCCCACAGGAGACAGACATGCTCGACTTCAAACTGCGTAAAACCATGATATTCATCGAGGAAATCCAGCATGACGGTGGACCCGCGGCCCAAACCCCGCGTATCCGCGCCGCTATTATTGCCTTGGTCAACAACCCGTTTGCCGGAAAATATGTCGAGGATATTCAGCCCGCGATGGAGGCGCTAAAACCTCTGGGCCTGATGATGACCGACAAATTGATCGACGTTTTGGGCGGCAAAGACGGCATCGACGCATACGGAAAATCCGCCCTTGTCGGCGAGGCAGGCGAGCTGGAGCACGCCGCACTTTGGCACGTCCCCGGCGGATATGTGATGCGCGAGCGATTGGGCGAGGCGCGGGCCATTGTGCCCTCAAGCAAAAAGGTCGGCGGGGTCGGCACAGCCGTCGACATCCCCATCGCCCACATCAATGCCGCCTACGTGCGCGGCCATTTTGATGCAATGGAGGTCCGCGTGCCGGACGGCCCCAAAGCCAACGAAATCATGTTCGCACTGGCGATGGCCAAGGGGCCCCGCATCCATTCGCGTCTGGGCGGGCTGGAGTTGAAAGACGTGGTGGGCAATGATGGCCTTAGATAGCCGTGTAGTTATTAAACGGCATGGAAAAACTCTGGTTGTCGTGATCTCATTGGCATTCGCAAACAGCGCTCAGGCGCAGGGTTGTGACCACAACAGCCTCGTCCAAAGTAGTATGAACGCCTGCGCCCATTTGGATTGGCAAACCGCCGACAAGGAATTGAACCGCGTCTACAAACTGGCCAAAGCAGTTGCATTGCGTATGGATGAATACTTGGAAGATGGGCAAGTGCCTGCAGCCAATATGTTACGAAATGCCCAGCGCGCATGGATTCCTTTTCGTGACCATGCTTGTGATGCTGAAAGCCTTGCCATGCGCGGCGGCTCTGCCCAGCCACTACTCTATTGGGGATGTATGACCCGTCTGACCCGTCAACGCACCGAGGATTTGCAATATTTTGCAGATGCGAACTAGAGGCACGTTCTTTGTCGCGCAAAACACTGCCAGATTTTACCGCGCGGTAAAAATGGTGTTTGACTCCTCGCCGCTGTTAACGCTTACTTAACGTCATCTGACGGGGACACGCGCCATTTCATAACTGGTCGCCGGACCATCAGACCCGTTAACAGAAATTTTCTGGGAGGAAATATAGATGAATACAGTTTTCAAACGGCTTGCTGCCGGCCTGATTGTCAGCGCTGGGCTGACCACATCTGCGATGGCAACAGAATGCATAGCCCCGGCCAACCCCGGTGGTGGCTGGGATTTCACCTGCCGCGCTATTAGCAAAATCATGACCGATATCGGCGCTGTGGATGGCCAAATTCAGGTCACCAATATGGCCGGTGGCGGTGGCGGGCTTGCTTATAGCCACGTTGTGAATGATCGCAACACAGACGAAGAACTGATCGTTGCGGCGTCTTCCGCTACGGCCACACGTCTGGCGCAAAACGCATTCGGCGGCATGACTGCGGATCAGGTGCGGTTCCTTGGGGCAATTGGTGCTGATCCCGGCATTATCGCTGTGGCCGCAGACAGCCCTTATCAATCACTGACCGATCTGTTGGAGGCGGTGAAAGCCGATCCAGCGTCTGTGACATTCGCGGGCGGTTCTGCCGTTGGCGGGTTTGACCACATCAAGGTGCTGATGGCGCTGGCGCGGGTTGGCCATACCGACATCAAATCGGTGAAATACATCGGTCTGGACGGTGGCGGCGACGCAATCGTACAAACCGTTGGCGGCCACACCCAAGCGGTGACCGGCGACATGTCCGAAGTCGTAGGGTTCCTTAAATCCGGCGACATCCGGGTGATAGCGGTATTCACAGACGAGCGCGTTCCCGGCTTTGAAGACATCCCGACAGCCAAAGAACAAGGCATCGACGTTGTTGCCGTAAACTGGCGCGGTCTGTATGTGCCCAAAGGCATTTCGGACGAGGCCTACGACAAATGGGTCGCCGCACTGGACAAGGTTGCAGCATCGCCTGAATGGGCCGAACAGATGACAGCCAACGGTCTGGCACCATTCACCAAAACCGGCCCTGATTTTGCCGGCTATCTGGATGGTGTGATTGCTGAAATCGAAACCATGTCACGCGAAATGGGCGTCATTCAGTAATGAGTGACCGGCTATTTGGCCTGACGGTCATTGTTGTGGCGCTGGGGTATCTCTTTAGCGCCACAACAATCCAGGTGAGTTTTCTATCCGATCCGGTGGGGCCTAAATCATTTCCCTATATGGTTGGCGGGCTGGCAATCCTCTGTGCGGTTGTGATGATGATCAAACCCGATGCAGAACCCGAGTGGCCGTCACTGGCCACATTCGGGCGTATATTGCTCGCTGTGATCGTTTTGGTGGGCTATGCCCTAGCGCTGAAACCGCTGGAGTTTGCAATCCCGACCGCATTGGCTGCAGGGTTACTAAGCTATCAAATAAACCCGCGCGTTTTGCCCGCATCCTTAACCGGTATTGGGCTGTCTGTCGGGCTATTTTCACTATTCAAATTTGCACTGGGGCTGGGGCTGTATGCCTTTCCCCGTGACTGGTTTTAGGGGACAATAATGGAAACCCTGTCACTATTGGCTGACGGTTTTGGCGCAGCATTATCACCCACCACCCTGTTTTTGGCGGTGGTCGGTTGCATCCTTGGCACCATCATCGGCGCATTGCCCGGGCTTGGCCCCTCAAACGGTGTGGCCATCCTGATCCCGCTGGCGTTCTCGCTCGGGCTGGATGCGACCTCGGCACTGGTGTTGATGACTTCGGTCTATTACGGCGCGATGTATGGCGGGCGCATATCGTCAATCCTGCTGAACATTCCGGGGGATGAACCCGCCTTGATGACCACGCTTGATGGCTATCCGATGGCCAAAGCAGGCCGCGCGGCTGATGCGCTGGTGTTGTCCGGTGTGGCCTCGTTTGTCGGCGCATTTCTGGCGACAATAGGGTTAATGCTGCTCGCTCCACTTTTATCACAAGTGGCGTTCAAATTCGGCCCCGCCGAATATTTCGCACTATATTTGCTGGCGTTCTGCACCCTTGGCGGCATTGCTTCAAACAATCAGGCCAAGGCAGCGCTTGCCGCCTGTATCGGTCTTGGGATTTCGATGATCGGGCAGGATAATGCCGGACTGCCGCGCCTGACATTTGGCAGCTTGCATCTTGGAGATGGTGTTGATTTTCTGGTCGCCATCGTTGGCTTGTTCGCTGTGACCGAAGTCTTTGTGTTCATTGAAAGCCAAGGCAAGGATTCTGCGATCGGCGTAAAGCTGGGCAAAATCACCATCCCCGTCAAAGACATCATGCGGTGCAAATGGACCATGCTGCGCGCCACTGTTATTGGTTTCATTGCAGGTATTTTGCCGGGTGCCGGTGCCTCTCTGGGCAGTTTCATGGCCTATTCAGCCGAAAAAGCTATCGTCAAAGATAATTCACAATTTGGCAAAGGTGATCCGCGCGGCATTGCCGCCCCCGAGGCAGGTAACAACGCCGCCGCCGGTGGCGCACTGGTGCCGATGTTAACGCTTGGGGTGCCCGGGTCCGGCACCACCGCCGTGTTGTTGGCCTTGTTATTGACGCTGAACATCACACCAGGCCCGCTATTGTTTGCCGAGCGCCCCGATGTGGTCTGGACATTGATTGCGTCTTTGCTGATCGCCAATATCGTGCTGCTTTTGTTGAACGTGCCGATGGTCAAAGTGTTTGTGCGCATTTTGATGGTGCCGCCGTGGTTATTGCTGCCAGGTGTGACAATGATTTCCTTTGTCGGCATCTATTCGCTGTCAAAATCCAACTTTGATCTGCTGTTAATGATCGGTTTTGGGGTCATGGGCTTTTTCCTGCGCAAACTGGATGTGCCGACGGTGCCAATCATTCTGGGCATTCTGCTCGGCAGCAAAATGGAAGTCAGCCTGCGCAACGCGATGGTTACTTCGGGCGGTGACTGGACCTATCTGTTCTCGTCCGGCATCAGTATCGGACTGTGGGTCGCCGCCATCCTCGGTTTTGTCGCCCCGATGTTCCTGCGTGGGATCATCAAAAAACCACAAGCGATCACAGATTGACCCGCGTTCTGATCCCCAACGGCGCCATCGGGCTGGGGTTCGACGAGGCAGCGCTTTGGCGCGGGGTGGATATGAGCCCTGATGTGATCTGCGTTGACGGCGGATCAACCGACAGCGGCCCGCATTATCTGGGCACCGGAACCTCGAAATATTCGCGCGCCTCGACGATGGCAGAATGGCGCATCCTGATGCAGGCCCGCGCCAAGGCTGGCGTGCCGTTGATAGTCGGCACCGCGGGCACTTGCGGCACCGACAATACCGTGGACTGGATGTATCAGATCACTTGTGATCTGGCCGTCGAAATGGGCCAGAGTGTGAAAATCGCCCGCCTCTATTCCTCGCAAAATGCGGGCACAATTACCAACGCCCTTGATCAAATCACCCCGCTCTGGCCGACCCTGCCAATCTCGCCCGAAATCCTGACCGGTTGCACCAACATCGTCGCCCTAGCCGGTGCCGAACAAATCACCGCCGCCCTGCAATCCGGTGCCGACATCATCATCGCGGGCCGCACCACCGACACCGCCACCATCGCCGCCCTGCCCCTGATGAACGGCGACCACGCAGGCGGCGCATGGCACGGGGCCAAGATTGGCGAATGCGGTGCGCTGTGTTCGACCAACCCGACCAGCGGCGTTATAATCATCGACTTTGATGCGACAGGTTTCACCGTGCAACCAATGGCCATCGGTGCAATCTGCACCCCGCAATCGGTGGCCGCGCATATGCTCTATGAAAATTCAGACCCGAATATCCTGTATGAACCCGGCGGGCATCTGGATGTGACGGGCGCGAAATACCAGCAACTGGACGGGCGCTGCGTTCGGGTGACAGGCTCGAAATGGGTGCCGTTGGGCCGCTACACCGTCAAACTGGAAGGCGCGCGACTGGCCGGATACCAGTCTTGTTCACTGGTTTTGCTGCGCGAGCGACATTACGTCGAAAATGCCCCTGAATGGGTGAATCGACTGACCGCATACCTAACAGGTGAAATCAAATCCCGCATGGGGCTGGGTGCGTCGGACTATACCCTTGAATTCCGCCTGATCGGCCAAAACGCCACCCTTGGCGCATTGGAAACCAACACCACCACCCCCGCCGAAATCGGCGTCCTCGCCATCATTACCGCCCCAGAGCAAGCCAGCGCAAACGAGATCGCCAAACTGTGCAATCCGTTCTTGCTGCACTATCCATTGAGCGATGAAGAACCCCAAGCCACCTTTGCCTTTCCGTTTTCCCCCGCTGAATGGGACAAAGGACCAGTCCATGAATTCTGCCTGAACCACATCCTGACATTATCCGATCCGATGGATGCGTTTCGCCTGCAAACCGACGAGGTGAAACATGGCTAAACTTGGACATATCACCAGCAAAATCCGCAGTAAGAATGCGGGACCATTTGCCCTGACCATCGACATATTCAGCGATGACGCCGACACCCACAACGCTGTTTGCAAGGCGCTATCAACCGCCCGTGTTGCAGCGCTTTATAAAACGGACGAGGCCGATATAAAACGGTTCGAGCTGGACACGCTGAATGTGCTGAAGTTCTCGATGCCGCGCCCAACCATTCAGGGCAGCCTTACTGATCGCGATATGCACGCCTCGGGCTGGGCCTGGTTGCTGGCCGAACTTGATGTAAATATTTGAAACTTTGTCGCTAGCTGGCTTGCGATGTCGCAAAACTATCATCAATCTGGGTTGGATTAATGCGCAACCAAGTCGAAAGCCATCGCCATGCCCACCAGTTTTTTCACCGCTCCCGGTAAATTCCACCGTGGAAATATGCACACCCATTCCACCCGCTCTGACGGGCAGTTAGAACCCGAAGAGGTTTGCCGCCGTTATCAGGAGGAGGGCTATGATTTCATCAGTCTGACCGATCATTTTGTTGGCTTGTTTGACTACCCGCTCACCGATACCTCGGCCTGTCGTAACGATGATTTCACCACCCTGTTCGGGGCTGAACTGCACATCGACGCCATGGAAAACGGCGATATGTGGCATGTGCTTGCGATCGGCCTGCCGCTCGATTTCACCGCCCCTGACTCGCCGAATTTCCAGCCGCTTGGCAAAGGCGAAACCATCACCGAGCTGACAAACCGTGCGCGCGCCGCCGGTGCGTTTATCGCCATTGCGCACCCGCATTGGTCTGGCCTGACGGATGTGGATGCCCGCAAAATCACCGCCGCCCATGCGGTTGAAATATACAACCACGGCTGTGCGGTGGAAAATGATCGCGGTGACGGCATCCTGTCCTATGAACACATGCTGAACGAGGGCCGCCGCCTGACCGCCATCGCCACCGATGACGCCCATTTCGCCATCCTTGATCATTTCGGCGGCTGGGTCATGGTCAAGGCATTGGAAAACACCCCCGAGGCTTTGCTCACGGCGCTAAAGGCCGGCGAGTTCTACTCCTCGACCGGCCCTGAAATCCATGATTTCCGTCTGAATGACGACCGCACCCAAGCCATAATCGAATGCTCCCCCGCCACCACTATCGCCATTCAGGGGCCTGGTGTTGTTACCGCCAAAATTGTTGGCACCGACATGACCAGCGCCACTCTTTCAATGGAGCGGTTGACCGGCAAGGCATGGGTCAAGCTGGCGGTGATCGACGCAAACGGGAAAAGAGCGTGGTCAAACCCGATCTGGCTTGACGACTAAGCCGTTTTCCTGCCCCATGAAGGCATGACACAAAATATCCTGTTCATCATGTTTGACCAGTTGCGGTTTGATTACCTCAGCTGCGCTGGTCACCCACACCTGCAAACCCCGCACATCGACCGGATCGCGGCCAAAGGCGTGCGGTTCACCCGCGCCTATGTGCAATCCCCCGTCTGTGGCGCCTCACGGATGAGCACCTATACCGGCCGATACCCCTCGTCCCACGGCGCCCAATATAACGGCTATCCTTTGCGAGTTGGCGAGATGACATTAGGCGACCACCTGCGCCCGCTTGGCATGGGCTGCTGGCTGATCGGCAAGACCCATATGCGGGTGGATCAGGCAGGGATGGAGCGTCTTGGCCTGTCGCCCGACAGCGTGATCGGGGCGAGGCAAGCCGAGTGCGGTTTCGACATATGGCAGCGCGATGACGGGTTGTGGGCGCAAGGGCCGGACGGATTTTACGATGAAAACCGCTCACCCTATAACGAATATCTGAAATCCAAAGGCTACCCCGGTGAAAACCCCTGGGCCGATTTTGCCAATGCAGGGATCGAGGGTAACGACATCGCCTCGGGCTGGTTCATGACCAACGCCAACAAGCCCGCCAACATTGCCGAAGAGGACAGCGAAACGCCGTGGCTAACAGGTGAGGCGATCAAGTTTATCGAGCAGGCCGAGGGCCCGTGGTGCGCCCATCTTTCCTATATCAAACCACACTGGCCCTACATCGTGCCCGCGCCCTATCATGATATGTTCGGGGCCGAACATGTCCCCGCCTCGCTGCGCGATGATTGCGAACGGGTTGATCCGCACCCTGTCTATAACGCCTTTATGAACAACCGCATCGGGCAGGCGTTTTCCCGCGACGAGGTCCGAAACAAGGTGATCCCCGCCTATATGGGGCTGATCAAACAGTGCGACGACCAGATGGGACGGCTGTTTGATCATTTGGAAACCACGGGCCAAATGGACAACACCATGATCGTCATCACCTCGGATCATGGCGATTATCTGGGCGATCACTGGCTGGGCGAAAAAGACCTGTTTCATGAACAATCGGTCAAGGTGCCGCTGATCATTTATGATCCCTCGCCCGATGCCGATGCCACCCGTGGTACCACCTGCGATGCGCTGGTCGAATCCATTGATCTGCCCGCCACCTTTATCGAGGTTGCGGGCGGGACTGTACCGGATCACATCATCGAAGGGCGCTCGCTGCTGCCCTATTTACATGGCAAAACACCCGTCGACTGGCGGGCCTGCGCCATTAGCGAATACGACTATTCCACCAGCCCGATGGCGGCCCAACTGGGCGTGACCAACCGTGATGCCCGCCTGTTTATGGTCACCGATGAACGCTACAAATTTATCCATGCCGAAGGCGGGCTCCGTCCGATGCTGTTCGACCTTCAGGCCGACCCGAACGAATATAACGACCTTGGCAACAGCACCGACCACGCCGAAATAATATCACGAATGTATGGCCACCTGCACCAATGGTCCCGCCGCATGTCACAACGCGTCACCAAATCGGATGCTGAAATCGACGCGGGCAAAGCCAATCCAAAGGGCGTTGGCATCGTGCTTGGTGTCTATGATCAAAGCGAGATTGACCCCGCCCTAACTGTTAAATACCGCGGCCAATCACCAAGCAAAAAGGATTGACCGATGGATATCCTCGCGGCCCTCGCCAAAATCACCGGCCCCGACCATGTGCTAACTGACAACGCTACCACCCGCTATGCCCACGATACCACCGGCGCGTATAACGCCACCCCGATTGCTGTGGTGCGTCCTGAAAATACCGGCCAAGTCAGCGAAATTATCAAATTCGCCAACGCCACCAAGACCCCTGTTGTGCCTGTGTCGGGCAACACCGGCCTTGTCGGCGGCACCTATGCTAAAGACGCGATCATGCTGTCGCTCGAACGGCTGAACACCATCCATGATTTGCGTCCAGATGCGCGCATCGCCATTGTCGGCGCGGGCACGATCATCGCCAGCCTTCAGGATGCCACAGACGATCACAACCTGATCTTCCCGCTGTTCTTTGGTGCACGAGGCTCCGCCATGATCGGCGGCGCATTATCCACCAACGCAGGCGGCTCCAACGTGCTGCGCTATGGAAACACGCGGGCATTATGCCTTGGGCTAGAGGTCGTCTTGCCCTCTGGCGAAATCATGGACCTGATGTCGGAACTGCACAAAGACAACTCCGGTTATGATCTGAAAGACCTGTTTATCGGGTCTGAGGGCACCTTGGGCATTATCACCAAAGCGGTGCTGAAACTGTTCCCCAAACCCGTCGCTTGCGCCACCGCGATGGTTGCCGTGCCGACACTTACCGATGCCCTAACCCTGCTGAACCGCCTGCAAACCGAAACCGGCGGGCTGGTCGAGGCGTTTGAATATATGCCGCGCACGTTCATGGACATGTTCGCAGCCCATTTCCCCGATGCTCGCCCGCCGTTTGATACCGGATATGACGTCAACATATTGGTCGAAGTCGCCACAACAGCGCCCACCACACCCGTCAATGATATTCTTGAAAATGCGTTGGGCGAAATGATGGAAACGGGCGCTGTTCTGGATGCCGTAATCGCCCAGAACGAAGCGCAGCGGGGCGAAATGTGGAAGCGGCGTGAAGCTTCGGCCGAGGTTGTGTTCGCCATCTCGCCACGCGTGGATACAGATATCTGTTTGGCGCTTGATAAGGTTGCCACTTTCTTTGAGCGTGCTGATGCCCTTGTCGCAGGCATTGATGCAGGCGCGAAAACCACCTGTGTTGCCCACCTTGGCGACGGCAATGTCCACTATACCGTTCTGCCCACATCGGGTGACAAGCAGCTCGCCCATCAGATCATGGAAACCATTGAAGAGGTGGTAAAAGACCTTGGTGGCAGTTTCTCGGCGGAGCACGGCGTCGGTCTGTCAAAGCGCCCCTCGATGGCGCGGCGCAAGGATGCGGTGGCGCTAACAGCTATGCGCCAGATCAAAACGGCGTTGGACCCGAACAACATCATGAATCCGGGCAAGGTGCTGCCGGATTAGCACTCCGATTAGCACGCTCCGCCCCTTCTTCTTGCCTTAAATACCTGCCGCGCGCAGCGCATAAAAGTTCATATGGTTTTCATATGCGATTCATATAGCGCTACAGCCAGTCGAAAAATCCGTCAGGCGCACGGTCCCGCAACCGTCCGGCCACAGTCCGACCCATCTCGGCACCGTCCTCAATCGGGGCGCGGCCCTCATCCGCCAAACACTCGGATCCGTCAGGGCGCAATATCTCGCCACGCAGATAGATCGTGCCACCTTCCAGAACCGCCAAGCCGCCAATCGGAGTTTCGCATGACCCGTCAAGGGCCGCCAAAAATGCCCGCTCGGCTGCCAGTCGCTGGCCCGTTTCTACATCATGGATCGCCGCCAGCATATCAGCCACACGCATATCATCCACGCGTCGCTCAATCCCGATCGCACCTTGCGCCACAGCAGGCAACATCTCCTCCACCTCGATTGCCGATTGCACCACATCCATGCGGCCCAACCGGACCAGTCCCGCCATTGCCAAAAACGTTGCTTCGGCCACGCCTTCGTCCAATTTCCTTAGCCGTGTCTGCACGTTACCGCGAAATTCTACCACCTTCAGATCAGGCCGGAAATTCAACAATTGCGCCCGACGTCGCAGGCTGGATGTGCCAACAACAGCGCCTTCAGACAAATCGCCCAACCGTTTGATATTGGGCGATACAAACGCATCGCGCACATCTTCACGCGGCAGGTAAGTGTCCAGCAACAATCCTTCGGGCTGATCGACTGGCATGTCCTTCATCGAATGCACGGCGATGTCGATTTTACCCGACAGCATGTCCTCCTCAATTTCCTTGGTGAATAACCCTTTGCCGCCAACCTCTTTCAACGGGCGGTCCTGTATCCGGTCCCCCGATGTGGTGATCACCACCACCTCGAACGCCGCCTCCTCTAGGTCAAACGCCGCCATCAAACGGCCCCGCGTTTCATAGGCCTGTGCCAGCGCCAAGGGCGAGCCACGGGTGCCAATTTTCAGGGGCGAAGCGGGGGTTGGTAAATTCTGCGTCATACCCCTGTTTAAGCGCGTCAAATGCGCCTGACAACGTCAATCATCGCGCCAGCGCCTTGACATCATGTCGCTGGCAAGAGACTTCATTTAACAACAACACGGTTAGGGGATTGTTATGACTGAACAAAAGAAACTGCTGCGCGCGTTAGCTGGCGAAACGCTTGATCCCCCCCCTGTATGGATGATGCGCCAAGCGGGGCGTTACCTGCCTGAATACAAAGCCACCCGCGCCGAGGCCGGTGATTTTCTGTCGCTGTGTTATAACTCCGATCTGGCCGCCGAAGTCACCCTGCAACCGATCCGCCGCTACGGCTTTGACGCGGCCATCATGTTTGCCGATATCCTGTTGGTGCCCCAAGCATTGGGTGCTGATGTGTGGTTCGTCACCGGCGAAGGCCCGCGCCTGTCGACCATCACAACCGCGGATCAGGCCGCAGCCCTGAAACCCGCCGATGCAATCCACGACAAGCTGGCCCCAATCTATGAAACCCTGCGTATCTTGCGCCGTGAATTGCCGTCCGAAACCACCCTGATCGGATTTGCCGGTGCCCCGTGGACCGTCGCCACCTACATGATCGCCGGACGTGGCACACCGGACCAAGGACCGGCACACGCCTTGAAAGACACCGACCGCGCCACATTCGAGGCTGTGCTAAACCGTATCACCGACGCCACGATCGAATACCTGTTGATGCAGATCGAGGCAGGGGCCGAAGTGGTCAAACTGTTCGACAGTTGGGCCGGATCGCTAAAGGGCGATGATTTTGCCAAATACGCGCTGGAACCCGCCCGCAAAATCATTGCGGCGCTGAAAGCCAAGCACCCGAATATCCCCGTCATCGCCTTCCCGCGTGAAGCCGGGCCTGCCTATGAAGGGTTTGCCAAAGCCGTGGGAGCGGATTGTCTGGCGATTGATACAAAGGTCGATCTGACATGGGCGGCAGAGGTTTTGCAAAAGGACGGCTGTGTGCAGGGCAATCTTGACCCTAAACTGATGGTCGAGGGCGGCGAACGGCTGATTTCCGAAACCAAACGCATCGTCAAAGCGCTGTCAGGCGGGCCGCATATTTTCAACCTAGGTCACGGCATCACACCCGATGCAGACCCCGAAAATGTGCATGTGATGTTAGAGGCGATCAGGGGCTGATTTTCCAGTAATCCAGAACCTCACGCACCACACCGCGTGGATAGTTTTGCCCAGCACCCGACAGGTCCCTAAATATTCGCGCCCTTCTGCGGTCAGCGGCCGCTTTGACTTTCGCCGAGAACGCGACCACACTCAAGGGCTGAACCCGATCGTCTTGGCTGCGTGGCCATGAGGCCGGGTAATCATCCCACTGATCCCACCTGTCCAATCGCGCATTAGTCGTGGTCATATCGGGATGATCACACTGCCAACCATACAGGTTACGCGCACAAATCCGCAGCATCGCTTTCACCGCAGGAACGCTATCGGTAAAGGCCTTTAGGGGTGTGGGCAACAAAACCATATTGCCTATGCAGGAATAAAACCGCGCATCCTGAACAACTGTGTTTGTCGTCTGAAAGCCAGGGTCATCTACGCCCCAAATATGGCAACAGCTCCAGTTCTTTGGTTTCTTGGACCCCATACCTAACGCAGCATTTAGCGCCTTGCCTGCATAGGTATTTGCCTCGTGTTTGTGGACGGAGATCTTCGTTTCACGATTGGTGTTCATCTGCTTCTCGGCCCAGCTGCCCTTGTAAAGCAAAGACTTCCTTGCGTGCTCGGGATACCAAACCGGAAGATACGAGAATGTTTCCGGTGCTGCCCACCTTGCAGTTTTTTCGATCAGGGACATTGCCGTCTGAATGTCTAGAACGGATAAGAGCTCACCTATTCCGTCAGGCAGCATACCCTCAAACCCACTTGGCCATCGGCGGCAGGCTCATCAGAACCGCGTCCACATTGTGGCCGGTTTCCAGTCCGAATTTCGTGCCACGATCGTATACCAGATTATATTCGGCATAGAGGCCGCGATGCACCAGTTGGGTGTCTTTGTCCGCATCCGTCCACGCAGTATTACGCCGCTTTTCAGTGACAGGCAGGAACGCCATCAAAAACGCGCGGCCCACGTCCTGAATAAACGCAAAATCCGCGTCCCAATCGCCGGTGTTGTGATCATCCAGAAATATTCCACCAACCCCGCGGGCGCGATTGCGATGCGGCACATAGAAATACTCGTCTGCCCACTCCTTAAACCGAGGGTAATAGGCGGGATCGTGCAAATCGCACTGCTGTTTTTGTACCGCGTGAAACGCCGCTGTGTCCTCGGAATATTCAATGCAGGGGTTCAGATCGGACCCGCCCCCGAACCACCAACCATGCGGAGTCCAGAACATACGCGTGTTCATATGGACCGCTGGTGCATGCGGGTTTTGCATATGCGCCACCAGTGAAATGCCCGAGGCCCAGAACCGCGGATCATCCTTCATCCCTGTTAGCCCCTTGCGCGATGCCATCGCATCCACGGCCCGTGCGCCCAAGGTGCCATAAACCGTCGACACATTGACGCCGACCTTTTCAAACACCCGCCCGCCGCGCATCACAGACATTAGGCCGCCGCCTGCATCCGCCGTGCCATCATCGCTGGCGCGTGTGGTTTCACTGACATCAAAACGCCCTGCTGGCTTGTCGGCGAAAAGACCGCTGGTTTGGCTATCTTCCAGCGCCTCGAATGCTGTGCAAATCTGGTCGCGCAATTGGCGAAACCAGTCAGATGCCTTGGCCTTCTGCCTGCTGAAATCGTCAGTCATCATTCACTCCTGCGTCGCTAATTCGGTTTAATGCGCGGGGGATGCCACGGGGTCAAGCAGACTGCGCCCCCCATCAACCGTCATGATCTGTCCGGTCATAAAACCCGCGCTATCCGACGCCAAAAACTGCACCGCTTCGGCCACTTCGCCCGCACTTGCAACACGGCCCAGCGGCGTGTGGGCAATAATATCGGCGCGGCATTCCTCGTCACCCTTTAACATGTCTTTCAAACTGGCGCTCATCACCGATCCGAACGCCACTGCGTTTACCCGAATGCGCTCCGGCGCGAGCGCCACCGCCAATGATCGCGTCATCTGGTTTAGCGCGGCCGTCGACACCGAATAGGCCAACAGCTTTGGATGCGCCCGTTCAGCGGCAATCGACGACAGGTTCACGATGGCCCCCACGGGGGCGTCGTCATTCTCGTCGCGCTCGGCCTGACAGATCATCCGCTTGGCCACCGCCTGACTTAGGCGCAGGCTGGTCATCAGGTTTTGCTCCAGCAGGGCTTGCATGCCGTCCTCTTTGGCATTCAGCGGGTCCGACGATACCGCAATCTGGCGCGAGGCGTTGACCAGAATATCCACCCGATCAAACGCATCAATCGTGGCGGACAACAGATTGGCAATCGTCAGTTTCTTGCGCAGATCGCCGGCAAAAAACCGGACATTCCCGTCCTTTTCAGCCTCATCGCCCAATTCCTTGGTTAACCGTTCTTCGTCCATATCGGCAAACATCACATTTGCCCCTGCCTCGGCAAACTTGCGCCCGATGGCTAGGCCAATACCATTGGCAGCACCCGTTACAATCACTGTTTTTCCTGCAATCGAAAAAGACATCTCATGGCTCCTGATTCTAGGGGTTGATTAAGGGGCTTTAGCGCGCGCCACGCAAGGGTCGTGTGGCCCGAAGGATTTTGAAGGCATTATCGCCCGCGACTTCCTCGACATTGCGAAATGTCTCGGCAAGGGTGCGCTCATACGGCAGATGCCGGTTGGCAACAAGCCACAACTGACCCGACGGGGTCAGCATTCCGGCGGCCGCCGTGATAAAGCTGCGCCCGATGTCAGGGTCAGCCTTGCGGCTGGTATGAAACGGCGGGTTGGTGATGATGCCGTCAAAGGGCTGCGTCGGGGTGAACCGCATCGCATCGGCCCAATGGAAATGGGCGCGCTCGTCTGTCACATTCTTGCGGGCGCACTCAAGTGCGGCAAAATCCGCCTCGATCAAATGCAACTCGCGGATCTTTTCACGCATCAGGATGTGGCGCGACAGGTATCCCCAGCCCGCCCCCAGATCGGCCAGCCGTTTTGGCAGCTTTTGCGGCAGTGCCGCAATCAACGCCTGTGATCCACGGTCAATCTTATCGGCGGAAAATACTCCGGCTACAGTTTGGAATCCATCTTCCAATGTGATCGGCCCTTTATCGGCCCAATCATCGAAAACAGCTTCAGCCGTGAACCAGAACAATTTGCCATGTGCCTTGGAAAATGCCTCGGACACCGCCAGCCGTTTGCGGCATTCCTTATAGAACCCGTCGGCCCCCTCGGTTTTCAGCCCGTCAACGATGATCAACCCACCCGGGGTTTTGGCTACCGCTTCGGCCAGCATCATGCGCGTTTGAACCTTGGAGCGGGCCAATTTCACCACCGACACCGCATAAGGCCCACCTGCGGACACTGCCACCTGAAACCCACGGGCCAGCAATGCATGATAGTCCGGCTTGAACCTCTGAATGATCTCGCAACGCTCCTTTGGCAGCGCACTCAGGTCATCATCCGCACCTGCGCCGTAAACAGCAATCTGCCCCGCCTCGGGCAAGGCCAAGGCACCACTTTCAATAATCAGGGATAAACGGGATGCTTTCATCACGGGTTCAGGCCAACGGCCCTATTCCTTTTCCATTGTGCATTGCAGCGGGTGCTGGTTTTGAATTGCCAAATCCATCACTTGCGCCACTTTTGTTTCCGCCACTTCATGCGAGAAAACACCGACCACCGCCAGCCCTTTTTTATGAACGGTCAGCATGATCTCGACCGATTGTGCAGCACTTAGGCCAAAAATCCGTTCCAGCACATGGGTGACAAATTCCATTGGAGTGTAGTCGTCATTCAACAACAGCACCTTATACATCGGCGGTCGCGCCGTTTTAGGGCGGGTTTTAAGCGCAAGCCCTGTGTCGTTGTCATCCTGATCGTCCTTATCGGACATCATCTGCAACGGGTATATCTGTTTTGAAATCAAGGGGCGTATCCATCGTCAGTTCCGAGGCATTATATAAGCACTCTGGCGGGCAGGATAAAGGGGGGCAATTCCAGATAGATTGAATCCGGGCGATTAGGTCCGATTAGGCCGATTTTCCATCATTTGGCCGGTTTTTCGGATCATGGCAACAACCCACTCAGGCAGACTGCCACATTTCCGCCACATTCTAACATCTAGCGGTGATAGGCCCACACACCGCTATATCTGCCAATTTCACCCGATAAACACCCGCAAACTTATTGAAATTAGGGTATTTTCTCAGAATCACCCTTATGTTATGGTTCTTACAATAATAAGAAGCTGACCGAAAAATCGGCAGCATGAGGCAGAGTATGGTGAGCGACGTGAATCAACGTCTGGGGCAGTATGTCCGTAATGGGCTATTCTTGACAGTTATGTTCTGTCTGGTTGCATTCGCGCCGGTAAAAGGTGTGGCTGCACCTTATGCGGCATTTGTAGTCGACGCACGCACCGGCAAGGTGCTGCATTCACGCAATGCCGACACCCGCCTGCATCCGGCATCCTTAACCAAAATGATGACACTATATATCGCCTTTGAGGCGATTAAACGCGGTGAAATCTCGCTTGATACCAAGGTGCGCATCTCGAAACATGCGGCAGCGCAGCCGCCGTCAAAACTGGGGCTGAAACCGGGGCAGCGGATCAAACTACGCTATTTGATCCGTGCAGCCGCCGTTAAATCCGCCAATGACGCCGCCACCGCGATTGGCGAGGCTATTTCAGGGTCAGAGGCCGCGTTCGCACGCCGGATGAACCGCACCGCCAAAGCTATGGGCATGTCGCGCACGACCTTTAAGAACATGAACGGGTTAACCCAATCGGGCCACCTGTCTACCGCGCGGGATATGACCACGCTGGGGCGGCATGTTTTTTATGACTACCCTGAATACTATAATCTGTTTTCACGGATCACGGCAGATGCCGGCATCAAAACCGTTTCACACACAAACCGGCGGTTTTTGAACTCTTATCGCGGGGCCGATGGTATCAAAACCGGCTATACTCGTGCGGCGGGCTTTAACCTTGTGGCTTCGGCGCGGCGCGGCAATGAACGCATTATCGTGACAGTGTTTGGCGGCCGTTCGACATCAACCCGCAACGCCAAAGTGGCCGAGCTGATGGACCTTGGGTTCCGGCGCTCGCCCAGCCGCGCACGTGTGCGCAAGCCCGGCTTGCCGAACTATAGCAGCCCGCCCCCTGTCGCCGTTGCATCGGCACCCGCCGCGACCCCCATCGCGCCAGCACCCGGATACACCCCGGGTGCTGCTGGCAAGACCATTCGCCTGATCCGGGCTGTAAAAACAAGCGTGCGGCCACCGCATCGCCCTGTGACAGCCCCACCAGAAGAACTGCTGGTCGCGATGAAAAGCGAAATCGAAAACGCGGTTCAGGAGGCCCAGCAAACCATTGTTACCGAACAGGTCGCCGCATCTACCCCTGCGCCATCAGGGCCAGCCCCCGTATTTACGTCACCCCCACCGCCGCGCCCCGCACATGTTGTTCTGGCATCGGTTTCAACGGCACCTGTGGCCCAACCTGCCCCGATCATTGTGACCCGCGTGTCAACATCCGGCGGGCGCCTATGGGGGGTTAATGTTGGCCGCTACTCATCGCAACATCAGGCCGAACGGATTTTGCTAAAGACCGCGCTAAAGGAAATGACCACACTTGACGGATCGCTTCGCAAGGTGGTGCGCCGCAGCACCGGTTTTGACGCCAATTTTGTCGGAATGACACAGCAAACAGCCGAACTTGCCTGTCGCCGCCTGCAAGCCCGCGACATCACCTGCACCACAATGGGGCCGTCCTAAGTGGTGCAGTTCGCCCTGCCTGTTGCAGGTATTCCCAGCGTTGAAATCTACGGCACCACCACACGGTTTGCTGTACGTCGCATATTTTGCGTTGGCCGCAACTATGCCGATCATGCCCGCGAGATGGGCAATGATCCGGACCGCGAGCCGCCGTTCTTTTTCACCAAACCTGCCGATGCCGTGGTGGATAACGGGGCCACCCTGCCCTACCCGCCGCAAACCGAAAACCTGCACCATGAGGCCGAACTGGTGGTGGCCATTGGTCTGGCAGGCGTTGATATTAACGCCAAGCAAGCGCTGGAGCACGTTTGGGGCTACGCCACAGGTAATGATCTGACACGGCGCGATATGCAGGCAGCGGCCAAAGACATGCGTCGCCCTTGGGACATGGCAAAGGGATTTGACAATTCAGCCGCTTGTGGGGCGCTGCACCCTGTTTCTGCTGTGGGCCACCCTTTACGCGGGCGGATCACGGCACATGTGGACGGGGATTTGCGTCAAGACGGAGATATTGGCGATATGATCTGGCCGGTGGCTGATGTGATCGCCTATCTGTCGCGTTCCGTCGCATTGGCAGAGGGTGATCTGATTTATACTGGCACCCCCGCCGGAGTTGGGCCGATTGAGCGCGGGCAAAGCTGCACCATTGCCATAAACGGGTTAAGCAGCGTTACAACGACATTCGT
>CAYYOF010000015.1:0-1252 GCA_964473185.1 uncultured Marinosulfonomonas sp. | reverse complement strand
GGCAAAGCTGCACCATTGCCATAAACGGGTTAAGCAGCGTTACAACGACATTCGTATGACCGCATTGTAATGTTACTCGTCTGGGCGCGGTTTGTCGTCCCATTCATCGCTAAGGATACGGTGCGCATCGCCTTCGGGGTCATCGTATTGTTTGGATTTCAAGGTCCAGAAAAACGCGACTAACCCAAGCCCGCCCAGGAACAGCGAAATCGGTATCAGGTAAACGATGATTTCCATGTTATCTCCTATCGCAACCGTAACGCGTTCAGCGAAACCGTGATTGAAGACGCCGACATCGCCAAGGCCGCGACCAGTGGTGTGGCGAACCCGAACAGGGCAATCGGCACCGCAATCATGTTATAGCCCGCCGCTATCGCGAAGTTTTCCATAATACGCCGCGTGGCTTTGCGGGCGATCAAGGTGGCATCTGCCATCGGTGACATATCATTGCCCAGCAATACGATATCCGACGCAACCCGCGCCGCATCCAGCGCCGTTGCGGGCGAGATCGACACATGAGCCGCCGCAAGGGCCGCTGTGTCGTTCAAGCCATCTCCAACCATCAAAACCTTTGCGCCCGCTTCTGACAATTCAGCAATACGGGCGGCTTTGTCTTGTGGCAGGGCCTCAGATGTCCAGTCATCAAAACCCAGCCGTATGGCCATATCCTCGACCGCTGCGGGCGCGTCGCCTGAAATCAGCAACAGCGACATGCCCTGGGCTTTGAGTGCGGCAACCGCCTCGACCGCCCCTTCGCGCAGGCGGTCATTATATGTGAACGCCAAAGGTGCGCCCTTGCCGATTTGCAGGTAGGTTGCGGTTTGCGGGCCGGATTGCGCCCCGACCCATGCAGCGCGGCCCAGCCTGACGGCTTCACCTTTCCACGTAGCTTCAACGCCATAACCGGGCACCTCGCGCAGATCGCCCAATTTAGCGGGTTTGATGCCCGCCTCAATGGCCGCCGCAGTCAAAGAAACCGCGAGCGGGTGCAACGAGGCCTCGGCCAATGCCAGTGCGACTTTCAGGTCCTGCCCCGAAAATTCTCCAAGATTGGTCAGTTCCGGCCTGCCTTGGGTCAGGGTGCCGGTTTTATCAAACACCACGGTGTCAACTTCGGCCAACCGCTCCAGCGCTGTGGCGTCCTTGATCAGCATGCCCTTGCGAAACAGACGGCCCGATGCGGCTGTGGTCACGGCGGGCACCGCCAACCCCAACGCGCAGGGGCAAGTGATGATCAGCACCGCAACCGCGA
>CAYYOF010000014.1:14009-51963 GCA_964473185.1 uncultured Marinosulfonomonas sp. | reverse complement strand
CAGGATAGTATGTGGGTTAGCTTGAATTTTGGGTATTCTGGTTCTGTCTCATTTGAACACTTGGATCGATAAGTTCATTTTGGATAAAAACGAAAACTAGGGTCGGGGCACTTTCTGTGAACGGCAGCAATGTCCGTTGAAACCACCCCCCATTACAGTCTTTAATACATAATTGCATTGTGATGTTGGAAAGTCCCTGAATTTGAAAGTTAATCTAACCGTAGTTTCACCATGCCATATGCAAACAAGACACTGCCCCCCACAGCGCTCACAACATAAGGTATGCGTAACGCTGTCTCACGGCCCAGCCCCACCTCAAATATCGCCACCAGACCGCCGCCGATCAGCGCGCCGATCGGCATGGTGCCCCAACCAAAGAACCGGTAAATGCTGTTAACGCGGCCCAACAATTCATCGGGGATGGAGCGTTGGCGCAAGGATACCGTGACCACATTCCACAGCAAGGCCGCCAGCATGCCGATGAACAGCGCGGCGGCGACCATATAGGCGTTTGAAGTGAGGCTAATCACCAGATATTGCAGCGGGAAAATCCCCAGCGCGATTTTCAGGCTGGCGTTTGCGCCAATGCGGGCAATGATGCGCGGCGCAAACAGCCCGCCCAGCACACCGCCAGCCGCTTCGGCCGTTAGCAAGATGCCAAAGCCCGCTGCCCCAAGCCCTAAAATCTCCTGACTGAACAGCACCAGCACCGTCAGGCTGATCATGTGTAGCATGTTCAAAACCCCCAGCATGATCGCAAGGCGCAGGATCAGCTTGTGGGCATAAATCCACGCCATCCCTTCGCGCATTTGCGGCCAGAACCCGTCGGGCAGTTTCGGGGCCACGCGGGCGGGCATGGCGATCAGCCAGACACACCACGCGGCGATGGCAAAGGTCACGGCATCCACGGCAAAGGGCAGCGGCACGGCATAGGCGATCAGCAGGCCGGCCAGTGGTGGGCCGATGAATTGGCCCATGATTTGCTCGATGCTCCACATCTGGCCATTGGCGGTTTCCAGATCGTCCTTGGCCACAATCGAAGGCAGGGCGGTTTGGGCGGCGTTGTCGCGGATCACCTCGGCTGATCCCAGCAGGAAGGCGGCAGCGCAAAGGCCAAGGATCAGAGTGAACGCCTGATCCGCGGCATCAGACAGCGGCAGGGCGGGACCGGACAGGATCAGCCCAACAACGCCCAAGGTCAGCAAAAGGCGCAAGATATCGGCCTGCACCATCAGGCGTTGGCGATTGGCGCGATCGGTGATCACGCCCGCAGGGATGGCAAACAGGAACCACGGCAGGCGGGTGGCGGCGGCAACCAGCGCGATCAGCACCGGATCACGGGTGATCAGGGTGGCCAGCCACGGGAACGCCAGCGCCGAAATGCCATCGCCCAGATTGGAGATAGCTGTGGCCGTGAACAGCAGCCGGTAGTTTTTGTTAACTGCGAGCAGCATGATGGTGCGCCTTTATCCGATAGCAATCGGGGGAGGGTCTGACTAATGTAGCGAAAAGTCAAACCGGAGCGCACCTATGTCATTCACCCTTGCCACCTGGAATATCAACTCGGTTCGTTTGCGCGAACCATTGGTTTTGAAATTACTGGAAGAAGAAGCGCCGGACGTTCTGTGCTTGCAGGAATGCAAATCGCCAGTGGAAAAGATGCCGACCGAGGGGTTTGCTGCGATTGGCTACACCCACATGATTGCCAACGGGCAAAAGGGCTATAACGGGGTGCTGATCCTGTCGCGGTTGCCGATGGTGGACGTGGGGCGGCATGATTTTGCCAATCTGGGCCATGCGCGGCATGTTGCGGCGCGTCTGGAAAACGGTGTGACCATTCACAACCATTATGTGCCCGCAGGTGGCGATGTGGCCGACCGCGAGGTGAATGAGAAGTTTGGTCAAAAGCTGGATTACCTGACGGATATGCGGGATGATTTCCGCGCCAACATGCCGGAACGCTCGATCCTTGTGGGGGATTTGAACATCGCCCCGCGCGAGGATGATGTCTGGGACCACAAGAAACTGTTGAAGGTGGTATCACATACCCCTGTCGAGGTCGCAGCCTTGCAGGAAACGCAAGAGGCGGGCAATTGGGTCGACGTGACCCGCGCCGATATTCCCGAGGGTAAGCTATATAGCTGGTGGTCGTATCGTGCCCGCGACTGGGATGTGGCCGATAAGGGCCGTCGTCTGGATCATGTTTGGGCCACAGCGGACATTGCGGCATCGGGGCATTCCAGCCGCGTGGTGCGCCATGTGCGCGGATGGGAAAAGCCCAGCGATCATGCGCCGATTTTTGCGACGTTTGACCTGTAGAACTAACGCAGCCCCTCCCACCACGGATTGGGCTGCACCGGTGCGCCAAGGGTAACACATTCACCGAAATGCGGCGTTAGCAGCGGGGTGCCGTGGCTGTCAGCCAGCTCGCTAATCCTCTCAAGCGGGTTTTTCCAGGTGTGGAACGCCAGCCGGAAGGTGCCGTTATGGATCGGCATCAATGTGCCGCCGCCCAGATCATGGAACGCCTGCATCATCTGGGGCGGGGTCATGTGCATATGCGGCCATAGATCGTCATATGCACCACATTCCAGCAGGGTCAGATCAAAGGGACCGTGCGCCGCGCCGATCTTTGCAAAGCCGTCAAAATAGCCTGAATCACTGCCAAAGAAAATGCGCGCACCCTTGTGGCGCAGAACAAACGATGCCCAAAGCGATTTGTTGGTGTCGCGCAGGCCGCGCCCTGAAAAATGCTGGCTGGGGGTGGCGGTGATGTTCAGGCTACCATGACCATGGCTTTGCCACCAGTCAAGCTCGGTAATTTTGCTTGCAGGCACCCCCCAGTTTTGCAGATATTTGCCAAGCCCCAGCGGGGTGATGAACCGCTCGACCTTATGGGCCAGCCGTTTGATGGTTGGCTTATCAAGGTGATCATAGTGGTTGTGCGACAGGATCACGCCCTTAAGGGTGGGCAGATCGTCAACTGTCATCGGGGCCGCGTGAAACCGCTTTGGTCCGGCCCACCGGACCGGTGACGCGCGATTGGAAAACACCGGATCGGTCAGCCAGTAATCCGCCCCGAATTTCATCAGGATGGTTGAATGGCCCAGCCGGTACAGATGGGTTTCACTCACGTTACGCCGTGCCTCTAATTCCGCAGGCAGGACCGGCACAACGGGAATACCCCCCGCAGGAACGGCATTCTTGTTGCGCGGGGACAGGAATTTCCCAAGCATTTTCAAGTGGCTGTTACCCTCGTCCAAGTGGGGGGCAGGTGGGTCGTTATGAAATCTGCCATTCCTGAGGGGTGCGGGCTTTGGTTGGTCAATCATCAGGTTTAAGTAGTGCGGGGGTTGCGACATATCAACAAACCCCTTGGGTTTTGCGCCGCAAAAGCACATATAAGGCGCAACCAAACAAATTGATGGAATGATGACATGCTTGAACTGGGACAGGGCGCCGATGCCCCCGCTGCCGATCTGATCAAAGACACCTCCGAGGCCACCTTTATGGCCGATGTGGTGGAAACCAGCAAAGAGGTGCCGGTGATCGTGGATTTCTGGGCACCGTGGTGTGGGCCGTGCAAAACGCTTGGCCCAGCACTTGAGGCCGAAGTGACAGCTGCTGGCGGCAAGGTGAAGATGGTCAAGGTGAACATCGACGAGAACCAGCAGATTGCGGCGCAATTGCAGATCCAGTCGATCCCGACGGTTTATGCTTTTGTCGATGGCAAGCCGGTGGACGGGTTTCAGGGCGCGGTGCCGCCCTCCGAAATTAAGGCGTTCGTTGACAAGGTCTCGCTGTTGGGTCCGGAGGGCGACGGCGGTCTGGCAGATGCGATTGAAGCGGCTGAAACCATGCTGACCGAGGGCGATACGGCGGACGCCAAGGAAACATTCGCGGCCATTCTGGAGGAGGATGCAGTCAATGCGGCGGCCTATGGCGGTTTGATCCGGTCCTATTTGGCGCTGGATGATCTGGAACAGGCCGAGGCTACATTAAACGGCGCCCCTGCCGAGATTTCTGAAACACCCGAGCTGGAGACTGCGCACGCACAGATCGAACTGGCCAAACAGGCCTTGGATGTGGGGCCGGTGGCCGAATTGCGGGCCGCAGTTGAGGCGGACGCAGACAACCATCAGGCGCGACTGTATCTGGCGACGGCGCTGCACGGTGCCGGTGATACTGAGGCCGCAGTGAATGAATTGCTGGAGCTGTTTCGCCGAGATCGCGAGTGGAACGACGGTGCTGCCAAGGCGCAGTTGTTCACCGTATTTGACGCCCTAAAAGCGGATGATCTGATCGTGTTGAACGGGCGTCGCAAACTAGCGTCGATGATATTTATGTAGGATAGTGAGACAATGATCTCTGCTGCAAACCGGCCTGACATATTGCCTTTGTTCCCTCTGTCGGGGGCAATCGTTTTGCCACGGGCCCGTTTGCCGCTGAATATTTTCGAGCCGCGTTATCTGGCGATGTTCGAGGATGTTTTGAAAACCCGCGAACGGCTGATCGGAATGATTCAGCCAATGGACAAGGATGCCGAAGGGCAGATGCACGCGGTGGGTTGTGCGGGGCGTGTGACCAGTTTTACCGAAACCGATGACGGGCGTTACATGATTTCACTAACCGGTGTGTCGCGGTTTCGGTTTGTGGAACAGATCGACGGGTTTGTGCCCTATCTGCAAGTCAAGATTGACTGGCAGGATTTCGCGCGTGATCTGGGCGGGGCCGAACATGATGTCGGGTTTGACCGTGACGGATTTTTGGCGCTTCTAGAACGGTTTTTTGCAGTCGAGGAACTGGATACGGATTGGGATAATCTGAAGCAGGCCGAAACCGAGATGCTGGTGAATTCACTGTCGATGCTGGCGCCGTTTTCGCCCGAGGACAAGCAGGCGTTGCTAGAGGCAAAGACGCTAACGACGCGGCGCGAAACACTGGTGACATTAATGGAATTCGCGCTGCGGCGCGGCGATAGCCAAGGAGTGATGCAATGAGCCATAAAGGTGAATTTGACAGCAAGATGTTAGAGGCGATGGTTTGTCCGGTGACCCATACCAATCTGGTTTATGACGCCAAAATGCAGGAGCTGGTTTCCAAGACTGCGCATCTGGCGTTTCCGATCAGGGACGGGATTCCGGTGATGCTGGTGGATGAGGCGCGCAAGCTGGACTGAGTGGCTATTAGATCTGCCGCCCCTGCAATAGTTTAGGCACATCGCCAGTCAGCCCCGCCGCCTCGCGGATAAAGCGTTGGCGCAGGGTTGGGATGGCATTGACGATGCCCAGCCCGATATCGCGCCCCAACCGAAGAAGCGAATTATCATTTGAAAACAACCTATTAAAACCATCTGTCGTCAGTGCCAGCGTGGTGGTGTCAAACTGGCGCCATGCCTGATAGCGCTCCAGCACATCCACCGCCCCGATGTCTTCGCCGCGCCGTTTTGCCTCGATCAATACTTCGGCCAAGGCCCCGACATCGCGCAAGCCAAGGTTCAATCCTTGCCCTGCAATCGGGTGCACCCCGTGCGCGGCATCGCCAATCAAGGCCAGACGCGGCGCGATAAAATGATCGGCCAGTGTCAGGTTCAACGGATAGGTAAACCGCGCGCCCGCCAGTTTGATTTCACCAAGGAAACTGCCAAACCGCGGCCGCAGATAGGCGAGGTAATCTGCGTCAGATAGCGCATTGATCCGCGCGGCCTCCTGCGTTTCTTCGCTCCAGACAATCGAGGAACGGTTACCCAGCAGCGGCAGGATCGCCAAAGGGCCGGGTGGCATGAAGAACTGATGCGCGATACCGTGGTGGGGCAGGGCGTGCTCGATAGCGCAGACCAGCGCGGTCTGGTTGTAATCATGGCCGTGACGTTTGATACTGGCCCGCTGCGCCGTGCCGCTTTTGCGCCCGTCTGATCCAATTAAAATGCGCCCTGTCACGGATTTCCCGCTGGCGGTTTGCACTGTTACATGCGCCACACCGACATCCTGCTCAACCACCGTTTCACTGTTGATTTGTGTGATCAAAGGGTGCTTTTTCAATCCTGCTTGGAACGCGCGGTAAAGATAGCGGTCCTCAAGCATATAGCCCATCGGCCCCTCGGCCAGCTCGTCACTGTTGAAATGCAGCATCCACGGCGATGGGCCTTCGCCAGCGCGCCCGTCGGTGATTTTCACCTCGTTAATCGGCTGGCTGTGTGTCGCTACATTGCCCCAGACACCAATCGCCGCAAGCAAGCGTTGCGAGGCCAGTGCAAGCGCATAACCGCGCCCGTCAAAGCCGTCGTTTCCACGGGCATTGGCGGGCAGCGCGTCAATGATGGTGACGCTGAGCCCACCATCAGCCAAGGCCAGCGCCAAGGCAGGGCCATTCAGCCCGCCGCCGATGATCAATATGTCCGAGTCGAATTTCATACCCGATAATATGGCGTGGCTTTCGGGATTGTCCATGCGCCGCAGGACCGCTACCGTTCGCGGGAACAATGAAAGGTCTGGCTATGTCAAAGCAGTGGTTGAAAATGAGCGCGGCGGATTTAGGACGCGGCATTGGTGCGGGGGAAATTGACCCTGTGGAATTGGCGCAGACCTATCTTGCCGCGATAAAGGCACATCCGTTGCAGCACCGGATTTATGCGCGATTGGCCGAGGACCGTGCGTTGGCCGAGGCGAGCGCCGCAGCGGAACGGGCCCAAAGCGGCAATCGGCGCGGATTGCTGGATGGGGTGCCGATTTCGTGGAAAGACCTGTTTGATACGGCAGGGGTTGCGACCGAGGCCGGATCGGAGCTGTTAAAGGGCCGTGTGCCGGATGCGGACGCCGAGGTGTTGAAAAACGCGACCGAAGCGGGGCTGGTGTGTCTGGGCAAAACCCACATGTCGGAGCTGGCATTTTCGGGGCTGGGGTATAATCCCGTCACTGAAACCCCGCCCAGTGTGAATGATGCGGATGCTGTTTCGGGCGGATCATCATCGGGGGCGGCGACGTCTGTGGCGTTTGATCTGGCGGCGTGCGGCATCGGGTCGGACACTGGCGGGTCGGTTCGCATTCCATCGGCGTGGAACAATCTGGTTGGATTGAAAACCACCTCGGGCCGCCTGTCGCTAAAGGGCGTTGTGCCCTTGTGCGAGAGTTTTGACACGGTCGGGCCGTTGTGCCGAACGGTTGAAGATGCAGCGTTGATGTTGGCGGCGCTTGAGGGCGGAAAACCTGCGGATTTGGCGGGTGCGACGTTGAAAGGCAAGCGGCTGATGATTTTGCAGACCGAAGCCATGCAAGGCGTGCGCGCCGCGCCAATGGCGGCGTTTATGGGCGCGGTTGAGAAGTTGAAGGCGGCGGGGGCCGTGGTCGAAGATGGGATCGCGCCCGAAGTGACCGAGGCGCTGGAGCTGTCGGCGGTGCTGTTCACAACCGAGGCCTATGCGCAGTGGCACAAGGAAATCGAGGCCGCACCTGAGAAAATGTTTGGCGCAATTCTGGAGCGGTTTCGGGCCGGCGCAACATTTTCCGGTGTCGAGTTTGTTGAGGGTTGGATGAAGTTGCGTAAATTGCGCGAGGCCTATCATGCGCGGGTGGCCGGATATGACGCGGTTATCATGCCGACATCGCAGATTTTGCCGCCGAACCAGCACCTGTTGGAGACGGATCACGCGTATTACATCACAGAAAATTTGCACGCTTTGCGTAACACACGGATCGGGAATTTGATGGGTTCTGCTGGGTTAACCTTGCCTACAGGCACAGCATCTTGTGGCATCATGTTTCTCACCCCCCCAATGAGCGAAGAACGCCTGTTAAGGTTGGGGTCAGCAGCCGAGGCCGCATTGGCCTAAATACCACAACTGCACCACCCAACTACATATTTTCCTTGGGTTTTTCTGGACGCGGCCACAGGGCTGGTCTAGATTCATCTCAAACGGGGCGAAATGATTCCGACATTTGAGGCAGATATGGACTTTCCTGAGCGGTTTTCGAACCTTCCAGAGTACGCTTTTCCGCGTCTTCGCGGGCTTCTCGACGCGCATGCGGCGGGCGGTGATGTTGTGCACATGACGATTGGCGAGCCGCAGCATGATTTTCCGGACTGGATTCTGGAAATCATTGCCAAAAACAACCACGAGTTCAAAAAATACCCGCCAAATGCTGGTTCGTCAGAATTACGGACGTCGATTTCGGCGTGGCTGAAACGGCGGTTTGGTGTGGATGTGGATGCCGCAAGCGAGATTTCAACGGTGAATGGCACCCGCGAGGGGCTGTATAACGCGGCGATGGCATTATGCGCTGAAACCAAGGGCGGTAAAGCGCCCATCGTGCTGACGCCCAATCCGTTTTATCAGGTTTATGCCGTTGCAGCGATGTCAGTCGGGGCGAAACCGGTTTTTGTGGCGGCCACTGCGGAAAACGGATTTATGCCGGATTATGCGGCGTTGCCTGAGGATGTACTGAACCGCACTGCGATTGCCTACATTTGTTCACCCTCTAATCCGCAAGGCGCTGTGGCATCACGCGAGTATTGGCAGGATTTGATCAGGCTGGCCGAAAAATACGATTTCCAGATTTTCGCGGATGAATGCTATAGCGAGATTTACCGCGATACGCCCCCTGTCGGTGCATTGCAGGTAGCGCGTGAAATGGGGGCAGATCCTGAACGGGTTCTGATTTTTCATTCATTGTCCAAGCGCTCCAACTTGCCGGGTTTGCGGTCTGGTTTCGTTGCGGGTGGGCCAAAATCCATCGCGCGGATCAAACAACTGCGCGATTTTTCCGGCGCACCGCTACCGTTGCCGTTGCAGCGGGTGGCCGAGAAGGTTTGGGCTGACGAAGCGCATGTGGAGCTGAACCGTTCGCTGTACATTGAGAAATTTGACATCGCCGATGAGATTTTCGGTGATGTTGAGGGCTATCTTAGCCCCGAAGCAGGATTTTTCCTGTGGCTGCCGGTGCCCGATGGCGAAGCGGCGGCATTGAAATTATGGCAAGAGACTGGTGTGCGGGTTCTGCCCGGCGCTTACTTAAGCCGTGAAGTTGACGGACAAAATCCGAGCCATGGCTACATTCGTGTGGCAATGGTGGCCCCAAAAACAGAAATGCGGCACGGGCTAATGCGCCTGAAACGCTGCTTGTATACGTGAGGAAGAGGTAAACATGGCATCCTATTCGGCAAAACAGCGCGACCCATTACTGGATTCCAGATTGCAGGCGGCAATTGAACGGCGCAGCAAGGAATTGATAGGTATCGGCATGGTGGTGCTGGGCGTTCTGGTGGCGATGATGCTGGCGTCTTACACGCCGTCTGATCCAAACTGGCTGGCGGCATCCCAAGCGCCGGTGCAAAACTGGCTGGGCCGTTTCGGCGCGTCGATTGCCGCACCTTTGTTTGTGATTGTTGGCTGGGGATCATGGGCGATTGCCATTGTTTTGGTAGTTTGGGGCGTGAGGTTTACCACCCATAACGGCACCGAACGTGCCCTTGGCCGCCTGATTTTCGCACCAATCGCGATTGCGCTACTGTCTGTTTATGCCTCAACCCATGTCCCGTCTACGGATTGGACCCACAGCTTTGGTCTGGGCGGGTTGTTTGGCGATATGGTTTTGGGCTCTGTGCTGGGCATGGTGCCTGTCAGTGCTGCCTTTGGTTTGAAATTTGTAGCAGTCCTGATGGGCGTGGCGATGCTTTCTATGCTATTGTTTGCAATGGGTTTTACGATGCCAGAGATGAAGCGTTTCGTGCGTTTTCTGTTGGTCGGAATTGTCATGGCCTATGCTGGTTTGATGACCTTATTGGGCAAAAGTGCGCGTGGGGCAGCAATTGCGGCGCGCGTGGTTCAGGAAAAGAATGCAGTGCGCAAGGAACGGGTTCGCGCTGATGCCGAAGACGCAGCTGCCGAGGCTGCGGCCTATGCCGCCGTGCCAACACCTGTGCACCGTCCCGCATCAGTGGTGCGGGCCGAGCCGCCAGTTGTACAGCAGGCGAATGCATATCAGGCAGTCGAGGATGTGCAGAATATGCCGGAACAGCCCGTTAAACAGGGTTTACTTGCGTCGTTGATGAACCGCCTACCAGACCCTGAGCCAGAGTTGATCGAGCCAGAACTGGCACCGGATGTTTATGGCGAAGAGATTGGTGAGGACCGGATCAAGGCGCGGATTTCGGATGCGATTAGACAGCGTGTGCGCCAAGTGCCAACGCTGACAGCCGCCCGAGCCGAGCCACAAGTGACGCGGCGCAGTGGCCCACAGCCGCTGCTTTTGAATACAGAACCGCCGGTGGAAGCCCCACAAATGCAGGCGGGTGCAATTCCAGCGCAAGGCCCGATGATGTTTGAGCCAACCGTGGAACCCGCCCCAGTGATGCAGCCCGCAATGGCCCCGAAATCCGTGGTCCAGAACGGGGTGCGCAAAGCACCGCCAACATCGCGTCAGGCCAAGGCCGAAGCACAACCCAAGTTGCAATTCGAGGACAAGCAGGTGGCCTATGAACATCCCCCGCTGTCGTTGCTGGAAAGTCATGTGAACATCCAGCGCCACCAATTGTCGGATGAATCATTAGAGCAAAATGCGCGGATGTTGGAGAATGTTCTGGATGATTACGGCGTTAAGGGTGACATCGTCAGTGTGCGCCCTGGCCCCGTGGTTACGATGTATGAGTTGGAGCCAGCCCCCGGTTTGAAGGCCAGCCGTGTCATCGGTTTGGCCGATGATATCGCGCGGTCCATGTCGGCGCTGTCGGCACGGGTTTCTACGGTGCCTGGTCGCACGGTTATCGGGATCGAATTGCCGAACGAGCATCGTGAAAAGGTGATGCTGCGTGAAATCCTGTCAGCGCGTGATTTCGGCGATAGTAACATGCGTTTGCCGCTTGCCTTGGGCAAAGATATTGGCGGCGATCCGATTGTTGTAAATCTGGCAAAGATGCCGCACCTATTGATTGCCGGGACCACGGGATCGGGTAAATCGGTGGCGATCAACACGATGATCCTGAGCCTGCTTTACAAGCTGACACCTGCGGAATGCCGCCTGATTATGATTGACCCCAAAATGCTGGAATTGTCGGTCTATGACGGTATCCCGCATCTGCTGTCCCCTGTTGTAACCGACCCGAAAAAGGCCGTTGTCGCACTGAAATGGACAGTGGGCGAGATGGAAGAACGCTATCGCAAGATGTCGAAAATGGGGGTTCGCAACATTGAGGGCTACAACAGCCGCGTCAAGGCAGCCCTTGCCGCAAACGAGATGTTCAGCCGCACGGTGCAGACCGGATTTGACGATGAAACCGGCGATCCGATTTTCGAGACTGAAGAGTTTGCGCCCGAATCCATTCCCTATATCGTGGTGGTGGTCGACGAGATGGCCGACCTGATGATGGTGGCCGGTAAGGAAATCGAGGCTTGCATCCAGCGTCTGGCACAAATGGCGCGGGCGTCGGGTATCCACCTGATTATGGCCACGCAACGCCCATCGGTGGATGTGATCACCGGCACGATCAAGGCCAACTTCCCCACACGTATTTCGTTCCAGGTGACCAGCAAAATCGACAGCCGCACCATTCTGGGCGAGCAGGGCGCCGAGCAACTGCTGGGCATGGGTGATATGCTGTTTATGGCGGGGGGTGCTAAAATCACCCGTGTGCACGGGCCCTTTGTAAGTGATGAAGAGGTCGAGGAAATCGTCAATCACCTGAAGAGCTTTGGCGCGCCGGAATATGTGACCGGTGTGGTTGAAGGGCCGGAAGGTGATACCGAAAGCAGCATTGATCAAGTGCTGGGGCTGGGCGGCAATACCGATGAGCAGGATGCGCTATATGATACGGCGGTGGCGATTGTGGTCAAGGACCGCAAGTGTTCGACCAGCTATATTCAGCGCAAACTGGCGATCGGATACAATAAGGCTGCACGTTTGGTTGAGCAAATGGAAGATGCGGGACTGGTCAGTGCCGCAAACCATGTGGGCAAACGCGAAATCCTGATTCCGGAACAGCATTAAGTTGCTTATGTAGGTGTGCTGTTTTGTTTACCTGCAAGCATAGGATAGTCGGTTAAAACTTGGTTAAGTAACCATATAAGTCTTTGATATGTGTAGCCTGCTAAAACTACTATTCCGGAATAGTAGTTTTAACCACACATGGGTTTTGCGCGACATTTCATGGGTCATGCCATATCAGGGGTGGAAACAGCTGGATTGATGGTTAAGTAGAACATATGAAACATTTACGCATATTGATCATGCCTCTTTTGTGGGTTGCCCTGTCCTTACCTGTGTCCGCTGAAAAGCTGTCATTGAACAGGATTTCTGCCTATCTGAACAAGTTCACCACCGCCCAAGGCGGGTTCACCCAAATCAACAATGATGGCACCATTTCGACCGGCACGATTTTTATCAAGCGTCCGGGGCGTGTGCGGTTTGAATATAATCCACCTGACAAAAGCCTTGTTATGGCTGGCGGCGGGCAGGTTGCGATATTTGACGGGAAATCCAATCAGGGTCCGGAGCAATATCCGCTAAAACGCACGCCGCTTAACTTGATCCTGCAAAAGAACGTCAATCTGGCGCGCGCCAAAATGGTTGTCGCACATACGTCAGACGGCAAAAGCACAACGGTTGTGGCTCAAGACCCAAAACATCCCGAATACGGCCAAATCCGCCTGCTGTTCACCTCGAACCCGATCGAGTTGCGCCAATGGGTGATTGTTGATGGGTCAGGTGGGGAAACCACGCTAATCCTGAACGAACTGACCAAGGGTGTTCAGCTGCGCTCGACCCTGTTCAATATTGTGTTCGAGGCTGAAAAACGGGGCCTGTAGCCCCGCTTTCATTGATTTATCTGGATTTACCGCACGCGCGGAGCTGGTCACGATATGTGTTGGACCGCGCCCCGATCTCGCCTGCGATCCTGATCAGCCACGGTTTGCTGCGGTAAGTGCCACGGGCATATCCGCTGCGCCCGTCGTGATAGGCCAGATACTGATTGCGGGCATCAGTTTTTGCAATGCCCAGCCGTTCGGTCGATTGCGACATATACCAGCCCATGAAATCGGTGGCATCGTCAATGTCGTCACGCTTTGCGCCGTTGCGGCCAGGGCCGCGTTTATATTCTTTCCACGTCGCATCCAACGCTTGTGAATATCCATAAGCCGAGGATTGCCGCCCCATCGGGATCACACCCAGAACATAGCGAAACGGGGTGCGAGCGTTGCCGATGAATTTGCTTTCCTGATAAATCGTCGCCATTTGCACATGCACGGGAATACCCCAGCGACGCTCGGATTTGCGCATGGCCTTCAGGAATGTCGGGCGCTGATTAAGGATACTACAGGCGTCATCCAGATTGCGCGGCGCGGAATAGTTTCCACCGCCCCCGCAAGAGGCCACAAGAATCGTCAATACTGTCGCGCGAAGAAGTCTGCTCATATGCCTCTCGCTTATATTTTTATATTATTACTACCAGCTTAGCGCATTTTTTTGGGGCGGTAAAACGTCAAATTGTCCAATTATAGCAGAAAAACCAGCGTCAGCGGGATTGTGACCACAGAAAGCACGGTCGAGACCACCACCAGCCCCGCCACCGCATCAGAATCCGCGCCGTATTTTTCGGCCAGCATATATGATGTCACCGCCACCGGTGTCGAAACCTGCATCACCAATACGGCGAACGCAACGGGTGGCAGCGCCAGCCAGCGGCCCACAATCCATGCCGCACCAATGCAGATCACCACCTTAGCCAGCGACAGCCAAACAGCCCGCCCCATCCGCCCCGGTTTCAGACGTGCAACGGCCACGCCCAGCGTCAGCAGCATGATCGGGATGGCCATTTGGCCGATTAATTCCAGCGTGTTGGTTATTGGTTTGGGGGTTTGCCAGCCCATCCACATGAACAACGCGCCCAGCAGAGTGGCGGCGACGATCGGCTCTTTCAGGGCTTTCAACGGGGATCCCCCGCCAGATACCAACCAAACCCCGAAGGTAAACGACAGGATCGCCATGATGGCAAACACCACCACCGCATAGCCCAGCCCAACCTGCCCGAACGCAAACAGCGCAAGCGGCAGGCCCAGATTGCCGGTGTTGCCGAATATGACAGGCGCAAGGTAGGTGCGGTGGCCCAAACCGGTGAACTGAATCATCAAATACGAGGCCAGCGTGACCGCGCCATATGCGGCAAGTGCCGCGAGCGACAGGGTGGCCAGCGCGGCGGGATCAATCTCGGTTTGCATCAAGGATGTGAAAATCAGACAGGGCACCGATAGGGTCATTGCCAGACGTGTGACAAACTCGACCCGATACTCGAATCCCGACTTGACCCACGTAAACCCGATGGCCCCCAGCAGGAACACAGGTGTAACGATTTCAAGCACTGTTAGAAATTGGTCCACAAACTGTTTCCTTATTTTGTACCAAATCACATGGACAAGACCCTGATTTAAGCATTAATAACGACGCACGGGGGCTGTAATGCAATGCTAAAATCACACGCGAAATATCATTTGGGGCAAGTTGTGCGCCATCGCAAGCACCCTTTTCGGGGTGTGGTGTTCGATGTGGATGCAATGTTTGCCAATACCGAAGACTGGTACGAGGCCATCCCCGAAGAGGTGCGCCCCAACAAAGACCAGCCGTTTTACCACCTTTTGGCCGAAAACGACCAAAGTTATTATGTGGCTTATGTGTCTGAACAAAACCTGATCGCGGATTATACCGGCGAGCCGATCAGCCACCCTGATCTATCCGATCTGTTCGGCGATTTCGAGGACGGCCAGTATCCGTTGCAGTTTCAGCTGAACTAGCGCGCATCCAATCCATTTCCATTAATATCCCAGCGCACAACCGTCCTTGCGCGGATCAGACGCGCCGATCAGAACGCCCGCATCATGGTCGATCCGGATCGCTTGTGCCCCGCCAATAGCCCCTGCTGGGATGGCGACGTTGTGGCCCATATCGGCCAGTTCCTGACGCACGGCATCACTATACCCGCGTTCCACATTCATCACGCCTTCGTCTGAAAAACAGCGTGGCGCGTCGATTGCGGCCTGTGGGTGCAGGCCGAAATCGACCATATTGGTCAGGAACCGTGTATGCCCGTTGGGCTGATAGGCCCCGCCCATCACGCCAAACGGCATGATCACGCGGCCATCCTGTTTCAACATGCCCGGGATGATCGTGTGCATCGGGCGCTTGCCCCCGCCTGCCTCATTCGGATGACCCGCCGTCAGGTTGAACCCTGCACCCCGGTTCTGGAACAATATCCCGAACTTGTCCGAGGCAAGGCCCGAACCAAAGGCGTAATAGGTGGAATAGATCAGCGACACCGCCATGCGGTCCTTATCGACAACCGTCAGATATACCGTGTCTTTGTGGATGTTTTCCGACAGCGCGGCGGGCGCATCCATCGCGCGTTTCGGATCAATCAGGGCGGCCAGTTTTGCGGCGGTTTCATCGGCCAGCATGTGGTTCAGCCGTGTGGTCATGGCGGGGTCGGCGATGAACCGGTTGCGCGCATCATAGGCCAGCTTTGCGGCTTCGGCCTCGATATGGGCGCGCGCGGCTCCGAACGGCTCCATTGCGGGCAGGTCGAACCGCGACAGGATATTATTCATCAGGATCGCGGTGGCGCCTTGGCCGTTTGGCGGATGCTCGACCAACTCATAGCCCTTGTAAATACCACTAACTGGCGTGGTGTAATCACAAGCAGTGGCCGCGAAATCGTCCAATGTGTGGGTGCCGCCCATTGCCTGTAAGGACGCGACCATATCCTCGGCCACTTCGCCCTCGTAGAACCCGCGCCGCCCCTCCAGCGCGATGCGGCGCAATACTTCGGCCTGCATCGGGGCGCGGAATATTTGGCCTGCGGTCAGGGGCTCGCCCTTGTTCAGATAGAATTCCCGCGCTGCCCCTTGCAGGCGTTTGGCGTTTGCGGCCCAGTCGAATGACGCACGCGGTGCGACGGGCACGCCTGCCTCGGCGTAATGGATCGCAGGGGCAAGGGCAGCCTTTAGGCCCAGCTTGCCCCAGTCTTTGGACAGGCGGCAAAAGGCGTCGATTGCACCGGGGATGGTCACAGCCTCGACACCGCCCAGCGGAATAGTTTTATGCCCAGCCTTGCGGATTTTTTCAGCGGACAATCCGGCGGGCGCGCGGCCTGATCCGTTCAGAGCGATCACATCCTCGCTATCGGCGGGTTTCAGCAGCACAAAACAATCGCCGCCAATCCCCGTGCTTTGTGGCTCGCAAATGCCCAGCAAAACGGCGGCGGCGATGGCGGCGTCCACCGCATTGCCGCCCGCCTCGAGCATTTGAATGGCGACTTTTGCCGCTAAGGGGTGTGATGTGGCGCAGATTGCGTTGCTGGCATAAACGGCTGAACGGCCGGGCAGGTGATAATCGCGCATGGTTTCCTCGCTTGAATGACAAGCGAGAGCCTAGGCTGCCTTTGGCGCAATTCCAATTCTAATTTTAGGGGGGCTAGTTAGTAAACCTCGACGTCGTGAACTGGGTGGGGGCTGTTAAACACGACGCCGAGGGAAGCTATATGCAGCTACCCTTATCTTTTCGCCCTTAATTCTGTCTTGGATTGGGATACAATAAGGCTTCTTTGCGTCTTTATTGGTTTTGCGGGGAATTTACGCCTGAAATTGCGCATGCCCGACGGAAATACGAAATGTCAGCCGATTCTTATCGCTGGATCGTGTGTATTCCAGATCATGGGCCAAATCCCGAATCAAGAACCAGCCGAATCCACCTTCGGGCAAGTCGCCAACACCACAATCCAGTGATGGATTCCCGCCCAGAGGCACCATGCCATCAGGCATTGGGCGGCCATCATCACACAGCCTACAGGATAGGCCACGCGGCGTGGGTGTGATCCCCAGTTCGATCATGCCATCGGGGTTGTCTGCATAGGCATGTTCGACAATATTGTTCATGGCCTCGGCCAATACCAGTTCGACTGTGCCGGATTCTTCAGGCGATAAGTCCAGAAAACGAAGGCCTGCGAGGGTGTCGGAAAGTGCCTTGCGCACAGCAATAGCGGTGCCTGGAAAGGTGAGATGCAGTTCGGAAATATGGTTCTTTTGTCGGGGCATTGCCTGTGCTTTGTGCTTTAGTTGGGTCAGGTGGTCAGGATACATGCGCAATGTCGGTAAATGCGGCGTTTGCATCGGCGTGGATGGCAAAAACGCTGTCCATGCGGGTTAGGCGAAACACCTTATCAACAATCGGGGTAAGGGCTGCCAGTTCCAGTTTCTGATCGGGGGCCAGCAGCTTCATCGTGGCGACAATCGCACCAAGGCCGCTGCTGTCGATAAATTGGACACTCCCAAGGTCCAGCACCACACGGGCAGGGCCATTTTCGCATGCTTCGCGCATGTCATCCTTGAACTGGATGGCAATCAGAGCATCAATGCGATCCATCAGGGCAGTGACGATGATAGCATCGTCGCGGTTTACGGTTTCCAGTTGCATCTCTTACTCCGTCGTAGTTCGATATGGGCAGATTAACGGGCAATCGTTACCATTCGGTATGCGAATAAAAATAATGAAGGATAGAGCCATGAAAAATGTCGTCATCGCAGGGGCAGCCCGCACACCAATGGGTGGTTTTCAGGGGGTGTTCGCCGATGTGGACGCGCCCGTTTTGGGCGGCGCCGCGATCAGGGCTGCGATCAAAGGGGCAGGGGCCACGCCTGAGTTGATCGAAGAGGTTCTGATGGGCTGTGTGTTGCCAGCAGGGATGGGGCAAGCACCCGCACGTCAGGCCGGATTTGCGGCTGGATTGGGCGAAGAAGTGCCCGCAACCACGCTGAACAAGATGTGCGGATCGGGCATGAAAACGGCGATGGTGGCGTTTGACCAGATTGCGCTGGGCGCGACCAGAATCATGGTGGCGGGCGGCATGGAGAGCATGACCAAAGCGCCATATCTGCTGCCTAAAATGCGCAGCGGGGCGCGGATTGGACACCAGAATGTTCAGGACAGCATGTTTCTGGACGGGCTGGAAGATGCCTATGACAAGGGTCGGTTGATGGGGGTGTTTGCCGAGGACTGCGCCGAGAAGTTCCAGTTTACACGGGAGGCGCAGGATGAGTATGCGCTGAAGTCATTATCGAATGCTTTGGCGGCTGAGGAAAGTGGCGCGTTTAAGGACGAGATTGCCGCGGTGACATTGACAACCCGCCGTGGCGAAAGCGTGGTTTCGGCGGACGAGCAACCCGCTAAGGCGCGACCTGAAAAAATCCCGCAATTGCGTCCGGCATTCAGCAAGGACGGCACGGTGACGGCGGCGAATGCGTCGTCGATTTCGGACGGGGCGGCGGCGCTGGTGATGGCCTCGGAAGAGGCCGCGAAAGAGGCTGGGTTGAAGGTGCGGGCGCGCATTCTGGGCCATGCCAGCCACGCACAAGCGCCGGGCTGGTTTACCACGGCACCTGTGCCTGCTGCACAGAAATTGCTGGATAATATCGGCTGGTCGGTTGGTGATGTGGACCTGTGGGAAATCAACGAGGCCTTTGCCGTGGTGCCGATGGCCTTCATGCATGAAATGGGTATTTCGCGCGATATAGTGAATGTGAATGGTGGTGCCTGTGCGCTGGGCCATCCGATTGGCGCGTCCGGCACGCGGATCATTGTGACGCTGCTGAACGCGCTGGAAAAGCGCGGGCTGAAACGTGGTGTGGCCGCGATTTGCATCGGGGGTGGCGAAGGCACGGCGATTGCCATTGAACTGGTCTGATGCGGGTTGATTATGATGTGCTGGCCAAGACTGTTGCGTCGCTGACCCAAGGCGAAGCTGATGTCGTGTCACTGATGGCGACGGTGGCCTGCGAGGTGCATCATTCGGACGACCGGTTCGACTGGACTGGGTTTTATCGCAATGTCGGGGGCGATCTGTTGAAGATAGGCCCCTATCAGGGTGGGCACGGCTGTTTGGTGATCCCGTTTTCACGCGGGGTTTGCGGGGCGGCGGCGCGGACTGGTAAGGTGCAGTTGGTGGCGGATGTGGAGGCGTTTGCGGGGCATATCGCCTGTGCGTCCAGCACCCGCAGCGAGGTGGTTTTGCCTGTGTTCGGGCAAGGTGGGGCGCTGTTGGGGGTGTTTGACATTGATAGCAATCAACCGGATGCGTTTGATGCGCGGGATGCTGATGGGCTGAGCACTATCCTGATGGCGGTATTTGGCAGCATCTGAGGGTTTCCGCCCAACGTCAGCACCCCTGCGGGGCGCGGACTTATGGTCGGCGGTGGCCTCGCTTCGCTCGGCCTGATTTTGCCTCCGGCGGGGATATTTAAGAAAAGCAGAAACCATGATTTTGCTTGCGGGGAATCAGATTGTCGTCAATGGTGAAATTAATTGTGAAAATTTCATGGATAATTTCAAGACATGTTACACTCTGATCCGACACACCCCAAAACTCTTGGCGCGGATTTGCGGGCCATTCGCAAGGCGCGCGGAGTGACGTTGGTTGAACTGGCAGACCAGTTGGGGCGCTCGGTTGGCTGGGTAAGCCAGGTCGAGCGTGATTTGTCCGAGCCATCGGTGACAGACCTGCGCCTGATTGCCGCCGCGCTAGATGTGTCGATCTCGATGCTGTTTTCCCATGCGGCGGCCCCTGCTGGCGAGGAGGGCTATGTGGTGCGCAAAGGGGCACGGCGCAGTATTGGCAGCAATGAGGCGGGTCTGATCGAGGAGCTGTTATCACCTGATTTGACCGATGATTTCGAGGTGGTGCATTCGACTTTTCAGCCGCATTCGCAGATCACCGATGCCATCAGCCGCCCGACCCAAGAGGTGGGATATCTGGTTTCTGGCTGTCTGGATCTGTGGATTGCGGGCCGCAAGTTTACCATCAATCCCGGCGACAGTTTTCGCATTCGGGGCGAGGTGCATCGCTGGTCCAACCCGTATGACGCGCCTGCCGTTGCGATCTGGGTGATCGCGCCGCCGGTTTATTGAGGGGCTAGCAATGTCGTTTGAAGCATGGAGTATTTTCGCGCTGTTCTGGGTGGTGTTTGTCACCACGCCGGGGCCGAACGCGGTGAATTGCATCAGCAACGGCATGGCGCTGGGGTTTCGGCCTGCCCTGTGGGGCGTGTTGGGAATACTGACGCAGGCCAGCCTGTTTTTGGGCCTGTCCGCGATGGGGGTGACGGCGTTGATCATCGCCTCGCCCGCCGCCTTTTTCTGGGTCAAGCTGGCTGGGGCCGGTTTTCTGGTCTATCTGGGTGTGCGGGGCTGGATCAATGCGGGCAAACCTGTGGTGGCCGTGCGGGTGTCGGGGCGGCGTATCTACTCCAAGGCGTTTATGATTGCGACGATCAACGCCAAAAGCGTGGCCGGATATCTGGCCGCATTCAGCCAGTTTGTGCAGCCGGATGTGCCGGTCTGGCAGCAAATGCAGGTGATCGTGCCAACCGCGCTGCTGATCACGGCAATCAGTTACACGGGCTATACGGCGTTGGGCGCAGGCCTTGGACGTGCCGCCATGGGGGCGGTGTTTAACCGGCTGTTCCGCCGCGTGATGGCGGTGGCGTTCATCCTGTATGGTGTGGTTTTGGGCAGTGCCAACACGCCACAGATCGGGAGGGGATGATGCATAAGGGATCACGCCTGTGCGGAGCGGTTCAATATGAGGTGACGGGTGACGTTGCAGGATTATCGGTTTGCCATTGCAGCCAGTGCCGCAAGCAGCCAGGCCATCTCTGGGCCTCGGGATTTGTGCCGGATACGGCATTAACGATCATGCGGGGTGACGGGCTGAAGTGGTATGCCTCAAGCAAGACCGCCGAGCGCGGGTTTTGTGGCACCTGCGGGGCGTATCTGTTTTGGCGCAAGCTGGGGGAAGACACGACCTCGTTTAGTCTTGGATCATTAGACGGGCCAATCGGATTGAAATTGCAAAAACACATCTTTGTGGCGGATCAGGGGGATTACTACGATATCTCTGATGGTCTGCCGCACCAGCAATAAGGAGATGACGACATGGCAGATTTTCCTACCACAGCGCGAGTTGTGATCATTGGCGGTGGTGCGATTGGCACCTCCTCCCTGTATCATCTGGCCAAGGCAGGCTGGTCCGATTGCGTTCTGCTGGAAAAGAACGAATTGACGGCTGGAAGCACATGGCACGCGGCGGGCAATGTGCCGACATTCTCCACCTCGTGGTCTGTTATGAACATGCAGCGCTACTCATGCGAACTGTATCGCGGGCTTGGTGATGCGGTGGATTATCCGATGAATTACCACGTCACCGGATCGGTGCGGCTGGCCCATTCCAAGGAGCGGATGCTGGAGTTTGAACGCGCCTGCGGCATGGGGCGCTATCAGGGTATGGATATTGAAATGATGGGGCTGAACGAGATCAAGCCGCGCTACCCGTTTTTGGAAACCCATGATCTGGAAGGGGCATTATATGACCCCTACGATGGCGATATTGACCCCTCGCAAATGACCCAAGCCTTTGCCAAAGGCGCGCGTGATCTAGGGGCCAAGATTTTGCGCTTTACGCCCGCGACGGGGGTTCGGCGTGACGGGGACGACTGGGTGGTTGAGACCGAGAAGGGCGAAATCCGCTGCGAGTTTGTGGTCAACGCCGCCGGATATTACGCCCAGCGGGTTGGCGAATGGTTCCGCCCTTACGGCGGTCGGCGCGTGCCGATGATGGTGATGAGCCATCAATACATGCTGACTGACGAGATACCGGAACTGGAAGCATGGAGCCGTGAAGGTGGTGACAAGCTGCCGTTGCTGCGCGATGTCGATAGTTCTTACTACCTGCGGCAGGAGAAATACGGGCTGAATTTGGGGCCGTATGAGAGCAATTGCAAGGCGCATTGGGTGACGCCGGATGACCCTATGCCACAGGATTTCTCATTCCAGTTGTATCCTGACGATCTGGAGCGGCTGGAGTGGTATATCGAGGATGCGATGGTGCGGGTGCCGATGTTGGGCACGGCGGGCATCAACAAAGTGATCAACGGGCCGATCCCCTATACGCCGGATGGGCTGCCGCTGATCGGGCCAATGCCGGGCGTGAAGAATGCGTTCGAGGCGTGCGTGTTTACCTTTGGCATTGCGCAGGCCGGTGGCGCTGGCAAGGTGCTGGCCGAATGGATCACCGAGGGGGAAACCGAGTGGGACATGTGGTCGTGTGACCCGCGCCGCTTTACAGGGTTCACGGATGATGCGTATTGCGTTGCAAAGGGGGTTGAGGTTTACGGCAACGAATACGCGATGCATTTCCCGCATCACGAATGGGAGGCGGCGCGCGGCAAGCGGCTGTCGCCGCTGCATTCCCGCCTGTTGGATGCGGGCGCTGTGATGGGGGCCTATAATGGCTGGGAGCGGGCGAACTGGTTTGCGCAGGATGGTGATGATACCTCGCACGGTGCGACGCAAACGTGGCTGCGCGATGGGCCTTGGGAGGCGCGCATTCGGGAAGAGTGCGAAGCGGTGCGCGATGGCTGTGGAGTGCTGGCGATATCGGGGTTCACGCGGTTGAAAGTGGCCGGTGCGGGCGCGCGGGACTGGCTGGACGGGTTGACGGCGTCACGCCTACCATCAGTGGGCCGTGTCGGGCTGGCCTATTTCGCTGACAGTCGCGGGCGGATTGTGACGGAAATGTCGGTGGTGCCGCGTTCGGATGATGAGATATGGTTGATCACAGCCGCCACGGCGCAGTGGCATGATGGTGAGTTGTTGTCGCGCCAAGTACCGGATCAGATCAGCGTGACGGACCTGTCGGATCAAAAGGAATGCCTGTTGGTCACGGGGCCGGATGCGCGGGATATTTTGGCGGGCATTTCGGACGCCGATCTGGCCAAGGGCTGGCTGACTTATCAGGAGGCCACTGTCGCGGGCAAATCCTGTTACCTGCTGCGGGTTTCCTTTGCGGGTGAACTGGGTTGGGAGGTGCATTGCGATGTTGCCGATGCGCCTGCGATCTGGGACGCGGTGACAGCGGCGGGTGCCAAACCCTTTGGCATGTATGCGCTGGACCGTCTGCGGCTGGAGAAGGGCTATCGCGCGTGGAAAGGCGATCTCTCCACTGATTACTCACTGCTTGAGGGCGGGCTGGAGCGGTTCGTGAAACTGGACAAGTCAGTTGATTTCACTGGAAAGGCGGCGCTGTTGGGCGAAAAACAGGCGGGCGTGGCGAAACGCTTTGTCACCTTGATCGTGGATGCAGGTGACGCGGACGCGCCCTATATGTCAACGCTTTGGCATGACGGACAGGTGGTGGGTGAAACCACATCCGGCGGCTGGGGTTACCGCGTGAATGCGTCAATCGCGCTGGGCATGTTGCGGGCCGATCTGGCGGTGGCGGGCACCGAACTTGATGTCGAGATTTACGGGATACGGCGCCGCGCCGTGGTGCAGGCAGATGCACCGCTGTGGGATGCGAAAAACGAAAGGATAAGAGCATGAGCAAGATCACCCTTTTGGACGGCGGCATGGGGCAGGAACTAACCCATCGTGCGCCAGAAGATCCGACACCGCTGTGGGCAACCCAAGTGATGCTGGATCATCCCGGTATGGTGCAGGAAATCCATCAGGATTATTTCGATGCGGGCGCAATGGTGGCCACAACCAACACCTATGCGATCCATCGTGACAGGTTTATTGGCACAGGGCTGGAAGGGCGATTTGAAGATCTGCACCGCTGCGCCTTGGCCGAGGCGAAGGCTGCGACCAAGGGGAGGTCAGGTGTCAGGATTGCCGGATCAATCGGACCGCTCGCAGCCTCCTACCGCCCCGAACTGCACCCGCCCCATGACGAGGCCGTGGCGCGATACGCCGAGATCGCACGTATACTGGCCCCCTCGGTGGACTTCATCATTTGCGAAACGGTTGCCTCACTCCCCCATGCGCGCGCTGTTCTGGAGGGGGCAAAGGCGGCGGGCAAACCTGTTTGGTTGTCGATAACTGTGGATGACGAGGACGGCACCAAACTGCGTTCGGGCGAGGCGGTTGCGGATGTTTGCGCCATTGCTGCGGACGGGGCGGCGGCGGTGCTGGCGAATTGTTCGGCCCCCGAGGTGATGACAGCGGCGCTGGCGGCACTGTCACAATGCGGGCTGCCATACGGGGCCTATGCCAACGGGTTTGAACAAATCACCAAAGATTTTCTGGCCGACAAGCCAACGGTCGACGCATTAAGCGCGCGGCGTGATCTGGGGCCCGAAGCCTATGCCAAATACGCGCTGGGCTGGATTGAACAAGGGGCCACAATCGTCGGCGGCTGTTGCGAAGTGGGACCGGCCCACATAACCGAACTTGCCCGCGCCCTGACGGCGGCGGGACATCAAATCGTGTGAGGCCAAACACATGACGCCCCTACGCGAAAGACCTCCACGCACGATCCAGATTATCGGCTTTCTTGGCTATGGTCTGATCCTCTATGTGCTGGGTTTTTTCTTTCAGACAGAATATTTTAACCAAGGGTTCTTTGTGTCGCTGGTCCTGCCGCCGCTGTGCCTTGGGGCGATGGCACAAACGGTTTTCGATCCGGCGCGGGAGCAGAACCATTGGCGGATATTGCTGTATGCGCTGGGGCTGACGGCTTTGATGCTGGCGATCCTTTGGCTGCTCAAAGTCGAAACGCTGATCTGTATCGTGATGTTGCTGCCGATCATCATTCCGCTCGAGATGGTCGGCGTGGTGTTGGCGCGCTCGTATCTAGGGCAAAATAAAACCACCATGAATGCCGCACTGTTCCTGTTGCCACTGCTGGCCCTGCCTGCGGAACGCTTTGTGACCTATCCGCAAAGCGCCAGTGTGGTGACCTCGGAAATCATTATTGATGCGCCTGCGGATGTGGTCTGGGGCCACACGGTGGTGATCCCGACCATTCAGGAACACGAGCGCATCTGGACCTTGTCACACATGCTGCTGGGCGCACCACAACCGGTCAGTGCCGAGGTGGACGGAAACCAGCGGCAGTTGAAATGGACCAAGGGTGTGCGGTTTCAGGAGACCATCACCGAGCGGGTTCAAAACGTTCGGCTGGCGTGGGATTTCTCGTTCAACGACCCCGAGAGCCTTGCCAGTTTTGACCCACACGTATCGCCAAACAGCGAAACGTTGCGGGTGGCGAACGGGTTCTACCAACTGAGTGCAACCGAAGATGGGCGCACTCTGGTCCAGCTTGAAACCCATTACACAGTGCGCTCGCCGTTTAACTCCTACCTGAATTGGTGGGGTCACCTGTTTTTGAACGATTTCCAGAACAGCGTTCTGGCTGTGATTAAATCCCGATCTGAAGGGGCCATATGATGTGGCTATTTGCAAAGAAAGAAACGACATGACTATTCCTTCAAAAGCACGTGCAGTTATCATTGGTGGCGGCGTTGTTGGCTGCGCGGTCGCCTATCATCTGGCCAAACTGGGCTGGAAAGATGTGGTGCTGCTGGAACGCAAACAACTGACCAGCGGCACAACGTGGCATGCGGCGGGGTTGATCGGGCAATTGCGGTCCTCCTCGACCATGACAAAGCTGGCGAAATACACCAAGGAGCTGTACCTGACGCTGGAGGATGAAACCGGCATTTCCACGGGCTTGCGGACCTGTGGATCAATCACTGTCGCACTGACCGAGGATCGGCGCGAAGAGCTGTTTCGCGGGGCGGCGATGGCGCGGGCGTTCGGGGTCGAGGTGGAAGAGATCACGGCGCAAGAGGTCAAGGCGCGCTATGAGCATCTGAATATCGAGGATGTGGTCGCCGGGGTCTATCTGCCGGGGGACGGGCAGGGCGATCCGGCGAACATTACGCTGGCGATGGCCAAGGGTGCACGGATGAACGGGGCGCAGGTTTTTGAACATGTGCGAGTTGTGGCGATCAATCAGGCGGATGGGCGCGTCACCGGTGTCGACTGGGAAACAGACGAGGACAGCGGCCATATCGACGCTGATTTCGTGGTCAACTGCGCCGGAATGTGGGCCCATGAAGTGGGGCGCATGGCGGGGGTGAACGTGCCGCTGCATGCCTGCGAGCATTTCTATATTGTGACCGAACCGATCAAGGGATTGGAGCAATTGCCAGTGCTGCGGGTGCCGGATGAATGTGCGTATTACAAAGAGGATGCGGGCAAATTTCTGCTGGGCGCGTTCGAGCCGAATTCCAAACCTTGGGGCATGGAAGGCATTCCGAAAGATTTCGAGTTTGACCAGTTACCAGCGGATTTTGACCATTTCGAGCCAATTCTGGAGCGGGCAATTAACCGGATGCCGTTGCTGGCCGAGGCTGGTATTCACACGTTTTTCAACGGGCCGGAAAGCTTTACGCCCGATGATGCCTATCATCTGGGCCAAGCGCCGGAGCTGGACAATTATTATGTTGCGGCGGGGTTCAACTCGACCGGTATTCAATCAGCGGGCGGGGCTGGCATGGCGCTGGCGCAATGGATGGATGACGGCGAAAAACCGTTTGATCTGAGTGATGTCGATATTGCGCGGATGCAGCCGTTTCAGGGCAATAAAACGTATTTGTTCGAGCGCTCAAAGGAGACTTTGGGGCTGTTATACGCCGACCATTTTCCGTTCCGCCAAAAGGCCACAGCGCGTGGCATTCGCCGATCCCCATTCCATGCGCATTTGCTGGAACAGGGGGCTGTGATGGGCGAAGCGGCCGGTTGGGAACGGGTCAACTGGTTTGCCAATGCGGGGCAGGAACGTGAATACCGCTATACGTGGAAACGGCAGAACTGGTTTGAAAATGCGGCGGCCGAGCACCGCGCGGTGCGCGAGAATGTCGGCATGTACGACATGTCATCGTTTGGCAAAATTCGTGTTGAAGGCCGCGAGGCGGAAGCGTTTTTGAACTATGTTTGCGGGGCCAACATGTCGGTGCCTGTGGGCAAGATTGTTTACACGCAATTTTTGAACGTGAAGGGCGGGATCGAGGCGGATGTGACCGTAACGCGCCTGTCGGAAACAGCCTATCTGGTGGTGACGCCATCGGGAACGCGGCCCGCCGATCAGGCTTGGCTGCGCCGCCATCTGGGGGATTTCAATGCGGTGATCACCGATGTGACAGCAGGCGAGGGCGTACTGGCAGTGATGGGTCCGAATGCGCGAAAGTTAATGAATGCCGTGTCGCCCAATGATTTTAGCAATGCGGTGAACCCGTTTGGCACCATGCAGGAGATCGAGATCGGCATGGGGTTGGCCCGGGTGCATCGGGTTAGTTATGTTGGCGAGTTGGGCTGGGAGGTTTACGTGTCGGCGGATCAAGCGGCGCATGTGTTCGAGGTGCTGCATGAGGCGGGGCAGGACATGGGGCTGAAGCTGTGCGGTATGCACATGATGGACAGCTGCCGGATTGAAAAAGGCTTCCGGCATTTTGGCCATGATATTTCCTGTGATGATCATGTGCTTGAAGCAGGGCTGGGGTTCGCGGTGAAAACGGACAAGCCGGATTTCATTGGACGCGATGCGGTTTTGAAGAAAAAGGAAAACGGGCTGAACGCCCGTTTGCTCCAGTTCAAATTGGTGGATGCGGAGCCGTTGCTCTATCATAACGAGCCTGTGCTGCGTGATGGCGAGATCGTCGGGTATCTGTCGTCGGGGTCATATGGCCACCATCTGGGGGCGGCGATCGGGATGGGGTATGTGCCGTGTTCGAGCGAGAGCGCGGCGGATGTTCTGGCGTCATCCTATGAGGTGGATGTTGCAGGGGTTCGGGTGGCCGCCGAGGTGTCTTTGCGGCCAATGTATGATCCAAAGGCAGAGCGGGTGAAGGTTTAATGCGCTCCGCGCGGGGGATATTTGTGGAACAATGATGTGGGCTGTGCGAAGAAGCCTGATGTTTAGCGATACATATTCCCCGCGGCAAGATCCGCTGGTGATTTTGCACCATGACCATCAGTTGTTGCTGGTGGACAAACCGTCAGGGCTATTATCGGTGCCAGGCAAGGGCGAACATCTGGCGGATTGTCTGATCTCGCGCATTCAGGCGGTGTTTGCGGATGCGTTACTGGTGCATCGGCTGGACCGCGATACATCCGGTGTGATGGTGTTTGCAATGACCCGTCATGCGCAACGGCATTTGAACCTTCAGTTCGAAAAGCGACAGGTGAAGAAGATATATGTGGCACGGGTGTTCGGGCGGATTGAAGAGCGGCAAGGCACGGTGGATTTGCCGTTGATTGTGGACTGGCCGAACCGCCCGTTACAGCATGTGGATCACGAGAACGGCAAGCAGGCGGTGACTGATTGGCGGGTTGTAAAATACGAAGAGCGCGCGACACGGGTGCGGCTGTTTCCGCAGACCGGGCGCAGCCATCAGTTGCGGGTGCATATGCGCGAGATCGGACACCCCATTCTGGGCGATCCGTTCTATGCGACGGGCGAGGCGCGGGATGCGCCACGATTGATGTTGCATGCCGAGAGTATACGCGTTTGCCATCCTGATGGCGGAAAGGGTGAAACCTATAAGGCCAAGTGTCCGTTTTAGGGTTTGGGCTTGACCTTGGGCGGTGCAACGCGCCTTATTTGCATAGGCCAAAGGAGTAAGCATATGTATCAGCCAGTCATTTCGGGAAGCGGGGTTTTCACCCCTTCCGAGGTTATCACCAACGAGGAACTGGTTGAAGCATTCAATGCCTATGTTGATTTGTTCAATGAAGAAAACAAGGCCGAGATTGAGGCTGGCGAGGTTGAGGCCAAAGCCCATTCCAGTGTTAATTTCATTGTGGCGGCGAGCGGGATTCACCAGCGGTATGCGATGGAGAAATCGGGGATTTTGGACCCGAAAGTGATGCATCCTTTGTTCCGCCAAAGGGATGATGACGAGCCGGGGATCATGGCTGAAATGGCGATTGATGCTTGTGCTAAGGCGTTGAAATCAGCGGGTAAAATGTCGACTGACGTAGATGCAGTGATTGTGGCGGCGTCCAACATGGAGCGGGCTTATCCGGCGATTGCGATCGAGGTGCAGGAGTTGCTGGGCGTGCAGGGCTTTGGCTTTGATATGAATGTGGCCTGTTCCAGCGCGACGTTCGGCATTCAGGCGGCGGCGGATATGGTTCGTAGTGGGTCAGCACGGGCGATATTGGTGGTGAACCCAGAAATCACCACGGGGCATCTGGAGTGGCGGGACCGTGATTGCCATTTCATTTTTGGCGATGTTTGCACGGCTGTTTTGGTCGAGCGTAAAGAGGACGCGGCGGGGGATCATTTCGATATTATTTCGACCCGTTGTCTGACGCAGTTTTCCAATAACATACGGAATAATAACGGGTTTTTACGTCGCAATCGCCCTGACGGGATGAAAGACAGACGTGACATGCAGTTCATGCAGAACGGGCGCAAAGTGTTCAAAGAGGTGCTGCCGATTGTCGTCAAACATATGCTGGGACATATGGCGGACAACGGCATTGCACCGGATGATCTGCGCCGGATGTGGCTGCATCAGGCCAATAAGGCGATGAATGATTTCATTGGCAAAAAGGTGCTGGGACGGGTGCCAGAAGCGGGCGAGCAGCCGAATATTTTGCAGGATTATGCCAATACGTCTTCCGCCGGATCGATCATCGCATTCTCCAAATTCTCGGATGATTTTGCATCTGGGGATATGGGGATCATTTGTTCGTTCGGGGCGGGGTATTCGGTGGGGTCGGTGATTGTGAAAAAGGCGTGAAATCGGGTATATGAATTGCATATGATTAGCATATGAATTCCATATGACTCTTTTTCAAAGAGAACGGCTTACACGATCAAGCGTTAACGGCCATCGGGAGGGGATTATTCAGCCCCCGAAATACCAGCCAAAACAAAAGCCCCCGCAGATTGCGAGGGCTTTGTTTTTAATTCCGGTGCACCGCGTTAGCGATGAAACTGTCATACCATCAGGCTGATCAGTATTTGCCCATTTCCAATGGCATCTTGTGCAGATCGCCACGGGACAGGCCGATGTCGTTCATTTGGGAGTCCGACAGATTGGCCAATGCGACTTTGGTCATGCGCTCGGCGTTCCATGTCACAATAGCGGATTTGATCGCGGCCAGCTTGCTGGTCACTTGGGTGAATGTGCGGGCCCCGAAAGGCACGGATTTCGATACAAAGGTGTTAGCCATTTTGCGCTTCCTATTTTGTTTAAGGGGCCGACGGTATGTCAGTCTCTGAAGCTTCACTTAGGATCGGAATCATGTTTCCACAATTGCTCGTTTGGCATTGCCGCTATGCGGTGGCTGCATAGGTCGGCAATGCCAGTCAAAGTTAGGGGTGGCGGTTACTCCACCCAGCCGCTTACCGATTTCACCTCGAGGAAATCATCCAGCCCCCAGACGCCGCCTTCGCGCCCGCTGCCTGACTGTTTGTAGCCACCAAACGGCGCACCAGCACCACGCGATGTGCCGTTGATTTCGACCATGCCGGAACGCAAGGCGCGGGCGGCGCGGTTGGCTTTGGCGTGGTCAGTAGTCTGGACGTAGTTGGTCAGGCCATAGAGGGTGTCGTTGGCCATCTCCAATGCTTCTTCCTCGGTATCGAACGGGATGATCGACAGCACGGGGCCAAAGATTTCCTGTTGGGCAATCGCCATGTCGTTTGACACATCGGCAAACACTGTGGGGCGGACGTAGTAGCCGCGGTTCAAACCGTCGGGGCGGCCCAAGCCACCGGCGACAAGGCGCGCGCCCTCGTCGATTCCGACCTGAATCATATCCTGGATTTTGTTGTATTGCAGTTCGGACACAACGGGGCCGATGTGACGGCCCTCTTTATCGGCAGGACCGACTTGGGTCGCATTGGCGACCTCGGTTGCGGTTTTGACGGCGGCGTCATAGATCGAGCGCTCGACCATCATCCGTGTCGGGGCGTTACAGGACTGGCCGGAGTTTTGCATGCAATGCAGCACGCCGCGTTTCACCGCCTTTTCATCGGCGTCTGCATAGATGATATTGGCACCTTTGCCGCCCAGTTCCAGTGCCACGCGTTTGACGGTGTCGGCAGCGGCCTTGGTGATCAGAGAGCCCGCGCGGGTGGACCCCGTGAAGGACACCATATCGACATCGGGGTGGACGGACAGCTGTGTGCCAACCCCGACGCCATCGCCATTCACCATGTTGTAAACGCCAGCCGGGAAGCCGACCGCATCGACGATTTCGGTGAACACGATGGAAGAAAGCGGTGCGATTTCAGAGGGTTTCAGCACCATGGTGCAACCAGCGGCCATGGCGGGGATGCATTTCAGGGTGACCTGATTCATCGGCCAGTTCCATGGGGTGATCATGGCGCAAACGCCGATCGGTTCCATCAGGATGCGGTCATCGGGGGCATCGGCGCGCAGCATGCGGTCGAATTTGAAATCCTTATAGACCTCGATGAAATTGGCGATGTGCCAGCTGCCTGCCCCCACTTGCGAGGTTTTGGACAGATCGATGGGCGCACCCATTTCGAGCGACATCGCCTCGGCCAGATCGCCGGAGCGTTTGTTATATTCTTCCAACAGCTTTTCCAGCAGCGCCAGTTTATCGGCCTGCGGCACAGCGGCCCATGCGGGGAAGGCGGCCTTGGCTGCGGCGACGGCGGCGTCTGTGTCGGCTTGGGAACCCAGCGAAATCGTGGCACAGACTTCCTCGTTTGACGGATTGATCACGTCGAAATCATTGGGGGTGGACGGGGCGACCCATTGGCCGTTGATGTAAAAGTTGCGGGTGTTGGTCATGCGAGCCTCCTGATGTGTTTCGTGCGCAGCCTGTCACTGCTGCTGAGTCGGGGCAAGGGGGTGCGGGAAATCTATTGTATCGGGACAATAACCCCTTAAGCTGGTTTGATCTGTAGTTGAAAGAGTTGGATTTGTTATGCCCGTCCTTATTGCAATCGCTGGTCTGCTGGTCGGGGCTTTGATCTGGTATAACCGGATGAAACAGGCGGGGCATATTGCCGGTGAGTTGAAAGATGCGGCCAATGATGTGCGGCTGGCGGCGCGCCGGTTCGGCTTCAAGCGGCGGTCCAACGTGCATCCGATAGATGCGCTGGATGATGCGCGGCTGGCGGCAGCGGGGATTGTGGCGGCGACGGCGCAAATGGACAGCCTGTGGGACCAGAGCATGTCGGACGCGATGGTGCAGCAGGCGCAATCGGTGTTTAATGTGGCGCTGGACGAGGCCGAGGAAACCGTGGTGTTCGCCCGCTGGATCGCCGATCAAGGCAGCAACCCGCACGAGGCCGTGCGCTGGATGACCAAACGCCTGAAAGCTTTGGCGGGGCGCGATGCGATGGCTGATACGGTGCAGATGATCCGTGGTGTTTCGGGACGGGGTGGTCGCGCGTTAAGCCGCGATGCCGAGGAGGCGATTGAAACGGTGGAGCGGGTGTTGAAATCGGTCTGAAACCGCCGTGCGGCAACATGTCCTGCGTTGGGGGCTAGTAGATTTCAAGCTGTAACTTATATTCATTCTAAGTTGCGAAGCGGCAACTGGGATTTTTACAGCATCAAAAGGAATAGGACTATGGGTTTAAGGATCAATGACATTGCCCCGGATTTCACAGCGGATTCATCCGAGGGCACGATTAGTTTTCACGACTGGATCGGCGATAATTACGCGATCCTGTTTTCGCACCCCAAGGATTTCACTCCGGTTTGCACCACTGAATTTGGCGCGGTGACACAGCTGGCCGAAGAGTTCGCGGCACGCGGGGCCAAGCCGATTGGCGTGTCGGTCGATAGCGTTGAGGAACACATCAAATGGAAAGTCGATGTGGAAGGGTTCTCCGGTGCGCCGATGACATTCCCGATCCTAGACGACACCAGCCTGAACATTGCCAAACTGTATGACATGCTGCCCGCCGAGGCGTATTTGGCTGATGGTCGCACGCCTGCGGATTCCGCCACGGTGCGCACCACGTTTATCATCGGGCCGGACAAGAAAATCCGCGCGATGATCATTTATCCGATGACGGTGGGGCGGAATTTCGATGAAATCTTGCGCGCACTTGATGCGATCCAGTTGACCGATCGGGCCCCCGTGGCGACACCTGCGAACTGGAAGGTGGGTGACGATGTGATCGTGGTGACGTCGCTGGATGATGACGAGGCGCGGGCCAAGTTTGGCGAGATCGACATCAAGCTGCCGTATCTGCGGATGGCGAAATCGCCGAAATAGGTAATATTTCTAGTAATTGAATTTAAAAAGGCTTTGGCTAGGAGCCAAAGCCTTTTTTTTATTAAAAACTAAAACATTCTATCATCACGAACCAATTCTAGCAGGGGTTCAAAGGAATACATTGCCGGTCTTGGCCCAGAAGAGGCTTCGATCTGGATAATTACATTTTCGTCACGCAGTGTGCGGGTCATGCGCATGGCCACGTGGCTTGGAATGCCAGATTTCTGGGTGAAATTATTGTTCCTAAATACTGGGTTGGCAAACATGAAATCTAAAGCATCCATTGCCCACGGAGAATTCAGTTTATCTCGAAATTTTTCTTTCATTTGGTCATATAGTGCAAATACTTTTGTCGCGGTATCAATGTTTCTTGACGCTTGTTCATCCAAAGCCGTTAAAAAGAACAGACACCATTCTGTCCAATCTCCATGCGAAGATACACGCCGCATGAGTTCAATGTATTCGTCGCGCATTTCTTCTAAATAGGCGCTTACATAAAAATACGGCTCTCGTATTAGGCCAAGATCCCAAAGCATAATAGTAATCAGCATACGCCCAACACGCCCATTCCCATCTTTGAAAGGGTGCAGAGCTTCGAATTCTACATGCGCTAATGCAATTCGTAATAGAGGTGTCACGGTTTCGTCATTCGAAAATTCGAGTAAATCGTCCATTCCTGAATCTAACTTTTCAGGACTGATTGGGATAAAAGAGACGGACCCTCTTCTACGTTCTCCGATGTAGTTCTGTTCTGTTTTAAATGCACCAGGTCCAAGTGAAGCTCCGCGCCCGTATGATAACAACATTTGATGCGCTGACCGTATTAGCCATTTAGAAATTGGTTGCCCGTCAGCCATTTGGACTTGTATGCGTTGCATCGCGCGGGAATAGAGTAATGTTTCAACACCTTCTGTGCGGGCATTTTGAAAGGCATTCACATTTCCCGACTCTTCGTCAGCCTCAATCCGCAAAATTTCATCGAGCGTAGAAATTGTGCCTTCCATTCGAGAAGAAACAACGGCTTCTTGCCTTCGTAGTGGCGCTAGTAGAATTTCACTATTTGGCATTGTTCGCAGCATTTCGTCATATCGAGTCAAAGAGGCTGTAGTTTTTGTGAGCGGGTCCATTAACGATTGGTAATCCAATTTTACCGGTGGAAATGAACCATAATGGTAGCCAACTGCGGAAGATGTATCTATTTCGGCCATTTGTTGTGCTCATACTGTTGGAATGCGTCCGTTAAATGCCGTTGTTGCACATCAAAGCACGGATATCAAGGTAGCTGTGCTTGATGACCTGTTTGCAGCACACTTAAAGGGTTTGGTGTGGTCGTAACTATAGCAAAGTCGATAGTTGCACTCCAATACGTCAGTCGAAGACAACTAAAAAGGCCCCGACGTTTCCATCGGGGCCTTTTCTTATTTCAGTGAAGTAAAGATTACTCTTTTTCTTCAGCGACCTCTTTGCCGCTGTCCTGATCAACCATTTTCATCGCCAGACGAACCTTGCCGCGATCATCAAAGCCGAGCAGTTTTACCCAGACTTCTTGACCTTCTTTCAGAACATCCGATGGATGGTTCAGGCGGCGGTTCTCGATTTGGGACACATGCACCAGACCGTCGCGTTTGCCAAAGAAGTTCACGAAAGCGCCGAAATCGACGATTTTCACGACTTTACCGCGATAGATCACACCTTCTTCTGGTTCAGCCACGATGGCGTTGATCATCTCGTAGGCTTTGGCGATCTGATCAGCGTTGGCGGAGGCGATCTTGATGATACCGTCATCATCAATGTTGACCTTGGCACCAGACACTTCAACGATCTCGCGGATCACTTTACCACCCGTGCCAATCACTTCGCGGATTTTATCCGTCGGGATCTGCATGGTTTCGATGCGCGGTGCGTGGGCCGAGAATTCACCGGCCTCAGTGAGCGCGTTGGCCATTTCATCAAGGATGTGCAGACGGGCATCTTTGGCTTGGGCCAATGCTTCGCTCATGATATCTGGTGTGATACCGCCAATTTTGATGTCCATTTGCAACGAGGTGATGCCTGCTGCAGTACCGGCCACTTTGAAGTCCATATCGCCTAGGTGATCTTCGTCACCCAAGATGTCGGTCAGGATGGCGTATTTGCCGCTGTCCTCAAGGATCAGACCCATTGCAACACCGGCAACTGGCGCCTTAAGCGGCACACCAGCGTCCATCATCGACAAGGAGCCGCCGCAGACGGAAGCCATTGAGGATGAACCGTTGCTTTCAGTGATTTCCGACACAACGCGAACGGTGTAGGGGAAATCAGTCGCGGCAGGCAGAACAGCCTGAAGTGCGCGCCATGCCAATTTACCGTGGCCGATTTCACGACGTCCGGTGAAACCAAAGCGGCCAACTTCGCCAACCGAGTAGGGCGGGAAGTTATAATGCAGCATGAAGTTTGAACGATACATGCCTTGCAGCGCGTCGATCATTTGCTCGTCATCGCCAGTGCCCAATGTGGTCACAACCAGACCTTGGGTTTCGCCGCGTGTGAACAGGGCCGAACCGTGGGTGCGTGGCAGAATGCCGGTTTCCGAAACGATCGGGCGCACTGTTGTTGTGTCACGTCCGTCAATACGTTTGCCGGTTTTGACAACGTCGCCGCGCAGGATTGAAGCCTCAAGGCCCTTCATCGCGGAACCAAGGTTGGCGTCTGCCAATTGGTCCTCGTTCAGCGCTTCCTTGATCAGATCACGGGCAGCGGAAACGGCAGTTGTGCGTTCCTGCTTGTCAGTGATTTTGAAGGCTTTACGCATGGCTTTGTCGCCAGCTTTTTTCACGGCCTTGGACAGGTCGGAATAATCAGGCGCTTGATAATCAAACGGCTCTTTGGCGCAATCTTCGGCGAAATCAATGATCAGGTCGATCACTGGCTGGATTTGGCCGTGAGCGAATTTAACCGCGCCCAGCATTTCATCCTCGGACAATTCGTATGCCTCGGATTCAACCATCATCACAGCGTCTTTGGTGCCGGCAACAACAAGGTCCAGACGTTGTTCCGGTTTGTTGCGCAGATCGTGCATGTCGTCGATTTCAGGGTTCAGCGTGTATTCGCCATCCTCAAAACCAACGCGACAAGCGGCGATTGGGCCCATGAAGGGGGCGCCGGAAATTGTCAGGGCAGCCGAGGCACCGATCATCGCGACCATATCGGGGTCATTGACCAGATCGTGGGACAGCACGGTGCAGATCACCAGAACTTCGTTTTTGAAGCCGGGGACGAACAGCGGGCGGATTGGACGGTCAATCAGACGCGAGGTCAGCGTTTCTTTTTCAGTCGGACGTGCTTCGCGTTTAAAGAAGCCACCCGGGATTTTACCGGCGGCATAATATTTTTCACCATAGTGAACGGTCAGCGGAAAGAAATCCTGACCCGGTTTTTGCGTCTTGGCAAACGTCACGGCACAGAGCACGCTGGTTTCGCCCAAGGTGGCGATGACGCAGCCGTCTGCCTGGCGGGCAATCTTGCCCGTTTCGAGTGTCAGCGTTTCTTCGCCCCACTCCATTGATTTTCTAGTTTCTTTGAACATATCTTTTGACATATTTTTTCCTAATTTGGCCGCTTGGGGCGTATCCCCTTACTTGCCGATTACATACGGACCGTACGTCCGTGGCCTGTTTCAATTTGCTTATGCATTTCCGTTAGGCCCGACGGATTGCAGCATGGTAAAAAGCAAGAAGCGCCCACAAAGGGGCGCAACTTGGTGATAGTTTAGCGGCGAAGGCCAAGGCGTTTGATCAGATCCTGATAACGCGCCTCGTCTTTGCTGCGGGCATAATCGAGCAATTTGCGGCGTGTTGCCACCAGACGCAAAAGACCACGGCGGGAATGGTTATCCTTTTTGTGGGTTTTGAAATGCTCGGTCAATGTAGCGATCCGCGATGATAGAACGGCAACCTGAACTTCGGGTGAACCAGTGTCACCTTCGCCTGTGGCAAATTCGGTCATCAGACGGGTCTTTTCTTCTTTGGTAATCGACATCGGGGTCTCCTTTGTAGGATTAAAGTGAATGGCGCAGGCCGGGATGTCGTCCAGCAAGGCCCTTGGAGGGTTTGTCCATCTGAATCAGACGGATGCGCGCGTATAGGGTGATTTTGGCCAAAAGGAAAGCGGTTTTACTGGCCGGTTCCGTTTTGGGTGATCATATCGACGATCTCTTTGGCCCATTCGCCGATTATCGGGATGAAATCGATATTTGAAAGGAGCGAGACCAACAAATAAACAAGGATGGTCGCACCAATCACCGAGCCAAGGCCAAAGGCAAGGCCGCGAATGAACTGGAATGTGATCAACCGCCACATCGAATTGTGGATGCGCACAAAGCGGTGCGTGTTCAAGCGGTGCAGTTCAGTCTGAAGCGCCCGTAAATCGCTATGCAAGTCGGCGGTGGTTGGGTTTTCGACCTCTGTCATGTGCTTACTGTTTCACCTTTCGGGATAATGGCTGTTAAGGCACCATACTGTCGTTCAGGTTGAAGGCAAAGTGCTCCAATTGCCCGACTATCTATCTAAAAACATTAATAATTATTTCGAGATTGCCGTAGGCGCTATAGATTGGCAACAGAAGAATCGAGTGAACTCGCCTAGCGCTAACGAGGAGTCGTGGACAATGGATAGCATAATTAGCATTTTGGTATTGCTGTTGATGGGGGCGGGCATCGCCACTGGGGGCTATGAGGGCACCGAAGAAAATGATCCAGACCTTTGCGGTGACGACATGCTGGATGGGACCGTTGGCGTAGATGAAATGCTGGGCCTAGGTGGCGATGACCTGATGAACGGGTTGGCTGGCGATGACATCATGGATGGTGGCGAAGGCAATGACACCGT
>CAYYOF010000014.1:0-13909 GCA_964473185.1 uncultured Marinosulfonomonas sp. | reverse complement strand
GGTGACGACGTTCTGGATGGTGATGAAGGGGATGATACCCTGATTGGCGGGCTGGGTGCCGATGTGCTGAATGGTGGCGATGGCAACGATATTCTGGATGGCACAGTGACTGGCCCGCTGGATGACACTGTCCCGCCGGATCAGGATGAAGGCGATGTGCTGAATGGCGGCGCTGGTGACGACACTATCATTCTGGGCAATGATGATGTGGCAACCGGTGGCGAAGGCGCGGATACATTTATTACAGGCGCGTTTCTTGCCGCGGGCAAGTCAACCGTAATCACCGATTTTGATCAGAGCGAGGATAGGTTGGTTCTGGCATATGATGCATCGGAAACTGCGACACCGATCGTCGAGGTCGTTGATTTTGCTGATGGCACGGGGGCAGATATATTCCTGAACGGCGTCAAAGTGGCCAGCGTTACTGGTGCAGCCGGATTGGCCGTTGGCCAGATAGGGCTAGAGGCCGCCTAGCTAAGGGGCTAGGCTGAAATTATTAGGGGCTGCATGCGAACATGCGTTTGCGGCCGCATACAGATGTAGCATTTGTGTTTATAGCGACTGGGCTTGGGGCAAATTCTATGGAATGGCAATAATGGTAGAACCGCGTTTGCGCGGTAACAGTAAGGGTGGGGAATACAATGATTGGTTTAATGAGCATTTTGGTGATGTTACTAATTGGTGCAGGCATTGGCGGCGGGGATGATGGTGATGCGGTAAACCAGGACGTGGGCACGGACGGCGACGATGTAATGAACGGCACCAATGGCGATGATGATATGTTCGGCCTTGGCGGGAACGACCTGATGGAAGGGGCGGGCGGCAATGACATCATGGAGGGCGGCGACGGCAATGACACCGTGCGCGGTGGGACTGGTGACGATGCGGTTTACGGGGGCGATGGCGACGACAGCCTAGCTGGCAACGCGGGTAGCGATCTGGTTTCTGGCAATGACGGTAACGATCAGGTTTATGGCGGCGACGGCAACGACGGGCTGTTTGGCGGTAACGGTGCGGACCGGCTGTTTGGCCAAGATGGCAATGATACAATGTTTGGCGACGGTGGCGCGGATGCATTATATGGCGGGCTAGGCCAAGACGTGATGGATGGCGGCAGTGGCAATGACATTCTGAATGGCGAAGATGGTGATGATATCCTGTATGGCGGGTTCGGGGCTGATGTGCTGAATGGCGGCGATGGCAATGACATTCTGGATGGCACAATGGACGCTACAGCGCCTTTTGGCCCCGTTGATCAAGATGTCGGAGATGTGCTGAATGGCGGTGCGGGTGACGATCTTCTCTTTCTTGGCAACGATGATGTGGCAACCGGTGGTGAAGGGGCGGACATATTTTTCACCGGCGCGTATGTTGTCGACGGGCAGGAGTCCGAAATTACCGATTTTGACCGGAACGAGGATAAACTGGTTCTGGCTTATGATCTGGCGGCCACTCCGGTGCCAAATGTGCAGGTTGTCGACTTTGCCGATGGCACGGGGGCCGACATTTTTCTGAACGGGGTGAAAGTGGTCAGCGTTACCGGTGCCGCCGGATTGACGGTTGGCCAGATCGAGCTGCAGACAATGGTGCTGGGCGCTTAGGCCCGAAATAGGGGCTGCTTGCGCAACATGTTTTTGCGGCCCCTAGGGTCAGGGCCCTAGCCTTGCCACAGTTCCGGTTGCACCGCGTAGGCGATATAGAGCGGGTGTTTGGGGTGGCCTGCTATGGACAGGCCAAGGTGGTATAATGGCAAGTTGGTGGCCCGCATCAGGACCTCGACCTGTGGGCCGCGTTTCAGGTGCTCGCCGTGGGTTCCCCATGCGCAAATGACCTGATCGGCCCAGTCACAGCCTTGCGAAATCGTTGCGTCATTTGCGGGGCCGATGGGGTTTTTCGCGGCCCGCATTTTACGCGGGTCGGTGTCGCGCCATGCGAATATGTTGGCGACACGGAACGCACCGAACCCCAGCGTGCGGGCGCGGCGTTCGCAACGCTCCACCGTCGGGTCATTTTGCACTTCGGTGGCGGTCGAGGGGTTGAGCATAACAAAGAACGCTTTTTTCCCCTCGGGCTCCCAGACGCGGGTCAGCGAATAGCGGTATTTCTCGCAGTCCGAATAGATCGCGGTGGAATGGGCGTCGCCCTTTTGGTGGGTGCGGGTGATCATTCTGCCGCCCTATTCACCATAAGGCACCCAGATGTTTTTGACTTCGGTCGCGTGCATCAGAAACTCGCGGCCCTCGCCCGCTGCGCCAAACCAGTCGCGGGTGCGGGCATTGTTGACCCATGTGCGTTTCAGGTTGCTGGCCGAGGCGTGTTCAATGGTGGCCGACAGGTCGGTCGAGGAAAACGACCAGAGCGCGTCGACATCCATGTGACTGGCCAGTGTTTTGCCAAGGGCAGCGTGGGGTCCGGTCAGGATGTTGACCACCCCTGCGGGCACGTCTGATGTTTCAAGCACTTGATAGAAATCCGTCGCGGCCAAGGGCGCGGTTTGGCTGACAGACAGCACGCAGGTGTTGCCCATCGCAATGGCGGGCGCCATCACCGAGATCAGGCCCAACAGCGGGGCCTCGTCAGGGCAAAGCACGCCGATCACGCCGACGGGTTCCTTCATCGCCAGTGCGATGCCGCGAATGGGCACACCGTGGGCTTGGCCGTCATATTTGTCGGCCCACGCGCCGTAGGTGAACAGGCGGGAAATGGTTGCGTCGACTTCTTTGCGCCCGCCCGTGGTGCCGCTCATCTCGTTTAAGCGATGCGCGAATTCATCGGCGCGGGCCGACAGGTTTTCGGCGATGTAATACAGGATTTGGGCGCGCAGGTGGCCGGTGGTCTTGCCCCATGATTTGGCGCTGTGCGCGGCCTCGACCGCGTTTCGCACATCCTTGGCAGCGCCATTGCCAACATGGCCCAGAAGCTTGCCTTTGGGCGACCAGATTGCGGTGGAATAACCACTGTCAGGTCGCGTTTGTTTGCCGCCGACATACATTTTGGCGGTGCGGTCTAACCCGTCGATTTTGGCGTCTTTGGGTGTGGCAATCGGGGTGGCGGGTTTCAATGCCTTGGTGTCGGATTTGGGTTTGGTGTAGGCTGATAGCCCTTCCCAACCGCCCTCGCGCCCGAAACCGCTCTCGCGCACCCCACCAAATCCGGCGGCGGCGTCAAACAGGTTGGTGGCGTTGACCCAGATGATGCCCGCGACCAGTTTTGGCGCGATATCCAGTGCCAGATTGACGTTCTCGCTCCACACGCTTGCCGCCAGCCCGTAGCGGGTGTTGTTGGCCAGTTGCACAGCCTCGGCGGGGGTGCGGAAGGTGGTCGAAACCAGCACGGGGCCAAAGATTTCCTCTTGCATCAACATGGCCGAGGAATGCAGGCCGGTGATCAGGGTTGGCGGGTAGTAGCAGCCTTGATTGGGTAGGGTGCATTTGGCGTGGTACACCTCGCCCTCATGCCCGCCCTTGGCGACCATATCGGTGATCATCGCGTGTTGCACTGGATCAACCAGCGCACCAATGTCGATGCATTTATCCAGCGGGTCGCCCATGCGCAGACCGTCCATGCGCAGTTTTAGTTTGGCGTAGAAATCGTCGGCGATGCCCTCTTGCACCAACAGGCGGGATCCGGCGCAGCAGACTTGGCCCTGATTGAACCAGATCGCATCCACCAGCCCCTCGATGGCGCTGTCGATGTCGGCGTCATCAAACACGATGTAGGGCGATTTGCCGCCCAATTCCAACGTCAAAGCCTTGCCCGATCCGGCGGTGGCTTCGCGGATGCGACGGCCCACAGCGGTGGAGCCGGTAAAGGCGATTTTGGCGATGTCGGGATGGTTAACGATCATCTCGCCCACGGCCCCGTCGCCGGTGACGATGTTGACGACACCTTTGGGCAGACCCGCTTCAACGCAGATATCGGCGAACAGCAGGGCCGTTAGCGAGGTGTATTCGGCGGGTTTCAGAACGCACGCATTGCCCATCGCGATGGCGGGGGCGATTTTCCATGACAGCATCAGTAGCGGGAAGTTCCACGGGATGATCTGGCCGCAAACGCCCAGCGGTTCGGCGTCGGGCAGCTCGGACTCTTGCAACTGCGCCATGCCGGCGTGGTAGTAGAAATGCCGTGCCACAAGCGGGATGTCGATGTCGCGGCTTTCGCGGATCGGTTTGCCGTTATCGAGCGTTTCCAGCACCGCGAACAAGCGGCTGTGTTTTTGCATCAGGCGGGCGATGGCGTAGAGAATCTTGGCGCGCTCGTGCCCCGATGTTTTGGCCCATTTTTTCTGCGCCTTTGTGGCGGCGGCAACGGCGGTGTCCACGTCATCCGTGCTGGCCTGCGTGACCATCGCCAGAATGTCGCCGGTGGCTGGGTTTTTGCTGGCGAACCCGTCATGGTGATCGGTGGCCTCGCCGTCGATGAACTGGCCCAGTTTGCCGCCATGTTTGACGATCCATGCCATGGCTTGGGCGGTGCTTTCGGGGGCGGGACCGTAGTCCATGCTATCGAATATATCTTTTACTGTCATGGTCTTATCCAATCGCGTGGCGGTAAGAGGCGGAGTAGTTGCCGGTGACGTAATGCTCCAACTGGCGTTCCAGATCGCCCAGCAAGGACGACGCGCCAAAGCGGAACATGTCGGGGGTGAGCCAGCGATGGCCGAGTTCGTCTTTGAGCAAGGCGAGATAGGTGACGGCGTCCTTGGCCTTGGATATCCCGCCCGCTGGTTTATAGCCGACGCGAAACCCTGTGCGCATGTGGTAGTCGCGAATGGCGCGCATCATCACCAGTGACACCGGCAGGGTGGCGTTGACGGATTCCTTGCCGGTCGAGGTTTTAATGAAATCAGCCCCCGCCATCATGCAAACCAGCGAGGCGCGGGCGACATTGCGAAGCGAGCCGAGTTCGCCGGTGGCAAGGATCGCCTTGACGTGGGCGTCGCCGCAGGCCGCGCGGAATTCGCGCATTTCGTCATAGAGAGCCTGCCAGTTGCCAGTCAGCGCGTGGCGGCGCGAAATCACGATGTCGATCTCGGACGCACCGGCCTTGACGCTCTCGCCAATTTCGGCGACCCGCAGGTGGAACGGCGACAGGCCCGCGGGAAAGCCGGTGGACACGGCGGCGACGGGAATGCCGGAACCGTCCAGTGCCTCGACGGCTGTTTCGACCATATCGTGGTAAACGCAGATCGCGCCGGTGGTGATGTTGGGCATCCCCAACGCCTCAAGAATATCGGCGCGCACCGGTTGGCGGGCTTTGGCACAGAGGCGCTTCACGCGACCCGCTGTGTCGTCGCCAGACAGGGTGGTCAGGTCGATCATGGTGATCGCCTTGAGCATCCACGCGGCCTGAAATTCTTTTTTCACCGAGCGGCGTCCGGGCAGGGATATGGTGCGGCGTTCAATGGCGGATGTGTTGGCCTGTGCGCCCATCACCCAGTCCATATCCAGCGCCATGCCCTCATTGCGCGGCTCGTGCACTTGCGGCAGGCCAGCGGTTTTTACAGAGTCGTATGCAGGGTCGTATGCGGGGTGTGTTTTGCTTTGCAACGTCTTGGCTCCCTTGGTCCAGAAACAAGGTCTCATATCAGGGGGGGGTATTGCAAGTTTTACCAACTGGTCAAGGGAGAAAGCGCCGACAGCCTATAGTGTTGAAAAGTAGTCATCGTGATCGCGCAATAGGCGGCCAGATCACGGGCGTTGCTGCCATAGCCGCCAATTGCCACCATTGCGTATAGATCGGCGGCAACTAGTGCGGCCAAGCAACGCTAGTTAGCGCCGCCTAAAAGGGGGCTAAGCCTAAAGATAATAATGCACGGGAATTTAGCTAGAATGTTTGGGTTTGCAGATTTGATCCGCCAAATCCTGCAACCATTGGGCCACCTGACCGGCACTTCGGGAGTTGTTGTCATTTTTGTGCTGACGCAAGTAATAGGTGGCGTTCAGGTTATGCGGTTTCTGGAAAACCGCGGCCAGTTGACCGGATTTTAGATAGGCATCAATAAACGGGCGGCGACCCAAAAAGATGCCGTCACCCCGTAGGGCCGCATCAATAGCAAAGAGGGAGCTGTCGGCGGACAGCCCACGGGGCACCTGATTGGGGTCCAGATCGTAAGTTTGGAACCAATAGCGCCAGTCATTATTATATCCCAGTATGTGGATCAGGCTGAAATCCAGAATGTCACGCGGATGGACGCATGGATTTTCCTTTAGATACCGGGGGGCGGCGACGGGCATGATCACCGCGGTGAATAGCGGGGTAACGCCTGTGCCGTGATCGGTTTTACCCGATACGAATATCTCGAGATCGGCGGATGTTGACGGGTTTGCTTCGCCATCCTGCTCCAGTGTTTTGATGTGCAGGTTTATGTCAGGATGTTTGGCCCTGAAATCCTGAATGTTCGGCCCAAGCCAGAGCGTGGCCACGCTGGAAGTGCAGCGGATTGTCACGACGTGATCGGGGCGCGTGCCAAACAGTTGATCGGTCACGGCATCAAGTTGCGCCAGCGCTTGCCCAACAGCGTCCAGATAGGTCTGACCTGTAGCGGTCAGCGATATGCGGCGGTGGGTCCGATGGAACAGCGGTTCGCCCAGATAGGCCTCGAGTTGGCGAATTTGCTGGCTGACGGCGGCTTGGGTGATGTTCAACTCTTCCGCCGCTAATGAAAAGCTCAGCTTGCGGCCGGCGGCCTCGAAGGTGCGCAATGCGTTTAGGCGGGGGCGTCGCATATCTGCCGTCCTTGGATAAGCTTTACTTATGCTTTGTGGCAGTAATCATTGTTTGTGACAAGCCCGTTTCCTGCCTAGTCTTGGCCTTGAAACCGGATTCTGCCCCAGATTATGCCCAAGAGGTGCGCCATGAATTATTTTTCGTTTTTATCACAAGCCGAGATCGAATACGTCCACCAGTCATCTCTGGAAATTCTGGAAGAAACCGGCCTGTTGGTGCGCAACGAAAAGGCGCGCAAACGGTTTGCCAAACATGGCGCGATTGTTGACCATGAAACCGAAATGGTGCGCATCCCTGCCGATGTGGTGGAAAAATACCGCAAGATGGTGCCGCCGACCATCACCCTGCGCGGCCGCGACCCTGCCTATGACATCACATTCCCGCGCAAACTGCCGGTGATTGCCACCGCCAGTTCCGCCCCAGATATTGTCGATCCGGTCACCGGCGTATGTCGGCGTTCCACCAGCGCGGACATCGCCCGCATCGCCCATGTGGTGAACAATTGCGAGGGCTTTGACATGTTCTCGATCTCGACCTTGGCGGACGATGCGCCAAAGGACCAGTTCAGCCTGACACGGTTTTACACGGCGCTGAAAAACTGCACCAAGCCGGTGCGCACCTCGGTTTATGATCTGCGCGAGGCCAGGCAGGTGATCAAGCTGGGCGAATTGATCGCGGGGTCCAAAGAAGCGTTTTGGGAACGCCCGTTCATCAACTTTGGTTATTGCGCAGCGGTGTCGCCCCTGACGCTGGACTTTGATTCCACCGACACGATGATGTATTTCGCCGAAAACGGCATCACCGCTTATGGCACCATCGCGCCGATGGGCGGGCTGTCAACGCCGTTATCTTTGCCCGGTATGTTGGTGATCATGAACGCCGAATGGCTGGCGGTGGCGACGCTGGCGCAGATGTCCAAGGCGGGCACAGCACACATCTATAATTTCCTGCCGGTATTTGCCGACATGCGCGACGGGGCCTATGCGCCGGGGGCGATTGAAATCGGCATGATGAATTCCGCCGTGTGCCAGATGGCGCGGTTTTATAACGTGCCGGCGGGCGGGTATCTGGGGCTGACCAATTCCAAGGTTTCTGATGCGCAATCGGGGTTTGAAAAGGGTATGTCGCCGTTGATGGGCGCATTATCGGGCGCTGATTTTATCGTCATGGGCGGCTTGCAGGACGCGCTAATGTCGTTCGATTTTGGCCAGTTGATGATCGACGATGAAATTGCCCGCATGGTCAAACGGGTGCGCAGCGGGTTCGGCTTTTCCAAAGAGGCCGCCAGCGTGCAGGAGATCAAGGACACAGGTGCGGCGGGTATGTTTGCCGATAATCCGGCCACGCTGGAACGGATGCACACGGCCACCTTTATGCCCAGCCTCGCCGACCGGAACTTGCGCGAGAAATGGGAGCTGGAGGGATCATCCACCATCCAGCAACGGGCGTTGAACCAAGCGCTGGAAATCCTGTCGACGCCAAATTCCGTGGCGTTTGACAAAACCATTGATGACCGGATCAGGGCCGAATTTGAAGGGCTGGTTGCGGGCGACAGCCATGTGCAAGAGGGCTGGGAACGCTTTGATGTGGGCGCGAAAATTCCCGAGCGTGCGCGGCGTGTGAACCGCCGCAAGAAACGCGGATAACGAGGATTTATCATGGCTAAAACCTTCCCGACGCAAGCGCAGATCGTCATCATTGGCGGCGGCGTTATCGGCACCTCGATTGCTTATCACCTGTGTAAAAACGGTGTGCGCGATGTGCTGCTGCTGGAAAAATCCCAATTGACCGAAGGGGCCACATGGCATGCCGCCGGTCTGGTCGGGCAGTTCCGTTCGCAACAAAACCTGATGCAGTTGATGAGCGACAGCGTGGCGCTGTTTGACAGGCTTGAGGCTGACACGGGGCAAAACCCGAGTTGGTGCAAGGTAGGCAGTATGCGCATTGCTGCCAGCAAGGACCGTTGGGACGAGTTGCTAAAATCGCATTCCGCCGCCCAAGCTGTGGGTTTCGAGATGCAAATGATGACCCCGAAAGAGGCGCTGGAGATTTATCCGTTGATGGCCGTCGATGATCTGGTCGGGGCTGCGTTCATTCCGGCGGACGGGCATATCGACCCGAATTCCCTGACCCAAGCCTATGCCAAAGGTATCCGTAAATATGGCGGGCAGATCATTGAAGGCGTGATGGTCAAGGAGCTGACCCGCAAGGGCAATCGGCTGACTCATGTTGTCACCGATCAGGGCATTATCGCGGTGGATACCGTGGTCAATGCGGCTGGGCTGTGGGCACGGCAAGTGGGCTGGATGGCGGGCGTGGAAATTCCTGCGGGCGTGGTGGAACACCAGTATCTGGTGACCGAAAAGACCGATGATATTCCCAAAGACCTGCCTGCATTCCGCGACCCTGATGGTGGCTATTACGCCAAACCGGAACCCGGTGCGCTGGCGATTGGTGGTTGGGAAAAAGTTACCCGCAAGGTCAATCCGGTTGAAGGGTTTCCGTGGCAAAACGAGCGCCATTTGTTTGACGGTGACATGGACCGTTTGACCGAATTTCTGGAACCGGCGATGGCCCGTTTGCCAATCCTTGAGCGGCTTGGCATCCGCACCATCGTTAATGGGCCGATCCCGATTTCACCGGATGGCGAACCGATCATGGGGCCAGTGCCGGGGCTGGATAACTTCTTTGCTGCTTGCGCGTTCACCTCCGGCATTGCGGCGTCGGGCGGGGCGGGCAAGGCGGCGGCGAACTGGATCATGCATGGCGATGCGGGGCTGGATCTGTGGGCCTTTGATATTCGCCGCTTTGGGCCGTTGCATGCGGGCGCTGGTTTCCTGCACGACCGCGCGGTGGAAAGTTACGCGAAATATTACGACATCCATTGGCCGGGTGAGGAGCTGGACAGTGCCCGCGCGGTGCGGCGTAGTCCGCTTTATGAAACGCTGAAAAACCAAGGCGCGGTGTTTGGCAGCAAGTTTGGCTGGGAGCGCGCCAACTGGTTTGCCACAGGCGACATCCCGCAAGTGGATCAGTTCGGGTTTGACCGCCCGGGGCAGGCTGAAACCACAGGGGTTGAACACAAGGCGGTGCGCGAGGGTGTGGCGCTGATCGACATGTCGTCGTTCACCAAATTCGAGATCAGCGGCAAGGATTCCTGCGCGTTCCTGCAATACCTGGCGGTGGCCAATGTCGATAAACCTGTGGGCGGCGCGACCTATACGCAACTGTGCAATGCGGACGGCGGGATCGAGGCTGATGTCACCATTATCCGGCGCTCGCAAACCTGTTTCTGGCTGGTCACCGGATCGGCGCTGGGCGTGCGTGACCGCGACTGGATCACGCGCAATCTGGCGGGGTTCAACAGCCGCACAGGTGCCAACCTGAAACCGATGGGCGAGCAATGGTTGGCAGGGCGTGCCGATGTGCAATTGCGCGATATCACGTCGGGGTATGGTGTGATCAACCTGACGGGTCCGCTGGCGCGTAAAGTGCTGGAAAAGGTCACTGATAGCGATGTCAGCAATGACGGGTTTGCCTTTATGACCGCCTGCGATATCCGCATCGGCTATGCCCCAGCATTGGCTTACCGCGTGACCTATGTCGGCGAGCTGGGGTGGGAAATGTATATCCCGACCGAATACATGGCCTATGTTTTTGAAGTGCTGCAAGACGCGGGGCAGGAATTTGGTATCACCAACGTTGGATACCGTGCGATTGACAGCCTGCGGCTGGAGAAACGTTATCTGGCGTGGGGCGTGGATATCACGCCGGACTATAACCCGATCGAGGCCGGGCTGGGCTTTGTCATCGACTGGGACAAGGGTGATTTTCTGGGCCGTGCGGCGCTGGCGAAAATCAAAGCCGAGGGCGCGGCCCGCAAGCTGACCTGTCTGGCGCTGGAGCAACCCTTGCCGGTGTTCGGTGGCGAGGCGATTCTGCAAGGCGGCAAAGCCGTCGGGCAGACCACCAGCGGCAATTTTGGCTATACGGTTGGGCAGTCACTGGTGTTGGGATACCTGCCGGTTGATGTGATCGAGCGGGGCGAATTTACGGTGAATGCCTTTGGCACATGCAGCCCTGCGCGGCTGGTCAAAACGTCGGCCTATGATCCTGCGCGTAAAAAGATATTGTGCTGATGTAGCGACAGACAGAGCAGCGCATGTTTGACAGATGGGTTGCCTGACGTCGCCCCAATCGCTTACATCTATGGTTCGCGCAAATAGTGCGATGGCATATGGCGCTGCAATACCAGTGTGACCGTGTCACAAAAGCTGGAATTGGAGATGGAAAGCGGGATCACATGAGAAAAACCATCATCGTAACAGGGGCCACCAGCGGGTTGGGACTCGCCATAACAAGGGCGTTGAAGGACGCGGGTTATATGCCGGTTTTGACGGGGCGGGGTGCCGCCAAGGTTGCTGAACTCGCGGCCGATTTGGGCGTGGTTGGGTATCAGCTGGATGTGTCGGATGCAGGGTCTATTGAAACGGTAACGGCGCAGATTTCAGCCGACCACGGCCCGATTGCGGGGCTGATCAACAACGCCGGTATCTGGCTGGAAGGGGCGTTTGAAACCTACAGGCCTGCCGCTATTCAGGCGGTGATCGACACCAACACTACCGGCACCATTCTGATGACCCACGCGGTGTTGCCCGACATGATCGCGCAGGGGCGCGGCACGGTGATCAATGTGGTGTCGACCGGAGCACTTTATACCCGCAAAATGATCAGCGTCTATTCTGCCAGCAAATGGGCGATCCGCGGGTTTACCGGCTGTATGGAAGTCGAATGCGCGCCCAAAGGCGTGCGGGTGATGGGGTTTTACCCCGGCAAGATTTCATCGAATATGTATGAAACTGCTGGCGTGGGGCGTGATCTGGAAATGGCGATGACACCGGAGCAGGGGGCGGCGATGGTGGTGACGATGCTAACTGACGAGGGCATGGTCTGGGGGCAGGTCAGCGGGCGCTCGATTGCGGATTATTTGTAGGCCTTTTGAAAGTTAGATGCTCTTAGCCTAATAAAGCCGAATCGAACCAAACATCCTCATATCCGTTTTGGCCAACCAAAAACCGCCAACCCGGTGGTAACCCTAGATACTTTAGAACCGTTGGGCACCATTCGAGAAGGTGCTGGACATGTAACGGCTTAAAGAAATCAGGTTCTTGTTCGAGCACTCCGCCAGCGTAAATATACCATCCCGAGATACCATCGCTTATCGGGTGTCGAAGCCCGTTTATTGGCATCTTGGTTGAGTTGACATTTAGCGAAACTCCAGCGGTATCTGACAAAGCTGTTTCACAGAGCGTCGCTCCGTATTTCGTACAAATCTCAATTTGCTGTTCTTGCAAATGCCAGCCCCGGGAGTTGAGTGTTTCATTTTAAGCAATTTACTATACTTACGTTACCAAATCCAGAACACCATATCATCCGGCGGCAAACACACTTCGTCATTGCAGGCCTGTAGCGTTAACTGTGCCCGCACTGGCCCCGTGTCCACCACCCCCAGCGGAGCCGTCAACACAAACGCGTTTTCATAGAGCGATAGCGGCGTTTCGCTGAATCCCAGCTCCTTGATTTCTGCCTCGGGATACACGGCTTCCTGAACGGGTGTATCCGAAATGGACAGCTCCATTCCGATCAGGTAATCCTCCAGCGGCTCATGCGCATTGATGTGCCAACCCTCGCGTAAATTCACCTTTAACACCAGCTTGCCGCCTTCCGGATCCAGCGTGGCAAACACCCGCACCGCCCCGCCGTTCGACACCTGCATCATACCGACAGGCCCGCTGCGCTGCACCTCCAAAGCCGTCAATATCGCCGCGCGTTGCCCCGGTGAATTGATCGCGTCAATCGCCAGTGCGGCGGCCAACCGTGGGGCCGCTTCGCCCACGCGGGCCAGTCGCCGATCCAGCCCGACCAGCAATTCCAGCGCTTGTGCGTTGCCCGACGCGACCTCGTTATCATCCAGCGGCCGGAACGGGCCTAGCCCAACCGTGCCCGCATTCATCCGCATCGCTTGTTCAGGGTCGGCAAACAGACGCACCATATCGGTGGCCAACAGGTCAGCTGCCGTTAGCCAATCCACGCCATCCTGATCGGTGTAATCATACAAAGCGATCAGCGCCCGACCTAGTGCCGCGTAATCGACCAACTGCGCCTCGACGTCTGCGTGGCCCTGATACCAGATGCGTTTCAGGCCGTTGTCCGACCACAGTTCTTCCATCAAAAACCCAGCCGCCTGCGCTGCCGCTTGCGCGTAATCAGGGCGGTTCAGCACCTGTGACGCCTCGGCCAATGTCGCAATCATTTCGCCATTCCACGCCAATATGATCTTCTTGTCCTTGATCGGGTTGGGACGGGTCTTCCGCGCCACCCGCAACGCTTCTAATGAAGTATCAAACAGATCAATCCCGATTGGCATTTCGGATAAATGCAGCACGTTCATCCCTTCGATTGCCCCGTCCTCGACCACATTGAATTCCTGCATCACCCAGTCGGCATCATCCCCCAAAGCAGCAACAATCTGCGCCGGAGTCCACGCATAAAACACCCCCTCGACCCGCGCCCCCGAAGCGTCAAGCGAATCCGCATCCTCGGCACCGTAAAACGCCCCATCAGAGCTGCGCATGTCGCGCAAGACGTAGTCAAACGTGCGGGTGGCGGCGCGGGCGTAATCGGGGTTTGCGGTGGCGGAATAGGCCCGCAGCAGCACCCGTCCGATCAGCGCCTGATTATACAGCATCTTTTCAAAATGCGGGATATTCCATTCAGGATCAGTGCCATAGCGGTGAAACCCGCCACCAACATGGTCGTGAATGCCGCCCTTGATGATGCCATCCAGCGTCAGCGTCACGGCCTCCAGCAGGCTGGCGTCCCCCGTGCGCTCGGCTTGGTCCAGCAGGAACAGCAACACGTTTTCACGCGGGAATTTGGGGGCGGTGCCAAAGCCTCCGTTGAATGCATCCAGATTGGCCAGCATGTGGGTGGCTGCGGCGTTAATATCGGCGCTGGAAACCTCGCCCAGAACAGCGGTTTGATCCAGATAATCGCGCAGGTTTTGGGCGATGGTGAAGGCTTGGGCGCGCAGGGCGTCGTTGTCGTCACGCCAGACCTCGGTGATGGTCTGCATCACATTCATAAACGCATCCGGCGGGAAGTAGGTGCCGGCGTAGAA
>CAYYOF010000013.1:26334-52187 GCA_964473185.1 uncultured Marinosulfonomonas sp. | reverse complement strand
GAGTGAATCAGAACTTACACCAAATGTGAATCCTGAATCTCAACAAGCCCTAGTCAAATGGTTATAAACCGCTGGATGATTGGGAGAAGAGGAAGATGCTAAAATAGCACCCCATGATTCATAATCCCCACAGGGTCAAACGCCGCCTTGATACGGCGCATCATCGTCAGTTTGGCCGAATCGCCGTAACGCGCCAAATCTGCGACCTTCATGCGACCAATCCCGTGTTCAGCGCTGAATGACCCGCCCATTTCAGTCACCAGATCATGCACTACCTCGGTGATTTCACTGCGCAGATGAGCGTAGTCATCGCGGCTCTGTCCCACTTGCGGGAACATGTTGTAATGCAGGTTACCGTCCCCAAGATGCCCGAAACAGTTGATCCGGAAATCCCCTACAGCAGCCAGCGCCGCGCCACCACGTGCAATAAACTCCGGCACCACACTCAGCGGCACAGAAATGTCGTGTGAAGCGATGGAGCCGATCCGTTTATTGGCCTCGGGGATACTCTCTCGCACCGCCCAAAACTGTGCCCGTTGCGCCGCGTTCTGCGCCACCAGACCATCACTGACCAACCCGCGCTCATGGGCCTCCGCAAATAACGCCTCAAGCATCGTATTCGCATCCTGCCCGCGCGCGACACCCAGATCGACCAACACCATCCATTCGGGCACATCGGCAAACGGCAGTCGCACATCCGGCATGGTTTGCGCCAAAAACGCCAACCCCATGCCGTTGATCAACTCAAACGCCGAAACGGTTTCGCCGCAATGGTCTTGTGCCAAGGCGAGCAACGCCAACGCTGCCGCCGGATCAGGCACAACCATCAGCGCAGCACCCTCGGATGCGGGCCGCGGGAACAGGCGCAAAGACGCCGCCGTGATCACCCCCAACGTGCCTTCCGCCCCGATCAGCAGATCACGCAAATCATAGCCGGTGTTGTCCTTGCGCAGACGTTTCAACCCGTGCCAAATCTCGCCACTGGGCAGCACCGCCTCCAGCCCCAGACACAGGGCGCGCGCATTGCCATAGCGCAACACATTCACCCCGCCCGCGTTGGTGGCAAGGTTGCCGCCGATCTGGCACGATCCTTGCGCTGCCAACGTTAGTGGAAACAGACGCCCAGCCTCAAGGGCTGCGTCCTGAACATCCTGCAAAACCGCGCCCGCCTCGGCCACCAGCACGTTCTCGTCCGGCCAAATGGCCCGTATTTTGCGCATCCGCTCCAACGACAGGATCACAGGTGCTGGACCATCCGGCATCACCTGCCCACCAACCAGTCCCGTACCGCCACCGTATGGCACAACGCCCACCTGCGCGGCCCCGCAACTGCGCACCACAGCCGCCACTTCGTCAACGTTTTCAGGCGCAACCAGCAACCCCGTCACGCCCGCATAGCGCCCGCGTGGTTCTTCCAGATATTTCGTGGTCAGAGGGCGAAAAGTCGCGTCAGGCAATTGCCCGCGCAGGTCGTTCTCGAATTCTTCTGTGACAGCGTTCAGCATCGCTTACCCTACATCCGTCTTGCCGCGCCTGTCACCACGCAGGTTGGCATAGAGAACATGATTGCGCCAGCGCCCGTCAATTTGCAAATAGCTTTGCGCCACGCCCTCGTATTTGAAACCGGATTTCTCCAGCACCCCGCGCGACGGTTTGTTTTCCGGCAAACACGCCGCCTCGATCCGGCTTAGGTCCAGCGTGGTGAACGCGTAATGCACCAGTGCTGCAATCGCCTCGCTCATATAGCCCGCCCGCGCGAACGGTGCACCTATCCAGTAGCCCAACGTGCCCGCCTGTGCCGGGCCGCGCCGGATGTTGTCCAGCGTGATCGCGCCCAGCAACATCCCGTCCCCGCGCCGTTCCAGAAACACCGGCACGGCCGATCCTGCATTCAGCGAGCGATGCGACCAGTAAACCCGATTGCTATACCCCTTGCGCGACAGATGATCCTTGCTCCAGGTCGGCTCCCACGGGGTTAAAAACCCCTCGCTGTTGCGGCGCAATCCAGTCCATGCGCGGAAATCGGAATGTTGTGGCGCACGCAAGGTTATCCGCTCGGTTTCAATGCGGATTTTGCGCCGACGGCCCAGCATCAGGCCACCAGTCGCGCTTTTAGATCGGTCAATGTGGGCGCATCTTGCACAGGGCCATAAAGCGCCATCGCGGCATTGGCACCTGCCAACCCACCGGCAAAATCACGCACTTTGCGGGTATCAACTGCATCAATCAACGCCACGGTTTCCGCCAGTGGCGGCACCCGGTCCCAGATCGCCACCAGCCGCGCCAGACGTTCGGCGCGGTTAGCTGGGCTTTCCAGCCCCATCAGCAATCCGGCCTTCATCTGGGCGCGCGCCCGCTCCACTTCAGCGTCCGACATATCGTCGGCGGCACGCTTGATTTCATCCACCGTCAGCGTTGCCAATTCGCCCAGCTGCTCACCGCTGGTGCCCGCGTAAATCGTCATCATGCCGCTATCGGCGAATGCCCCAGCCTGCGCAAAAATCGAATAACACAGCCCGCGTTTTTCGCGCACTTCCTGAAACAACCGCGATGACATGCCTCCGCCAAAAGCCGAGGCAAAAATCTGGGCGGTGTAAATCTCGGGATCGCGGTAATCCGGCCCCTCCAGCGACAGCGTGAAATGCGCCTGCTCAAGGTCTTTGACCTCGCGTTTCTCTCCCCCCGTAAACCGTGCCAAATCAACCGCCGCACTAGGGCGATCTGCAAGGTGACCAAACAGCCGTTCGGCCTCGCGCACAATGGTGTCATGGTCCACAGCGCCCGCCGCTGACAGGATCATTTGTGACGGGCCGTAACGCTCGGCCACAAAGCCTTGCAGATCATCGCGGTTGAAGGATTTCACCCGCTCTGCCGGTCCCAAAATCGTGCGCCCGATGGATTGTTTCGGATACGACGCCTCTTGCAACCAGTCAAAAACCACATCGTCCGGTGTGTCCAGCGATTGGCCGATTTCCTGCAAGATCACGCCGCGCTCGACCTCTATTTCTTTTGGATCAAACACCGGATTAAGCAGGATATCCGAAATCACATCCAGCCCCAGCCCCACGTCCTGCCCCAGAACCCGCACGTAATAGGCGGTCATTTCGCGGCTGGTATAAGCGTTGATAAATCCGCCAACGTCCTCAATTGCCTCGGCAATTTCCAAGGCGCTACGCGTCTCCGTGCCCTTGAATGCCATATGCTCCAGAAAATGTGCAATGCCGTTTTGCAGGACCCGCTCGTGACGGCCACCGGCGGTCACCCAGATGCCTAACGAAGCGGATTCAAGGCTCGGCATATTTTCAGTGACAATGCGAAAGCCGTTGCTCAGGGTGTGAAATTCAACACTCACGATTTGATACGCTCGCGGATCAATGTCGTCAGTTCAACCAGATCATTACCCACTTGGGTGAACCGCTCTGGTTTCTCGAACAAGTCTCCCATACGGGCGGGTAATGGCGGGTGGATGCCACAGGCGTCCTGCACCGCCGCGGGGAATTTGGCGGGGTGGGCCGTGGCCAGTGTGATCATCGGCTCTGCCCCTAAATGCTCCTGTGCGACCTTCACAGCCACCGCCGAATGCGGGCATAAAACCTCGCCGGTTCGTTCCAGCATATCCTTGATGGTGGCGTTTGTTTCGGCCTCTGACGCACGCCCTGAAATAAACGTCTCGCGCAACACATCAATCGCGCCTTGGGACACCTTGAATTTCCCGTCCGATTTCAACTCGTCCATCACTTGGGTCACCGCAGCGCCATCGCGCCCGTAGGCGTCAAACAGCACCCGCTCAAAGTTGGACGAGACCTGAATATCCATCGACGGGCTGATCGACGGCGTCACGCCTTTGGTGCTGTAGGCCCCCGTTTGCAAAGTGCGATGCAGAATGTCGTTCTGGTTGGTGGCGATCACCAGCTTATCAATCGGCAAGCCCATTTTACGCGCGATGTAGCCTGCAAATATATCGCCGAAATTGCCGGTTGGCACAGTGAAACTGACCGAGCGATGCGGTGCGCCCAGCGCTGTTGCTGCGCTGAAGTAATAAACCACCTGCGCCAGAACGCGGCCCCAGTTGATCGAATTCACCCCCGCCAGTCGCACTTCGTCGCGGAAATCAAAGTCGTTGAACATATCCTTCAGCCGCGCTTGGCAATCATCAAAATCGCCAGTCACAGCCAGCGCATGGATGTTGCTATCCGCTGGCGTGGTCATCTGGCGGCGCTGCACCTCCGACACGCGGCCATGCGGATACATGATGAACATATCCACCGAATCCAGTCCGGCAAACGCTTCAATCGCCGCCGACCCTGTATCACCCGAAGTCGCGCCGACAATCGTTACCCGCTCACCACGTTTGGCCAATGCCGCCTGAAACAACTGCCCGATCAACTGCATGGCGAAATCCTTGAACGCCAAGGTCGGGCCGTGGAACAGTTCCAGCAGGAAATGGTTCGGCCCCAGTTGCACCAAAGGTGCTCGCGCATCATGACCGAATCCGTCATAGGCCCGGCCAATGATCTGGGCAAATTCACTATCGCCAAAGCTGCCCTCGACAAACGGGCGCATCACGCGGTAAGCGATCTCCTCATATGGCAGCCCCGCCAACGCGGCGATGTCCGCCTGCGCCATCACCGGAACCTCGGCAGGCACATACAGCCCGCCATCGCGCGCCAGCCCCGTCAGCATCGCCTCTTCAAAGCTCAGATCGGGGGCTTGCCCACGGGTCGAAATATATCGCATGTCACTTTGCCTTTGCTGTTCTTTCGCGCCTGATACGCCAGATCAGATACGCTGTCATGCCCAACCATACAAGCGCCAGTCCAAACCAAGTCACAACATATTCCAGATGACGGTTCGGAATGCCACTGCTGGTCACTGGAAACGGGCTGGTTACCAGCGTGGCCTCGCTGCTGTTACGCTGCACCACCAACACAGGTTCGGTGCCCAAAACCTCGGCCATTGCAACAATATCGCGCGCAAACCAGATGCCGCGCTTAACATCCGGCACAGGCGTGGCGCTGTTAATCTCGTCCGGCCAATGCAGATTGCCGACGATCTCGGCGGCCACCTCGGGGCGTTGTGCGTCCTTGGCTCTGATCGCCACAAACCCGCGGTCCAGCATGACCCTGCGCCCACCATTCATTTCATAGGCTGAAATAATCCGGTACCCGGGACCAATCTTTTGCACCGAAGCAAGGATGTGGATTTCGTTCGGCAAAATCACCCCCGTCATCTTGACCGGCATAAACTGGTCCCGCGTTAAAATGGGGTCAACCGGAATAGCCACCGGCTCGCTACCAATCCGCGCCTCGATCTGCGTCAGCATCTTGGTTTTCCACTGCAACCGCTCCAGTTGCCACAGACCCAGCCAGATCAGAATCCCCGCCCCGACCAGCCCGAACAACAACGCTATGATAATGCGTTTTTTCAACGTCCCACTCCGAAAACGAAAAGCGCGAAGGCATAACCCCCGCGCTTCATCATTGTTCTATAAATATCCCCGCGCGGAGCGCAAGAAAACTCTGTTAACCACCCCAGATATAAACGGCGCAGAACAAAAACAGCCACACCACATCAACAAAGTGCCAATACCACGCCGCCGCCTCAAGCCCGACGTGTTGTTCGGGCGTGAAATGCCCCTTCTTGGCGCGGATCAAACAGACCGCCAAAAAGATGGTGCCGACAATCACGTGAAAACCGTGAAACCCTGTGGCCATGAAAAAGGTCGATGGGTAAATCCCGTCGGTAAACCCGAACGCCGCGTGGCTATATTCATAGGCCTGAAACACCGTGAACAATGCGCCCAGCACAATGGCAAGGCCAAGGCCGGTGATCAAATCCTTACGGTTGTTTTCATGCACCAAAGCGTGGTGTGCCCATGTGGCGGCAGCCCCCGACAACAGCAGGATCAGCGTGTTGATCAACGGCAGATGCCACGGATCAAAGGTTTCGATCCCGACAGGCGGCCAAACACCATCCACCTTGGGATAATTATCCGACAAAGGATAAAGCGCCGATTTGAAGAACGCCCAGAACCACGCCGCAAAGAACATGATTTCCGACATGATGAACAAAACAAAGCCATAGCGCAGGCCGATCCGCACCACGGGGGTGTGGTCGCCGGTCTGGCCCTCGTGGGTCACTTCCACCCACCAGCCATACATGACGTATAGAACGCCGACGAAACCTGCAAAGAACACCCATGGGCCACCTTCGGCGAAATAGTAAACCGCACCACCCAGCATGATGAATGCCGATAGGGCGCCCAACAATGGCCAGAGTGATGGTTCCAGAATGTGATAATCGTGGTTCTTTTCGTGTGCCATGTGGCGTGTCCCCCTGTTTATGGGATAGTTTCTATTGGCCTAGGTCCGCAGGCAGCAATCGCGCCTCGACCTTTGGCAGTTCGGTTTCGTGGAATGTATAGGACAGCGTGATATGGCGAATGTATTTCGCATCGCGGTCGTCAACAATTTCGGGATCAACGTAAAACGTCACCGGCATCTGCACCCGTTCGCCCGGTTGCAGCACCTGTTCTTCAAAACAAAAGCAGTCGATTTTAGTGAAATATCCGCCGGCATCATAAGGCACGACGTTATAGCTGGCGGTGCCCGCAATGGCGCGGTCGGTCGGGTTGTAGGCCTCATAAAACGCCAGACCCGTTTCGCCGATCTTCAACTCCATCTCGCGCAGCATGGGTTTGAACTCCCACGCCATATCGCGGTCTTTGGAGGCATCAAACCGGATGGTTATCGTGCGATCCAGAACGGTGTCGGATCCAGCACTTGCCACAGATGTCGTGCCGCCAAACCCCGTTACCTTGCAAAACCAGTTGTAAAACGGCACCGAGGCCCACGCCAAACCGCCCATCAGCACAACAACGCTAACAGTTTGCATAACGGTTTTGGTTTTCGGGTCCATCTGGCTCATTCGCTCGGCTCCACCGGTGTGATGCTGATGCGGGGCGAATGATCGGTGGCTTCCATTGTGTCACCGGTCTGCATCTTGGCTATGGTCAGCCCGTAAACCAGCGCTACAAACGCCAGCAGCGTCAGACCAACACCCATATTGCGGCCAAACCGGCGCTTGTGTATTTCGTGTTCTTTTACTATCGCCATGCTACCAGCCCCCCATGCCAAAGTTGCGCAACACACCCTCGGCCAACAGTGCACCAAAGTGCAGGAATAAATACAGCAACGATACACGGAAAAACTTGCGCTCGGCGCGGTATTTATCCGCAATCGCTGCGTCCTCGTCGCGGCGCCAGATTTTCACAGCACCCGTAATGAACCACAGGTTCAACAGAACTGACGCCGCCAGATAAACCGGCCCGCCGATGCTGGTAAACGCAGCGCCCACAGCCACAGGGGCCAGAAACAGCGTATAGACCAGAATATGCGCCCGCGTTACGCGGCGGCCACGCACCACAGGCAGCATCGGGATGCCCGCCTTGGTGTAATCATCGTTCATGAACAGTGCCAGCGCCCAGAAATGCGGCGGCGTCCACATGAATATGATGCTGAACATCAGGATGCTTTCGATTGAAATTCCGCCCGTCGCCACGGCCCAACCGATCATCGGAGGGAAAGCGCCAGCCGCCCCGCCAATCACGATGTTCTGCGGTGTAATCCGTTTCAGACCCATCGTGTAAACCACAACGTAAAAGAAAATCGTAAACGCCAGAATGCCCGCCGCAACCAGATTCGCCGCCAAGCCCAGCATCACCACAGCCATCACCGCCAGTGTGATGCCAAACGCCTTGGCCTCGCCCGCTGTCACCTTGCCCGCAGGGATCGGGCGGTTTTGCGTGCGCTTCATCTTGGCGTCTATGTCGGCTTCCCACCACATGTTCAGCGCACCCGATGCCCCGCCGCCAATGGCGATAAACAGGATCGAGGCAAAACCGACGATGGGGTGTACCGAAACCGGCGCGACCAGCAAGCCGACAAACGCCGTGAACACCACCAGCGACATCACCCGCGGCTTTAGCAGCGCGAAAAAGTCACCAAAGCTGGCGTCGTTGGAATAGGCGTGTGTGTTGAGGCTTGCGTCACTCATTTGCGATTAGTTCGATGCAACAGAGACAGGTTGTGTCACGTTGGAAAACTCGACCTTGGCGCCCTTCAGCCATTCGTCGTACTTTTCAGGGCTGACCGCCTTGACCGTGATCGGCATATAGGCGTGGTCCTTGCCGCACAATTCGGAACACTGACCGAAATAGATGCCTTCTTTGTCAACGTTGAACCACAGTTCCGCCAAACGGCCCGGCACACCATCCTGTTTCACACCAAAGGCTGGCATCGCCCATGAATGGATCACATCGGACCCAGTGATCTGCATCACCACAACCTTGCCAATCGGCACAACGATGGCCGTGTCCGTCGCCAACAGGTATTCGTCTTGGCTATAGCCGTATTCTTCCAGCTCGTCGCGCGCCAGCATATAGCTGTCAAATTCCAGCCCGTCATCGACGTATTCATAGGACCAGAACCACTGGTTGCCTGTCACCTTGATGGTCAGATCAGCCTCGGGAATTTCCTGACTGTTGAACAGCACCGGCAGTGAAAATGCGCCGATGAACACCAGAATGATAATCGGAACCAGCGTCCACGCGATTTCCAGTGGTGAATTGTGAGTAAAACCGGCAGGCGTCGGGTTTGCTTTGCGGTTAAAGCGGACAATCACATAAAGCAGCAGTAACGTCACAAAGATGGTAACCACTGTAATGATCCACAGCACCATATTGTCTAGCCAGACCAGATCTTTCATGATCGACGTGCTTGCCGGTTGAAAATTCAATCCCTTGGGAATCGGCTTGCCGATAACTTCAAGATCGCCAAGTGCGTCCTGTGCAAAAGCAGCCGCCCCCGAGAGAGTAACGAAGGCTGTGGCCCAAAGGCCTGATAGCATTGTAAAAAAGCGCATATTCTGTCCCTGTCCGGTTGGCCCTTATTTACCAAAGGCCTTTGTTTTTTGATCCCAGTTGATCTACATCAATCAGACGATGATACAAATCTTGTTGTTTCTATATGTGGTAAGACCATATTACACCTATCAAGATCAAGACCACACAGGCGGCAAATGACCGTTTTATGCGGTTTTCGCCAAAAAAGGACACCTGAAATGTCGGAAAACACCTATCGCCCGCTCGAAACAAAACTTGATATGGATCAAACGCTATCCTTGTTGCGACAGGCAACAGATGGGGCTGATGATGGCGAACTTTACCTTGAACGCCACCGCTCCGAGGTGCTGGTGTTTGACGATGGCCGTGTGAAAACCGCCAGTTATGATGCCTCCGAAGGCTTCGGCCTGCGGGCTGTCAAAGGTGAAACCGCTGGCTACGCCCATTCCACCGAAGTCACCAACGCCGCGATAAAACGCGCCGTGCAAACCGTGCGCCTTGCCGTTGGCGATGGTGGCGGCACATGGGCCGACGCGCCCGCGCCCACCAACCAGCGGCTGTATTCCGACCAAAACCCGATGGACGACGCCAGCTTCCCCGTCAAAATCGACACCCTGCGCGAGATTGATGAATTTGCCCGCTCACTGGACAAACGCGTCATTCAGGTCTCGGCCACCATCGCCGCATCCATTCAGGAAATCGAAATCCTGCGCCCCGAAGGCGGCATCATCCGCGACACCCGCCCAATGTCCCGCGTCAATATCTCGGTGATCGTCGAGCAGAACGGGCGGCGCGAAAGCGGCGGCACAGGTGGCGGCGGACGCGCGGGCCTAACCATGCTGATCACCCGCGACCATTGGGAGCCGGTGGCGCGTGAGGCCCTGCGCATCGCGCTGGTAAACCTATCGGCCGTCCCCGCCCCCGCAGGCCAAATGGACATCGTGCTGGGCAACGGCTGGCCCGGCATCCTGCTGCACGAGGCGGTCGGGCACGGGCTGGAAGGCGACTTCAACCGCAAAGGCACCTCGGCGTTCTCCGGCCTGATCGGCCAACAGGTCGCGGCGCGCGGCGTCACCGTGATTGACGACGGCACCATCCCCGACCGTCGTGGCTCCCTCAGCTTTGATGACGAAGGCACCCCCACGGGCAAAAACACCCTGATCGAGGACGGCATTCTGGTCGGCTACATGCAAGACCGCCAGAACGCGCGGCTCATGGGCGTGGCCCCCACCGGCAACGGACGCCGCCAAAGCTATGCGCACGCCCCGATGCCACGCATGACCAACACCATCATGCTGGGCGGCGACGCGACCCCCGCCGACATCATCGCCGACCTGAAGGACGGGATTTATGCCGTCGGCTTTGGCGGCGGTCAGGTCGACATCACGAATGGTAAATTCGTGTTCAGCTGCACCGAGGCCTACCGCGTTGAGAACGGCAAAATCGGCGCTCCGGTCAAGGGCGCAACCCTGATCGGCGACGGCCCCGCCGCCATGAAACAAATCCGCGCGATTGGGAATGACATGGCGCTGGACCCCGGCATCGGCAACTGCGGCAAAGCAGGCCAATGGGTGCCGGTGGGCGTCGGCCAACCCACCCTAATGATCGGCGGAATAACAGTCGGCGGCGCTGGCTAGGCATTTCGCAAAAATGTCAGCGCCCGATCCGCCCCCACGGGCGGGCGCTGACATTTTTGCGAAATGACGGGGGTCGCTATTTACCGCAACCTGAACCTGTTCCTTAACCCCAGACCAAGGAAAAACAGCAGGACAAACCCAGCCACAGTTTGCACACCGCCAACCACTTGGATTGCTGAGCTTAATCCATCAACTTCAAAATAACGCTTTTGCAGGCCAAAGAACGAAAATATTTTGGCAAAACTCCAGCCCGCTGCTTTCCAAACTGGAGCTTCTCCAAATATTATCGGGCTTTTGTGAAGGTAGGCAACCCAGCCAACAAACCATAAACCGATCAACCAGCTCACAGGCTTCCAAACACTGTTACCGTATTCGGAAACCGCATCAAATAGCGTATGCAACAAGTCATAGGCACCGCCATCTATCTTGCCTTTGCAACGCATCTCCATGCGGTGGAAAAACTGCTCCTCGTCAATCCGCATGGTTTTGTTCATAAATTGTTGCAAACGGTTATAGGCAAAGGCTTGCTCTTCAACGGGTATTTGGCCCTCGGACTTATTCTCTCCAACAGCCCTAGGGGGCCAATTACCATCATCATTTGCGTTGGTTGGAAACAAGGTCTTTTCAAACAACTCCGCCCCGTGAAACTCTGGCACATGCGTTTCAAACCGCGCATCAATAAACTGTGTGGTGGATTTGAATTTGGCAGAACTGAAATCGGCTTCATCGCTGAACGTCGAGGACTTGAAATCGGCATGACCGCTGAACATAGAGGAGGGGAAATAAGCATCACGGCTGAACGTCGAGGAACGGAAATCGCAGTTTGTTTCAAAGACAAATTTTTCAAAATGAACAAATTTTGAAAAATACAACTGTTTGAAATCAATATCTTCGGTTCTGTCGGGCAATTCGGCTTTCTGATCCTTCAGCCGTTCACGCAACCTTTTGGTTATATCCGCTATCACATTCTTGCCCAGTGGCATCAAATCTGCCACCTCCAGCCCTGTCTTATCGGCCCTGTCCTTGCGCTCTTCCGCGCTCAGATCTGCACAAAACCAGCCATTCCACGCCCGCCGATTTTTCGCCGCCAGTTCCCCGTTATTTTTCACCCATGACGCATCCTCCGCCTGTTCGCCATAAATCGTCGCCAGCACATACCACGGGTTCTTGTTCGGATATTTCAATATCTCGCTCAACTTGTCCCTCATTCTTTGGCTTTCAACCATGATGCGACAAGACGCGGGTTGGGGCAAGCTCTCCGAAACCCGCAAATTTGTCATATGCGATTCATATGGAATTCATATGCAATTCATATAGCCCAAAATCGCCCTTTTCCCTGCGAACCACTCGCAATTACCCGCCGCACGCCCCATATACCTTTGATGAACAGACGCCAATTTACCACCCGCCTCGCCGCGATATTAGCCGCCCCCGCCATGCCCGCTAGCGCACTCGCCACAGCCGCCGCGACCCCCGCCGCCGCTCCGGCCATCGTGTCCACAGGGGCCGCATCTTGGGCCAGTTACCTGATGGCGATGCACAGCACCTGCACTCCGACCATGCTGAAATCGGTGCTCGGCATTAATGCGGATGCGTCGGCGGCTGTTCACGCCCAAATGGTAACCCAAGGCGTGATCAAGGATGGGAATCGCGCCGTCCGTGATATAAAACAGCGCCTGAAATCCCACCTAAAGGACAGCGCCTTGCCCACCACGCGCCCAGCCACCATTGACGATCTCGATGCTTTGACCGACATCTGGCATGACGGCTGGCATGAGGCCCACGCGGATCATGTTCCCAATGAACTCATAGGCTTACGCGACCACGCCAGTCTGCGCATCCGCATGGAAAACATGCTGGCCGATACCGATGTGGTTGGCCCCGTCGGCGCACCCATCGGGTTTTGCACCGTGATCGAGGACGAGATTTACCAGTTCTACGTCGCCCCTGCCGCCCGTGGCGCTGATACCGCAAACGTCTTGCTACAAGCGGGCGAAAAACGCCTCGCGGCCAATGGTGTTAAGGTTGCGCAGCTCTACGTCCTGCCCGAAAACCAGCGTGCACAGGCATTTTATCGACGAGGCGGCTGGGACGGGGATGTCATAAAGCACGTCCCCCTGCAAACCCTGAATGACCCCTACATGCTGCCCTGCCTGATCCTGACAAAACAACTTAAATAAGAAACTTTTTGTCGGTTAATCCCCCGTTAATCATCTTGGCCCCATAGTGGTCCGGCATATAGACGGAGCCATGATGACCGAAGATTTATTCTCTTCTCACCCCACCCTCACCCCACCCGAGACGAATGAAGAACGGGTGTTGTGGCTTCGTCTATTGCGATCACGCCGAGTCGGGATTTCGACGTTTTTTCGCCTGATGGGCGAACACGGCAACGCCCGTGCGGCTCTTGCGGCCCTCCCCGAAATTGCCCACACTGCTGGTGTTCAGGATTACACCAGTTGCCCCGAAGGGGTGGTCATTTCCGAAATTAAGGCGGCACAGGCGGCGGGTGCGCAAATGATCTGTTATAATGACGCCAATTACCCGTCCGCCCTTGCCGACATTCCCGATCCCCCGCCGATCCTTTGGGCCATCGGCGACCTCACCCTGATGTCGCGCCCGATGGTGGCGATGGTCGGGGCGCGCAACGCATCATCATTGGGCACCCGTATGGCCCGCAAACTGGCCGAAGGTCTGAATGAGGCAGGGTTTGTCGTAGTTTCGGGACTGGCCCGTGGCATTGACACTGCCGCCCACCTCGCGGCCCTCAAAGGCGGCACCATCGCGGTTCAGGCAGGTGGCGTTGATGTTATCTATCCAAAAGAGAACGCAGAACTAACGGATAACATTGGCAAATCCGGCCTACGCTTATCCGAAATCGCCATGGGCACCCAGCCACAGGCCCGCCATTTCCCGCGCCGCAACCGCATCATATCCGGCCTTGCAAAAGCCGTGATTGTGGTCGAGGCCGCCGCCCGCTCCGGCAGCCTGATCACCGCCAAAGACGCGTTGGATCAGGGTCGCGATGTGCTGGCTGTGCCAGGCCATCCGTTTGACGCCCGCGCCTTTGGCTGCAACGCATTGCTGCGCGACGGGGCCACATTGGTCAGGTCCGCCACCGATGTGATCGAGGCCATTTCAGCCGCGCAGCCCGCCCCCCGAACCGAACCCGCAACGCCAGAACGCCCGACCCGCACATTGCGCGACACCGCGAACCTGCACAGCGAAATTCTGGCCCGCCTTGGCCCCAGCCCCGTGGCCGAAGACCAATTGATCCGCGATCTGTATCTGACCAGCCAGCAGGTCACACCCGAACTGCTTAATCTGGAACTGGATGGTAAAATCATCCGCGCCGCCGGTGGGCTTTTATCCCTCGCTCATTAAGCTCGGGTTCTATACCCCATTGACATTCCACCCGATCACCTCTCTTTTGCGCCGCCATTAGATCTGTTTGCGAGTCGAGAGGAATTTCATGCCCGTTGTCGTCGTTGAATCCCCAGCCAAAGCCAAAACTATCAATAAATATCTGGGGGATAACTATACTGTGCTGGCCTCTTATGGCCACGTTCGTGACCTGCCGCCAAAAGACGGGTCGGTCGACACTGACAATGAATTCGAGATGAAATGGGAAATCGGATATGATTCCCGCAAGCACGTCAAAGCCATCGCCGATGCCCTGAAAGACGACAACGAACTGATCCTCGCAACCGACCCTGACCGAGAAGGCGAGGCGATCAGCTGGCATCTGGAAGAGGCGCTGCGCAAGCGCAAAGCGATCAAAAAAGATACCCCCGTCAGCCGCGTGGTGTTCAACGCCATCACCAAATCGGCTGTCACCGAAGCGATGAAAAACCCGCGCCAAGTCGACATGCCATTGGTCGAAGCCTATCTGGCGCGCCGCGCGCTGGACTATCTGGTCGGGTTCAACCTGTCGCCGGTGCTGTGGCGCAAACTGCCCGGCGCTAAATCGGCAGGCCGCGTGCAATCCGTCTGCCTGCGCCTGATTGTAGAGCGCGAGATGGAGATCGAGGCGTTCAACGCCCGCGAATACTGGAGCGTGAAAGCGCAACTGGCCACCCCGCGCGGCCAAAGTTTTGACGCCCGCCTGACCCATCTTGCGGGCAACAAGCTGGACAAATTCGATCTGAAAAATTCCACCGCCGCTGAATTGGCTGTTCAAGCCGTCAACAGCCGCGATCTGACGGTGCAAAAGGTCGAGGCAAAACCGGCCAACCGCAACCCGTCCGCCCCGTTCATGACCTCGACCCTGCAACAAGAGGCCAGCCGCAAATTCAGCTTTGGCGCCCGCCAGACCATGAGCACCGCGCAGCGCCTGTATGAGGCCGGATACATCACCTATATGCGGACCGACGGCATCGACATGGCCCCCGAAGCCATCACCGCCGCACGGGCCGAAATCGAGACGCGCTATGGCAAGGATTACGTGCCTGCCAGCCCGCGGGTCTATAAAAACAAGGCCAAGAACGCACAAGAAGCCCACGAATGTATCCGCCCCACCGACATGTCGGTGGATGCGGGGCAGTTGGCTCGGCTCGAGGCCGACCAGCGCAAGCTCTATGATCTGATCTGGAAACGCACGCTGGCGAGCCAGATGGAACAGGCCCGAATGGAGCGTACCACCGTGGATGTAGGCAGCGCTGATGGCCAGATCGTGATGCGCGCCACGGGGCAAGTTGTGCTGTTTGACGGCTTTATGAAAGTCTATGAAGAGGGCCGTGATGACAGCGTTGTTGATGGCGATGACAAGCGTCTGCCGCAGGTTGCCGAGGGCGATAGCGTAGGCAAAAACAGCGTCACGCCCGAGCAGCATTTCACCCAGCCCCCCCCCCGTTTTACCGAGGCGACACTGGTCAAACGCATGGAAGAACTGGGCATTGGCCGCCCGTCCACTTATGCGTCGGTGATCACCACAATTCAGGACCGCGAGTATGTCCGCAAAGACAAAAACCGCCTGTTTCCTGAAGACAAGGGCCGGATGGTCACCATCTTCCTGCTGAACTTTTTCCGCAAATATGTCGGTTATGAATTCACCGCCAATCTGGAAGAAGAGTTGGACGATGTGTCGGCTGGCGAACGCAACTATAAAAACGTGCTTGATCGGTTCTGGAAGGATTTTTCCGCCGCAATCGCCGAAACCAGTGATCTGCGCATTTCCGAAGTGCTGGACAAACTGGATGCGGCACTCGCACCCTCGCTTTATCCGCCGCGCGAAGACGGGTCAGACCCACGGGTTTGCCCATTGTGTGGCGAAGGGAAGCTACACCTGAAAACCTCTAAATCCGGTGGATTTGTTGGCTGTGGCAACTACCCAGAATGTCGCTATACCCGCCCGATCGGTGGCGAAAATGACGCCAATGCTGATCGTGTTCTGGGCACGGACGAGGGCGATGAAATCAGCCTGCGTTCAGGCAGGTTCGGCCCATACGTGCAACGCGGCGAGCCAACCGAAGAGGTTAAAAAACCACCACGCGCCTCCCTGCCCAAAGGATGGCAGCAAGAGGATATGACGCTGGAAAAAGCGCTGACTCTGCTTAGTCTGCCGCGCTTTATTGGTGACCATCCAGATGGTGGCCCTGTGCATTCCAACATCGGACGCTATGGCCCGTATGTGATGCACACTACCGTTGATGACGATGGCAAAGAGCAAAAACTATACGCCAACATTCCGGATGTCGAAGAGGTGTTTACCATCGGCATGAACCGCGCAGTTGAAGTGATCGCCGAGAAGAAAGCCAAAGGTGGACGCGGGCGCACAGCTGCCAAGGCATTGAAAGAATTGGGAGAACACCCAACCGAGGGCGGCCCCGTCAATGTGATGGACGGGCGTTACGGACCATATGTGAAATGGGCCAAGGTCAACGCGACGTTGCCCAAGGACGTGGAGCCGGCTGACGTGACGATGGACATCGCAGTGGAATTGATCACCGCGAAAGCGGCGAAAAAGGGCGGGCGCCGCAAGGCTGCGCCTAAGAAGAAGCCTGCGGCCAAGAAGAAACCGGCCGCGAAAAAGAAGCTGGTCGCCAAGAAAGCTTGAAGGCGTTGATTGACTCTTGAAGCGGCCCCCGTCACAAATCGTTGCAAGTGACATAACCTCGGGGGCCACCATATGAACAAGATTTTCCCATCAGCCGCTGACGCACTGGATGGTCTGTTGCAGGACGGCATGTTCATAGCCGCTGGCGGTTTTGGGCTGTGCGGTATTCCCGAACTGCTGCTAAGCGCCATCAGGGACGCGGGCACCAAGGATTTGACATTCGCATCGAATAACGCGGGCGTTGATGATTTTGGCATCGGCATTTTGCTGCAAACCAAGCAGGTCAAAAAGATGATTTCATCCTATGTGGGTGAAAACGCCGAATTCATGCGCCAGTATCTGTCCGGTGAATTAGAGCTGGAATTCAACCCCCAAGGCACGCTAGCCGAACGGATGCGGGCCGGTGGGGCGGGCATCCCCGGTTTCTACACCAAAACCGGCGTTGGCACGGTGATTGCCGATGGCAAGGAGCACAAGGATTTCGACGGCGAAACCTACATCATGGAACGCGGCATTGTCGCCGATCTGGCCATCGTTAAGGCATGGAAAGCCGACGCAACCGGCAACCTGATGTTCCGCAAAACTGCCCGTAATTTCAACCCGCCCGCCGCGATGTGCGGCAAGGTTTGTGTAGTCGAGGTGGAAGAGATCGTGCCGGTTGGCACGCTGGACCCTGACGCGATCCACTTGCCGGGCATTTATGTGCACCGGGTCATTCAGGGCGATCACGAAAAACGGATCGAACAACGCACAGTGTCGAAGGGATAAGCCATGTGGGATCGCAATCAAATGGCCGAACGGGCCGCACAAGAACTGCAAGATGGCTGGTATGTGAACCTTGGCATCGGCATCCCGACGCTGGTGTCAAACTACATCCCCGACGGGGTTAACGTGACGTTGCAATCAGAGAACGGCATGTTGGGGATGGGACCATTCCCGACCGAGGAAAATATCGACGCCGACCTGATCAATGCTGGCAAACAGACCATCACCGAGCTGCCGCAAACCGCCTATTTCGATAGCGCCGCGTCTTTTGCGATGATCCGCGGTGGCAAAATCGCCATGGCGATCCTTGGCGCGATGGAGGTTGCCGAAAACGGCGATCTGGCCAACTGGATGATCCCGGGAAAACTGGTCAAGGGTATGGGCGGCGCGATGGATCTGGTGGCAGGTGTTGGCCGCGTGGTGGTGGTGATGGACCACACCAACAAACATGGCGATAGTAAAATCCTGAAGGAATGCACCCTGCCACTTACTGGCAAGAGCGTGGTTGACCGGATTATCACCAATCTGGGTGTGCTGGACGTGACAGATAAGGGATTGAAGGTGGTCAAACTGGCCCCTGATGTGACACAGGAACAATTGGAAGCCGCGACCGAAGCGACACTGGTTTAAGCCGATAAACAAAAAAAAAGGGCCCCGATTCGGGACCCTTTTTCTGATGTTGCGAATGGTCGCAGGTTTATTTGTCAGCTGCATCCTCGGATGCAACCATTTCGGCAAAGATTGCTGTAGCAACCGCGTTGTGGCCACCTTTTGAAGACATATTGATCGACTGCCCGGCCAGAACTGGCAGGCCACGGGTGCCTGTGTCTTCAGCATCGATTACAGCGAAAATCTGGGCGGCCCGTTCGCTGTGACCTTTATTGGCGCTGAAAAAAACCACCTTGTCAGGGCCGGTTTCGGATGCTGCAAAGTGCAACCGCACTTTTTCTGCGGTTGAGTAAGAGCCAGCGTCGGCAAATGCAGGTGCAGCAAAGGAAAGGGCCAGAGCAGTTGTAAGGATAATGCGTTTCATTTTAGGTCTCCAATTTCGTTTCAGTTTTGTTTTCCTGTGGAGGCGTTATTGCCTTCCGATGAGTTGAATTTAGGCATGGAGCACCCTCACTACAACGCACAGAACCGTGAGGTAACGCCCCCGTGTGTGCATGCATGCACAGACAATCGTGCGGATGAACAAAATCAGCTATTTTTCAGGGCAAAATTTTGGCCAAGGCCGCTATGTTTCAATTTACCAGTCAAGATCAGGCCGGTTTGTAATATTACACGCTCAGGTTTCACAACCAGCCCAGAGGTTTGGTGATAATTCAGCCGGATTATTACAGAATAAGGGGGTATTTTAGCCCGTTTCAGGTGAATTTCACCTCCAAAGGGACGCAAAACGCAGATCAGAACACCGAGCAGAAGCTGAAAACATCTTTATTGTTTCAAAATCAGCAACAGCTTCATATTATCGCCCCAATTAGCTCCTAAACGGCTGGTAATGAGTATGAGCAGCACAAATAATCAGGCAAGACCCCACGCATTGCCCCACCCCGCACCACGGCGCGGGCGCGATATGCTGTTTCTGGGTGGCTTGTTTGCATTGATGCTGGTCGGGTTGATCGGCATGGCCGCCGCAACGGGCTGGGACGAGACCAAGGCGCAGCTTGCCAAACTGTCCCTGTCCCACATTGCAATCTTGTTGGCGCTGTCGCTGGTCAATTATTTGCTGCGCGGCATACGTTGGCATTTGTTTGCCCGCCGGTTGGGCCTGCCCACAGGATTATTACAAGACATGCGCCACTTTCTGGGTGGCTTTGCCATGAGCGTGACACCGGGGCGGGTGGGCGAGTTGATCCGCATGCGCTGGTTGAAGCGCGAAACCGGATGGGCGATAGAGCGCACAGCGCCGCTGGTTCTGATGGACCGCGCACTGGACCTTGCGGCGATTGCGATTATTCTGGGCCTGTCGGTTTCATTAACCACAACCGGTATTGCCGGTGCCCTGCCCATAACCCTGCTTGCTATTGTGCTGGCTGTGGTGGCGACGCGCCCTGCCCTGCTGTCGGCAGTGGTGACATACATTTATAAGGCCATTGGCCGCAAACCCCGCCTGTTTGGCCGCGTCCGCATGGCTGCGCGATCCTTGAAACAGTTTTCAAACACCCCTGTGATGCTGACGGCCCTTGGCCTTGGCCTGATCGGCTGGATGGCCGAAGGGTACGCGTTTTATTTGCTATTGGGCTGGCTTGGGACTGACATCGGGTTTGCGATGGCTGTGGCTATCTTTATCTTTTCAACCCTCGCTGGTGGCCTTACAGGATCGCCCGGAGGTGTTGGCGGGGCCGAGGCGGCGATGGTTGCCTTGCTGATGACCCAAGGCGTGCCGTTGGAAGTAGGCCTGCCCGCAACTGCAATCATACGGATCACAACACTGTGGTTTGCCATTGGCATCGGGATGGCTGTGTTCCCCTTTGCCGAACGAATTTCATTAAGGACAAAACATGCGCTGGAAAACCGCTGATTATGCCGGCTGGGGCCGGGTTCATACTGCGACGGGTGAATTGGCCCGTCCCGAACGCGCATCGGCGCTGGATGCTTTACTGAGCGAGGCGCCCGCCCCCGCAATCGGCATGTGCCGTTCTTACGGGGACACGTCGCTGAATGATGGTGGCCGCGTGATTGATATGACGCGGATGGACCGGATACTGGGGTTTGACGAGGCCACGGGCATTATTGAGGTCGAGGGCGGCTGCCAGATTGGCGAGCTGGCGCGGATATTCGCGCCACGCGGCTGGTTGCCTGCGGTGATGCCCGGCACTGGGTTTGCCACGGTTGGTGGCTGTATTGCTAATGACGTGCATGGCAAAAACCACCACGGGATCGGGTCGTTCGGGCAGCATGTGGTCAGCCTGACCTTGCTGAACGGCACCAAGAAACAAGTGATCGGACCAAAACGCAACGCCGGCCTGTTCAAGGCGACGGTTGGCGGGCTGGGACAAACCGGTGTGATTGCCACGGCCAAATTGCAAATGATCCCCTGCAAGGGCGATGTGATGATGGTGACCGAGCGCCGAATTGAGGGCTGGGATGATTTCCTTGAGGCGCTGGACAATTCGGACGCCACCTATTCAGTCGGCTGGATTGATGCCACCGCCAAGGGTGATGCGCTGGGCCGCGGTATTCTGGAAGAAGGCGAAACCGGTGCCGGTTTAATTCCCAAACCAAAGAAATCCCGTTCCGTGCCGTTTAACGCCCCGTCGTTCGCGCTGTCCAAACCCATCGTGCGGCTGTTCAACAAGATGTATTACGGACGGGTGCCAAAATTCGGCCGCACATCGGTTAAACCGATCAGCGAATTCTTTTTCCCGCTGGATGCGATCCGCAACTGGAACCGCCTATATGGCAAACGCGGGTTCCACCAGTTTCAATGCGTGGTGCCCATCGAGCAAGCCGGTGCGCTACGCGAGATACTGGAAAAAATCACCCATTCCGGCATGGCGTCGCCATTGGCTGTTGTGAAACGCATGGGGGCGGGACGGGCCGGTTATATGTCCTTTCCGATGGAGGGCTACACACTGGCCGTCGATTTCCCCAACCGTGCAGGCGCCGAGGCATTGATCCATATGCTGGAAGAAATGGCGCTGGTGGCGGATGGGCGGCTATATCTGGCCAAGGATTCATTGGCCAAGGGGGCGCGGATAAAGCCTATGTATAGAGAGCATACAAAATACGTCGATGAGGTGGCCAAAGCCGACCCCGACGGGAATTTCATCACCGACATTATTCGCCGACTTGATCTGAGGAGCACAAAATGAGCGAGACCTGGATCATATTAGGGGCCACATCATCGATGGCCAAAGCGTTTGCGCGGGCTGTGTCCGAGCAGGGCCATGGCGTATTGCTGGCTGGCCGCGACATGGACGATTTGAAACGCACGGCGGCCGATTGCGTGGCCTACGGGGCGCAGACGGGTGAGGCAGTAAAGTTTGACGCCCGCAAGCGCGAAACATTTGCGCCGATCTATAAGAAGGCTATCCGCGAGGATGGTATGATCAATGTTGCGGTCTTTGTTGGCTCGATGCCACCTCAGGACGACATTGATGCGGACCCGTCATTAATTGAAGGCACGGTGATCGACAGTTTCAGCGGCCCTGCCACGTTCCTGCAAGGCATCGCGCCTGAAATGGAGCAGCGCGGCGGTGGCTGTGTGGTTGGTGTGGGGTCCGTCGCGGGGGACCGTGGGCGCATTGGCAACTATGTATACGGTGCGGCCAAGGCGGGATTTGCCACATATCTGTCGGGCCTGCGCAATCGTTTGACCCGCGCCGGTGGGCATGTGGTGACGGTGAAACCCGGGTTTGTCGACACGGGCATGACGTGGGGGATCGAGGGGATGTTTCTAGTTGCCACACCCGAAAAGGTGGCTGCGGATATTCTGAAAGCGGTGCGTAAGAAGAAGAACGTGATCTACACGCCGTTTTTCTGGCGCTATATTATGCTGATCATCCGGTCGATCCCTGAATTTATCTTTAAGAAGATGTCGATCTAAAGAGATTCTATGCCTGCGGCGCGGATATTTGTGGAACAATGATGGGGCTAGATAACGCCGTCTTTTTTAAGTTGGATTAGGTCGGTTTCTGACAGGCCCAGTAACTCTCTATATATAGCCTCGTTTGAAGCGCCTAGTTTCGGGCCGAGCGAGTTTAGCTGCCCGGGCGTTTCGGACAGGCGCGGCAGAGGCGACGGGAACGGCAGTTCACCCACGCCTTCGACCATCATATCGGTCAGGGTTTTGCGGGCGGCGTATTGTGGATCCTTCAGGATTTCGTCAATCGACAGGATCGCCCCGCACGGCACTTCGCCCGCGTTACAGGCGTTCTGGATGTCGGTCTGGGACTGTGCGCCGGTCCAGTCCTGCACAATCCGGTTCACCGTATCCTCGTCATCAATGCGTGATTTCACGGTTTGGTAACGGTCCGCTGTGGCCAGATCGGGTTGCCCCATTGCCACCGCCAAACGGTCGAACATTTTATCATTGGTGCAGGCGATGGCGACCCATTTACCATCCTTGCATTGGAAATGCCCGTGTGGGCAGGCATTGACGGTATGGATACCCTGTCGGCCCCGCACCGTGCCCTTTAGCGCGTGGGCTGGCGCGATTTCATCCAGTGCCCGAAACACCGATTCATATAGCGCGACATCAATCATCTGCCCCTGCCCTGACACATCACGGCTGCGCAGCGCCATCATAATGCCGATGACACCGTATAGGCCGGACATATAATCGGCCAGTGATGTCGATCCGGGGGTTAGGGGGGCGCCGCCCACCTCGCCGGTCAAATGACTAAGGCCGCTCACAGCGTGCGCTATGCGGGCAAATCCGGGCAAGTCACGGTAAGGGCCATCCTGACCGTACCCTGACACTTTGAGCATGATCAGTCCCTTGTTGGCGGCGCGCAGGGTTTCAAACGCAAGGCCCCAGCGATCAAACGTGCCGGGGCGGAAGTTTTCGATCACAACGTCCGCTTTGGCCGCCATATCGCGAAACATTTCAGCCCCGCGCGAGGTGCCAAGGTTCAGCGTGACCGAGCGCTTATTGCGACCCTCGCTCAACCACAGCAGCGATCCATCGCCGCCACAATCGGTGCCAAGACGGCGCAGCGGGTCCCCCCCATTGGGGTGTTCAACCTTGATCACATCAGCGCCGAATTCACCCAGCAGGGCCGCACAGGACGGCCCAGCGATGAAGGTAGAGGCATCCAGCACGCGAATGCCTGATAACGGAAGTTTTGCTTCAGTGCTCAAATCCCGAACCATTCCTGCCACAGCCCAGCCGAGTAGAACATCAGCGACAGCAGAATCATCAGGATGCCGATGCCGCGCTTGTCAGTCATCGCAAAAACAATCGGATCGTAATCCTGTTTACCAAGGTAGCCCAGCCGCACCATACGGATCAGCCACCACGCCAGCGGCAGCAACCCAACCCACAGCAACCAGCGCGTCGCATATAGTTCTGTTGCCTGTTCGCTAAAACTGTAGAGAAAGAAGATCAGCAATGCGCCGACGGTGCCAAGCCCCGCCACATTCAGTAAATCCTCGCGGTCCGGTCGCCCGTACCCGCGGCCCGGCAAACGCTCGTCCGATGTGGCCAGTGTCAGTTCCGTTAACCGTTTCACGCAACCAAGCGAGATGAACACCGGAAAGATAAAGATCAGCATAAAGCCCGAGGCACTAACCCCGCTGGCCGCCGCCCCCGCCACCACGCGCAAGGTATATAGGCTGGCCAATGTGGCGATATCCACCCAGCGCATCCGTTTTAGGCGTAACGAGTAGACCAGCGACAGCACCATATAGACTGTGACCACCAGCAAGAAGGCAGAACCAAGATACGCACCGACCCCTAGCGCTAAGGCCCCCAGCCCGATGCTGGCCACCATCCCCACACCGATCGGCACAGTGCCCGCGGCAAACGGGCGGTGGCGTTTTTTGGGGTGCAGGCGATCGGCCTCGAGATCCAGCAAATCATTCACTATATATATAGACGAGGCAGCAGCGCTAAACGCGATCATCCCCAGCAGCACCATCAACAGGGTGGGGAGGCCAAAATTATGGGCGGCAATCATCGGCAGCACCAGCAGGATGTTTTTAACCCATTGGTGCGGGCGAAAGGCGCGGATCAGGTCGCGCATTTTCCAGCCGCCTGAATATTGCGCCACCTGTTTGCCTGCTGCTGTTAGATCGCGCGCGATACCGGCGTGTTTGCCAATAATCAGCGCCCCATCCGCATGATCCCAAATAGCGCGATCAACTTTGTCGTTTCCGGCATAATGGAACCCGGCCTCGCCATATGCGTTAACCAAAGCATCGGCTTTGGTAGCGCCTTTCATATTGGTTGTCCCGTCGGAGGCAAAAATCTGCGCACTTAACCCGTGATCCTGCGCCAACCGTGCCACCAGCGCCTGATCCGAGGCCGAGGCCAGCACCACTTCGCGGCCTGACGCCAAGGTTTCATCGGCCACCGCCTTGATCTCGGCATTCACCGGCAGCAGGTCGGTGCGCAGATCAGCGATATTAACCAGTTCCTGTTTCAGGCGGGCGGGATCGCGCAAATGGCTAAACGCCGCCTTTAGCGTTGCAAAAGGGTTTTGCCCCAGACCAGCCCAGAAATTTTCAAATAGCATGTCGGTTTTCAGGAATGTGCCGTCCACATCCAGCACCAACGGTTTATTATCACTCATTTCGATGCCACCGATCTAATTGCAAATACACAGCCGTCCGTTACCAGTTCGGGCGGCGTTAAACATAATCCGCGCGCCACGGTCCACGCGGCCAGTACTTTGGGCACATAGGCACGGGTTTCGGCATAGGGCGGCACGCCACCGTGTTTCTTTACCGCCCCCTCGCCCGCATTATAGCTGGCCAGCACCATCACTGGATCGTTGTCAAATTCCTTCATTAACCAGTCCAGATAAGCAACGCCGCCTTTGATGTTCTGGGTGGGAATCGTCGCATCCGTAACGCCGAACCGTTTGGCTGTGTCCGGCATTAACTGCATCAGTCCCGTGGCCCCCGCCCCGCTAACCGCACCGCTGTTGCCCGCAGATTCAATCCCGATCACCGCCAGAACCAGTGCGGGCGATACATCGGTGCCGATTGTTGCCTTCAGGATTTCAGTTCCGTGCTGTTTGGCGATATCCTGCATTTGCTGCAAACGCGGGGTTGGCACCGCTTTGCCAGCCGGTGCCTTATCCAGAAACAAAACCGCATCGCGCAACCGGCCCGGGCCGGAATTTGCCAATTTAGGCGACACGCCCAGCCAATACCACTCCAGCCCAGTCAGCACAGGTGTCTTGTCTGGTGTGGCGGGTGCGGTGGCATCTGTTGCGGCCGCGACAGGTACCAACTGATCAGCTGGGTCTATCTGCACCTTAATACGGTTGGTTGTTTCTTTGCTGGGCACGCCCACACGCTTGAAGGTAAAGCTCGGGTATGGCGATGGCGTCTCGGCCATCACCTGAGCCGCCAGACACACTGCGACTATCGATATTACTGTTACGAAGCGCCGCTTCATGCGGATTCCTGCTCTGCCTCGGTATTATTAACTATACCTGTTATTATTAACTATACCCGTTGTCGCAAATAATCGCGCTTAACACCAGTTTATTGCGCACCAATGCGAGGAAATCTGCCTGATTTGGGAGAGATTTGTTGTGATTTCAGTTAAACAATGAGAGATTTTACGTACTTTATTAAGCAATATCAATCTATTATAAAAATACCTCCATATTCTTTGTAAAAGCATAAATTTGTACGATACCTGCCAAATTCTCGCCCCAATCAAGCAGTTATATATACCCATCCCGAAGCGGACAGAGGGCCAAACAAGAGGCCGGTCCGATGAAGCCCGCTACGGAATGTGGAAAGAGCGCAACGTAAATCAAAGGACTATCAAAATGCTTAACATGATCAAAAACTTCGCCGCAGACGAATCTGG
>CAYYOF010000013.1:0-26234 GCA_964473185.1 uncultured Marinosulfonomonas sp. | reverse complement strand
ACATCGTTCTAAGTCGCAAGGCTTGAAGTCGATTAAGAGCCGCGCCCCTAACCGGGCGCGGCTTTTTCGTTTGGGGCCGTGGTACGGGCCAAATAAAATATATTTGCCCGAGAAAGCCCTAGCTTCGACCACATTTCAGCCACAATGAACCGCTTATTTTATTGAATAGACAGTGCATATACGCGTCCCCGCAATTGCACTTTTGACTGCACGAAATACTATCACACACCTCAAAAGGACTATCAAAATGCTTAACATGATCAAAAACTTCGCCGCAGACGAATCTGGTGCCGTAACCGTTGACTGGGTTGTTCTGACAGCCGCTATCGTGGGCCTGGGCCTGGCAGTTATGTCAGTTGTTTCCGACGGCACCGAAGCGCTGACTAACAAAATCGGCACTCAGCTGACCACTCAAACAATCTCGACATCGTTCTAAGTCGCAAGGCTTGAAGTCGATTAAGAGCCGCGCCCCTAACCGGACGCGGCTTTTTCGTTTGGGGCAGGGAAAACCTCACAAATAGTTGCTTCGCCTGTTTTTTTTCACGAACAATCCATATTCTCGCCACAGTGCGTAAATAGTTTCAATCCATAGAACACAGAAACTATAGGTAACACTAATGGAGAGTGAAATGTTGAATACTATTATGGAATTTGTGGAATCCGAAGACGGTGCAGTCACCGTTGACTGGGTCGTTCTAACCGCTGGTATCGTTGGGCTTGGCCTGGCTGTGATCGCAGTTGTTGGTTCAAAAGCGACTGATCAGTCGAATAACCTTGGGTCATTTATTGGCAACACGCAACTCACAACAACTTTCTAACAAAACCTGGTTTTCAAAACGCTTTGTGCCGCAATAGGCAACATTCCATAGAAAACCCGTCTTTTGTCCACTCTTTTGCCGCAATTAAGAAGCATGGTGGTAATTGAGCAATTTTCAAAGCCCCGATGCAGTCGAGCGCACAAGGGGCACGGTAGACGAAAGGATATATCATGCGGATGGTTTTTGGGTTGGTCCTGATTTTGGGTCTTGGGCTGGCCGGCTTCGCAGTTTACATGGCCAAGGGGTTCATTAGCACCTCGCAGGCTAAAACGGCCGAACTTCAGGCCCTTGCGGATAGCATGGTCGATACGGTTCAGGTTTTTGTGGTTAAACGCCAGATCAAATATGGCGAGCGCCTGACAAAAGACGATGTGCGTCTGGTCAGATGGCCCGTTGATGCAATTCCAGAAGGGATTTTCACCTTTCCGGCAACCGAGATCGAAGAAGGCACACCGGGGGAAGACCTGTTTCCCAAAGGATCTGACAAATTGCGCGCTGTATTGCGCACAATGGAGTTGAACGAGCCGGTAATGGCATTAAAGGTCACACAACCTGGTAAAGACGCCGGAATCACATCCCGCCTGACCGTCGGTATGCGCGCCTTTGCGATCAAGGTTGACGTTAGCAGCGGTGTTTCAGGGTTCTTGCGCCCGGGCGATCAGATCGATGTGTACTGGACCGGTCGTCGACCAAATTCGGAATCGGACGAGAACATCACAAAACTGATCGAAACCGGCGTTCGCCTGATTGCGATTGACCAATCTGCTGACGACGATATCGGCAACGCAAATATTGCCCGCACCGTCACAGTCGAGGCGACACCGCAACAGGTTGCTTCACTTGCACAAGCACAAGGATCCGGGCGTTTGTCCCTGTCATTGTTGGGCAGCGGTGACGTAACCGAAGTTGGCGCTATTGAAGTTTCGCAAAACGACCTGCTGGGCATTGTGACACAGGAAAGGGTAGTTTTGGAGCAGGAACGCGAGTGTTCGATCAAAACACGGCGTGGCGCAGAAGTGGTTGAAATTCCAATCCCTTGCACCAACTGATCCAGACTACAGAATTTGAAAAGGGCGGCTCCTGTGCGGGTCGCCCTTTTTCGTTACGCCTATTCAAATAGCCTTGCTACTCGACCCACTCCCAAGGCCGCGTAAATTCACCCAGCAGGTGTTTCACCGCGTCATCATCCACATCGCCCGTTCGGGTGATCTGCGCCACAAGCCCGCGTTTTTTACTGTCAACAACGCGCGTCACTTCGGCGGCATGGCCTGCTTTGCTTAGGGCCGCATTATATATCCGCGTAATTGCCATTTTACGAAGGTCCGGTTTGAACACCTTGCCCACAGCGGTTTTTGGCAGTTCATCCATAATTTCCAGATGCTTGGGCCGCGCAGCCCGTTCATGCACATGTTTGTTGGCATGCTTGATCAACTCCTCGACACTCACCTCGGCCCCATCAACCAGCTCGACGTAAACACAGGGCAATTCGCCAGCAAAACTATCGGGCTGACCAATCGCACCGGCAAAGGCAACCGCCGGATGGCTGGCAAGCGCCTCCTCAATCTCGGCGGGGTCAATATTATGGCCGCCACGAATGATCAAATCTTTGGCGCGGCCAGTGATCCATAGATACCCGTCCTCATCAATCCGGCCCAAATCACCCGTGCGCAGATATTTTTCATCGGCAAACAGGCCCACGTTTTTCGGGGCTTCGGTATAGGTATGTCCAGGAAAAACCCCCGGGTTGAAAACGCAAATCTCGCCAACCTCGTCAACAGCACATTCGCTGATGATGCTGCCATCCTCGGCGCAATTCAGAATGCGCACATCGGTGTGCGGGAAGGGCAATCCGACCGAGCCGATCTTTTTTTCCCCATCAGTCGGGTTGATCGACACAAGGCAGGTTGCCTCGGTCAACCCGTAACCTTCGATCAGGTTCACGCCGGTGGCTTTTTCAAATCTGTTATAGAGTTCGATCGGCAAAGGGGCCGAGCCCGAAAACGCGATCTTCAGGCTGGATACATCCGCATCGATTGGCCGCTGCATCAAGGCCGAAATTGCGGTGGGCACGGTGATGACAAAGGTCACTTTGTAGCGCTCGATCAACTTCCAGAAATTATCGAACACCCCTTCGCCGCGATAGCCCTGCGGCGTTGGAAACACCACATGCGCCCCCGATGCGATGACCGACATCAACACAACATGCACCGCGAAAACGTGGAACAACGGCAATGGGCAAATCAGTGTGTCCTGCTCATCAAACAGCAATGTATTGCCCAGCCAGCCGTTATAAATCATGCCGGAATATTTGTGCTGTGCCACTTTGGGCATGCCGGTGGTGCCGCCGGTATGGAAATAGGCCGCCACGCGGTCGCCACCTGCATCGGCAAAATCCAGCGTGGTGTTCTGGCGCGACATTTCCTTGGTGAAATTGACCACCCGTGCGCTGTGGGTCACGGGGTTTTTGGGCCGGATCAATCCAGCAATCCATTTCTTGGGTGGCACCAGATAGCGCAGCAAATCCACCTCGACGATGGTTTTCACATTCGGGGCCATTGCCACCGCTTCTGCAGCCTTTTGCGCGACATCAGTTTTGGGGAAACTTTTCAGTGTTACCAATATCTTGGCATTGGTTTCCCGCAATATAGACGCGATTTGTTCGGCGTCCAGCAGCGGGTTGATCGGGTTAACAATACCGGCGACCATCCCGCCCAGCAGGGTGAACACTGTCTCGTTAGCATTGGGTAAAAGATAGGCAACCACATCATTTTCGCCAACGCCCATGCCGCGAAACATATTCGCGGTTTGCGTCACTTTGGTGTGCAGCGCCCGCCATGTCAGGGTCTCGGCCTTGTCTGTCGGACCCGAAGTGATCTGATAGCTTAACGCATTGCGATTGCCGTGTGCTTCGGTGGTTTTTGTTAGAAACTGGTACATCGTCCTGGGCAGATCGCGGTCTTCCCAAGCACTTTCTTTCTCGATGGCCTGACAATCGGCCAATGTTGCGAAACGTGTCATGTCGTCCTCCCCTTCTTGCGCTTTGGCAAGTTGTTTTGCAGGGAGGGTGCGCGGAAATCAGGCTGTGCGCAAGCATTACACGCGAAAAACTTATTCTGCGGCCAAACCATCGGTGAATTGCAGTTTGGCAAGGCGGGCATATATCCCACCCTCGGCGACCAATTCCTTATGTGTGCCTTCGGCCACGATCTGGCCTTCATCAAACACCAGAATGCGGTCGGCTTTCTTCACCGTCGCCAAACGGTGCGCCACAATCAGGGTGGTGCGGTCCGCCGCCATCACCTCGACCGCTTGTTGCACCGCGCGTTCACTTTCGGCATCCAGCGCCGATGTTGCCTCGTCCAGCAACAGGATTGGCGCGTCCCGCAAAATCGCCCGCGCGATGGCAATGCGCTGCTTTTGCCCGCCCGACAGCATCACGCCGCGCTCGCCAACATATGTGCCGTATCCGTCCGGCAGCGCCGTCAGGAATTCATGCGCCGCCGCTGCACGCGCCGCCTCTTCCACCTCGACGTCCGTTGCGCCGGGGCGGCCAAACCGGATGTTCTCCATAGCCGAAGTGGCAAAAATCACCGGATCTTGCGGCACCACGGAAATGGCTTGCCGGAACGCGCCGCGCTCCATTTCACGCAGGTCAACACCATCAATGCTGATGCTGCCTTTTTGTGGATCATAATAGCGCAACAGCAACTGGATGATCGTGGATTTGCCAGCCCCAGACGGGCCAACCAGCGCCACGGTTTCTCCGGGTTTGATGGATACACTGGCGCCTTTTAGCGCTGCATGTTTTGGGCGCGCGGGGTAGAAAAAGGTCACGTCGTCAAAATCAATCGCCCCTTTGGGGTTTGCCGCAAGGGTCACAGGCTGTGCCGGATCGACCACGCTATCCTCGGTCTGTAACAGTTCGACCAGCCGTTCCGTCGCCCCCGCCGCGCGTTGCAATTCGCCCCAGATTTCCGATAGCGCGCCAACAGCGCCAGCCACCAAAATCGCATAGATCAGGAACTGCACCAGTTGTCCCGCAGTCATAACTTCGGATTGCACATCCCGCGCGCCGATCCACAAAACCCCGACAACCCCCGAAAATATAAGGAAAATTACGATTACCGTCATCACCGCGCGGGTGCCGATGCGCTTGCGGGCAGATATAAATGCCTTCTCGGTCACATCGTCAAATGCATGCGTGGTAGCGGCCTCTTGAGTGAACGCCTGCACCGTTTGAACCGAGCTTAGCGCCTCGGAAGCCGAGCCGGAGCTGGCAGCAATCCAGTCCTGATTTTCACGGCTAAGTTTACGCAACCGTCGCCCCAGAACGATGATCGGCACGATGATCGCAGGCACAATCAGCAGAACCAGCCCAGTCAGCTTGGCGCTGGTGAACAACATCAACACCATACCACCGAAAAACAACAACACATTGCGCAGGGCCACCGACACGCTTGACCCGATCACCGACTGGATCACCGTGGTATCCGTGGTAATCCGCGACAGGATTTCGCCTGTCATGATCCGCTCATAGAACGCGGGGCTGAGGGTGATTACCCGTTCAAACACCGCCTTGCGAATGTCCGCAACCACGCGTTCGCCCAGCCGCGTCACCAGATAGTATCGCAACCCCGTGCCAATGGCCAAAGCCGCCGCAATACCCAAGGCCGCGCCAAAATACTGATCCAGCAGGGCGGCGTTATCCTCGGAAAACCCGTCAACAACGCGGCGCACGGCCAATGGCAAAATCAACGAAATCGCCGCGGTGAACATCAGCGCCAGTGCAGACAGGATGACCATGTGTTTATAGGGGCGCAGAAACGGGATCAGGCCGGACAATGCGCCGACTTTCTTTGATTTCTCGCGATTTTCCATTTCAGGAGTATTATTTCGCGCCATTTATCCCATCCCTATTCGCACTTAACGGTTGCGTCTTACTGCTTTGGGCCCCCTTCAACAAGAGGTGGATGGTCACAGGGGGGGTAAGTTGTGGGAATTTGGAGCGGGTAGCGGGAATCGAACCCGCGCCTTAAGTTTGGAAAACTCGTATGATACCATTTCACCATACCCGCCAAAGGAAATCCGTATCTATTTCAATGCCGCCAGATGGTCAAGGAACACTGGTGGAATTGTTGGGGTGTCTGTGTTTGCCGCCGCTTTATATCCTGTCTGGTTCACTGACGGGTTAATATGCAGCTTTGGCAAAGGTCAGCCGTTTCATCCGGTCGCAATATCCGGTCAAGTTTTCAAGGCCTCTCACATGATCTTGCAACGGGTTTTGATGGTCCTGATCGATGATATTGGCAATGAACGCATATAGGGTCATATCCAGCCGCCCCGGCGCGTCGCCAAAGCTAAACGCGTTATCGCCCAGAAAATCGGCCAATGTATCCAGCATGATCTTGCCTTTGGCATAAGCGGCGGCAGTATCATTCGGGCGCAATCCCCGGCGGCGCATCTGGGCCAGCAGGGGGCGGCGGATCATGTAAACCGCGGGGCCACGCATGGCGCGGGGAATATGTGCCTTCAGGGTCGGACCAAACAGCGCCCATCCAGCGGGGTCGCCCCAGCGCATATAGGTGATCTGCAAGAACAGATCCTGCCCCACCTGCTGGCGGATCATCCGCGCCACGGCGTGTTGGCGTGGAGTTAAATCAGCGTCCAGCGGATGCACCTGATCGGCCTCGAAATGGTCCATGATCGCCTCGGTGTCGGTCACGATTTTGGCCCCGTCCACAATAAACGGCACCAGTTTCGAGGGCGATTTGCGCGGACTTGAGGGCACAAACCGGTAGGGGATGTCGCGATAGAGCAGATAGGCTTCGGCCTTCATGCAAAACGGTGAGGCATTGGGGATGCCCAAAACGGGGCGGAACTGATGAAGCTCGATCATAGGCAATTCTCTGGTTTTATGGGTTGTGGGTAGCGGGCCATGCCCAGAAACTTGCGTTTCTAGCGATTTCACACCGGCATTCCAGTCGGCCAAATGCCGCAACCAGAGCGGCCCATCAGCCCCACAATCTCTGCCTTGATCCACACCAGCATTTCGGCATAGTTATCAACCTAGTCAGACCACAGAAAAGGCTTGAGAGATGACCAAGAAACGTGCCGTTGTAACCTATGCGATCCTGATCCTGTTGCTGGTTCTGATTGCCATCACCATCACCTATATGCGCAGCGGGGCCGAAAATCTCGCCCAGCAGACAATTGACACGACGGTTGAGGTGATAAAATCCTTTGGCATGATCATCGGGCTGAATATATTCGTCGGGTTTTTGATCAAATGGCCCTCGTCTGTGGTGCTGTGGATTCCGATCACCACGGTGTTTGTGCTGGTGGCCCATCAACAGCTTGGCGACTGGTTCGGATTGGTGGCGCTAAACGACATCGGCCGTATGGATGCTTTTTTGATGTATCTACCGGCTGTTGGGTTGGCGAGCCTGTTTGGCGGGCTGCTTGGCATGCTGTTTAGCGGTAAAACGATTACGTCTTGATTGGATCAACCAACTCAGGTCCCGATGCACGGTTTGAATTCACATCCTCACTCACCCGATGAAACTGCAATGCATCATTGGGGGCTGGGTGCATCAATGTCGCCGCCCCCTTGCCTTCTTCGCCCAACCACAGCCCCCAGTTGTCTGGTGTCAAAACCACAGGCATCCGGTGATGTATCCCCGACATCGGCCCATTCGCATCCGTGGTAACAATCGCACAAGTGGTCAGCGGCGCATCCCCTTTGTCCCCTGTGTCCCAACGCTGCCAAATCCCTGCAAACACCACAGGTTGTCCATCTGTGCGCTGGATATACCACGGCAGACGCGCACCATCTGCGGTCTTAGTCCACTCGTAAAACCCTGTCGCCGGTATCAAACAGCGCCTCTGCCGGCATGCTTTGCTAAACGCCGGTTTCTCGGCCAGCGTTTCTGCCCGCGCATTGATCAACAACGGCCCGTCATTCACCGTTTTATACCACTGCGGCACAAACCCCCACCGCATCGAAATCAGCCGCCGCCCCGCGTCACTCACCACAACGGACACATTATCGGTCGGACAAATGTTGTAATTCGGCGAAAAGGGTAAATCATTGGACGGCAATGCGGAAAACATCCGCGTCAGCTCGTCCAGCAGCATCAACATCGCAAACCGCCCACACATGCCTTACCCCTTTCTTCTTGCCTTAAATACCTTCGCCGAAGGCATACTGAAAAAGGCGCCCCAGAAGGTGCGCCTTTTCCTTTCATTTATCGGCAATATTACTTCTGCGTAATGCGCCCGTCCATATAGGCTGTATAGCCGCCCTTGGCTGCCATATATTCCGCCATCACGTCGGCCAGATCAGGGCCAAAGTCATAGGCATTCATGCCGTCGGTTGCGAATATTTTATAGCCATCGCCGCCACCGCGCACATAGTTGTTGGTCACAACACCGTAGATTTTCGCAGGGTCAATCGCCACCCAGCCATCGCCATCCGCGACCATCACTTCAACGATCCGGCCCTCATTGGGCGCAACGCTGGCGTCCCAAGTGAACTTGATACCCGCCACCTGCGGGAAGCGACCTTTGACCTCCTCCACTTGGCTCACGCCATTTTCCAGCGCCGCAATCACGCCAGCACCGGAAATCTCAAAAGTAGACAGCGTGTTCTGGAATGGCAGCACACCCAGCACTTCGCCCATGGTCACGTCGCCCGCGTCAATCGACGAGCGAATGCCGCCCGAGTTGGCGATCGAAATGGTCACGCCCTGATCCTTGACCCGGTCCAGCATCGCATCCGCCACCAGATTGCCCATCTCGCATTCCTTGGTGCGGCAATTGTCGCGGTTGCCATCAATCGGTGCTGATGCGTTGGCCACCACAAGCTGACGGATTTCTTCCAGCGGAATAGCCAGTTCAGCAATCCGCGCTTTGGTGTCGCCATCCTCGGCCACTTCACCGCTCATCACAATCGGCTCGCCCACCGCTTCGGTGATATTGCCGTCGTCATCAAAGGTGACGTTCAATTCACCCAGAAACTTGCCATAAGCATAGGCCTGAACAATCGCCGTGCTGCCAACCATAGTCGGATATGGCCCCTTGGCACGATCAGATGTGTTCGACAGATAGGTGTTGGAATGCCCGCCAACGATCACATCCACACCCGTGGTTTCGGCGGCGACCTTTTGGTCCACCACATAGCCCGAGTGGGACAGAACGATAATCTTGTTCACACCCTCGGCAGTCAGTTTATCAACCTCGGCCTGAACCGCGCCCACCGGATCGGTGAAAATCACGTTCGGGCCGGGGCTGGCCAATTCATCGGTGTCTTGTGGTGTCAGTCCGATCAGGCCCAGCTTCTCGCCGCCCCGCTCGATCACCACCGATTTGGCCAGCTTGCCCGCCAGCATTTCCTCGCCGGAATAATCCGCGTTCGACATCAGCACGGGGAAATTCAGCGCATCCATAAAGCCGCGTAAAACTTCTGGGCCGTCGTCAAACTCGTGGTTGCCCACGGTCATCGCGTCATAGCCCATCTTGTTCATCATCTCGGCGGCGACTTTACCTTTATAGTAGGTGTAAAACAGCGAGCCCTGAAACTGGTCGCCCCCCGACACAAGGATCGAGTTGTTAGAGCGCGCGCGGGCCTCGGCCACAGCCGTGATCAGACGTGCCGAGCCACCAAAACATTTGCCCTCGGCGTTGTCCTCGGCGGAGCAGCCCGAATCGTATTTGCTGATCGGCTCGAACCGCGAATGGAAATCATTGGTGTGCAAAATGGTCAGCGTATAGTCCGCCATGGCCATGCCTGCGCCAAATGTTAAGGCAGCCGCAGCCGCCGTAGTTTTCAAGATCATACGAGTTAGCATCGGGAATCCCCCTGTTGGGTTAATTGAATCATAGGTCATCGTGGCGATGTATCTGGCAAGAGTCAAAGCCTTGACGATTTTGCGTGGGCAAGGCATGTCACCTCTATGCAGATTTACAAAATATTCCTTGGTCCCGAGTGGGCGGAACTGGATACCAAAGGCGAAACCCTTGGTGCCCCGATTGATCTGGCCGATGGCTTTATCCACTTTTCGACCGCCAAGCAGGCGGGTGTTACCGTTGCCAAATACTTCGCGGACATTGATGGTCTGATGCTGATCGCGTTTGAGACCGATGCACTGGGCGACGCCCTGAAATGGGAGCCCTCTCGCGGCGGTGATCTGTTCCCGCACCTCTACCGCCCCTTAAAACGCGCCGAAGTGCTTTGGGCCAGATCGCTGACATGCATCAACGGCACCTTCACATTCCCCGATGAAATGGTCTGAGCCGTGCAGGTTTACAAAACCCTCCAATCACGCGTTTGGGGCCTGATGCAGCTGGACGGTGAAACGGGTGGCAATCCGAATGATATCTATAACGGCTATATCCGCCTTGAAACCGCAACCCAGCTCTTGCGCATGGGCAATCTGGAAAACGCCACGCGCCTTGGCATGACAATTGCCGCCTTTAACGCCGATGCAATGGGCGATGATCTTGAATGGGAAGGCGCTTATCGCGATGACCCGACACCGGTGCTCTACAATCGCAAACTGCGCATGGACGAGGTGCTCTGGTCCGAACCTGTGCTGGTGCGCGACGGCAAGTATATTATCCCGGAGGGTGTGAAATGAACCTGATTGAACGCCTCGGTGTGGCCACTCTGCACCGCCTTGATCCCGAACGCGCCCATGCCCTGTCTCTCAAGGCACTGAACAGTGGGCTTGTCCCCCTGCCCGGCCCCTTCACCACGCCGCGCCTGCAAACGGAAATTGCGGGTCTAACCCTACCAAACCCCGTTGGCCTCGCCGCCGGATTTGATAAAAACGCCACCGCCCTTGCGCCCCTGACCCGCGCCGGTTTTGGCTTTATCGAGGTCGGTGCCGCCACCCCGCGCCCGCAACCCGGCAACCCCAAACCGCGCCTGTTTCGCCTGACCGAAGACGCGGCCGTGATCAACCGTTTCGGGTTTAACAACGATGGCATGGAAGCCATCAACGCCCGCCTCGCCAAACGCCCAACGGACGCAATCATCGGCCTGAACCTTGGCGCCAACAAAGACAGCACCGACCGCGCCGCCGATTTCGCCACCGTGCTGGCCCATTGCGCCCCGCATCTGGATTTCGCCACGGTCAACGTATCGTCCCCCAACACCGAAAAATTGCGCGACTTGCAAGGCAAAGAGGCGCTCACCGCCCTGCTGAACGGCGTCATGGGCACCCGCGCCGCACTTGCTCGCCCAATCCCCGTGTTCTTGAAAATCGCGCCAGATCTAACGGAACAAGAACTGGCCGAAATCGCCGAGGTCGCCGCCGATACCGGCGTTGACGCGATCATCGCCACCAACACCACCCTGTCCCGCGACGGGTTGACCAGCCCACACCGCAATGAAGCCGGCGGCCTTTCTGGCGCGCCGCTGTTTGAAAAATCCACCTGCATCCTCGCCCAACTTTCTGCGCTCACAGATGGTAAAATCCCGCTGATCGGCGTTGGCGGCATCGGGTCCGCGGATCAGGCCTACGCCAAAATCTGCGCCGGAGCATCCGCTGTGCAACTTTACTCGGCGATGGTCTATCAAGGACTGTCGCTGGTCACTGAAATCGCCAAAGGTCTCGATGAATTGCTGGCCAATGACGGCCACGCCAACATTGCCGACGCGGTTGGCAGCAAACAAAGGGACTGGCTATGACCACGATCTGGCACAACCCCCGCTGCTCCAAATCCCGCGCCACGCTTGAATTGATCGAAGGTGCAGGCATCACCCCTGAAATCCGTCTTTATCAGGATAACGCCCCCACGGCGGATGAAATCCGTGCCGCCCTTACCCTACTGAACATCCCCGCCTCCGCCCTGATCCGAACCAATGAGGCCCTCTATAAAGACCTGAACCTGAAAAACGCCGATGAAGAAACCCTGATCAATGCGATGGCCCAAAACCCCAGATTGATCGAGCGCCCCGTGGTCCTTGCCAACAACAAAGCCGCCTTGGGCCGCCCACCGGAATCCGTGCTCGACATCTTATAGGTTTCTTTTTCGCCCAAATATCCGCGCCGCAGGCATAGAACCTCTTCTACCCCGCCCGCGCCTCCAACGCCGGATACCGAACCCCCAACGTCACTCCGCGCGCCACAAACGAGATCAGCAAAGCGATCCACAGCCCGTGGTTGCCATAGACCGGCATCAACAGCCAAATCGCCACAGCATAAACCGCGAATGACAGCGCCATCATATTGCGCATATCCTTTGAACGGGTCGCGCCAATGAATATCCCGTCCAGCATCCATGACGCGATGCCGATGGTGGGGGCCAGCACCATGTAAACCAGATAGACCCGCGCCTCGGTGCGCACCACTTCTGATGTGGTCATCACATCAATGATCACCCGCCCAAACAGCCAAAACACCACCGACAAGCACAGCACCCAAACCAGCCCCCAACCACTGGTCAGTAGCGCCGCGCGGCGCAATGCCAAACGGTTTCGCGCCCCCAGCGCCTGACCCACCAAGGCCTCGGCAGCGGCGGCGAACCCGTCCAGCGCATATGCGGTGATTTCCAGAAATTGCAGCAATATCTGGTTGGCGGCCAAGGTCACATCGCCAAACCGTGCGCCATAAAACAGGAACGATATGAATATCGCCTGCAACAGCAAGGAACGCAGCATGATGTCGCCATTCACCAGCGCCATCGCCTTTAGTCGCGCGCGGTCAAACACCACCGCCCAATCGCGCCACATCCGGCCCGTGAACGCCGCCCGGCACAGCCACAGGCCCAGCGCCAGCCCGCTCCATTCAGCGATAAACGTGGCAATCGCCACCCCTTCGACGCCCCAGTCCAACTCCAGCACAAACCACAAATCCAACCCGATGTTGACGCCGTTCATCCACAGTTGCAGCGCCAGAATGGCCCGCGTGCGCCCCTGCGCGATCAACCAGCCGCTGATGCCGTATAACGCCACGGTTGCAGGGGCCGACCACACCCTGATCTGCATATAGTCCCGCGCCATGCCCTCGACCTCGCTTGAGGCAGGCGAGACCTGAAACGCCGCCCAGAACAGCGGAACTTGCAGCGCGATCATGCACAGGCCCAGACCAAATCCGATGATCAAGGCCCGCACCAGCAGCGCCACCACCTCGGAGCGGTCCCCTGCCCCATGAGCCTGAGCTGCCATGCCCGATGTGCCCATTCGCAAGAACCCGAACATCCAGTAAATGCCGGTCAGGATGATTGCACCAATCCCGACAGCCCCAATCGGCGCGGCCAACCCCAGTTGCCCGACCACACCAGTATCGACCGCACCCAAAATCGGCACGGTGGCGTTGGAAATCACAATTGGCAGGGCAATTTTCAGAACGCGAGAGTGAGTCAGCGAACCCGCAGGGTCACTCACCGCGTTGCGGCATCAGGAAATGCCCTGTGGCTTGGGCAAACAAACGCTGGCGGTTGTCCTGCCATGCCTCCACATGCACAGACGCATAGCGTCGCCCAGACCGATTCACCCGCGCCCGCGCATAGGCGTCGCGCGGCAGACCGGAGCGCAGGTAATCCACGGTAAAATCTATCGTCTTGGGCATCCGTGGCAGCGCCATCTCGTCCACTTCGCCGTTTTCTATGTCATTCCACAGCATTTGCCAGCTTAGCCCGATCACCGCCGTAATTTCCAGAAACGCCGCTGTCACCCCGCCGTGGATCGCAGGTAGCATCTGATTGCCGATCAGTTTTTCGTCGAACGGCAGCACTGCCGTCAGTTCATCCCCGCGGCGGTCAAACGTCACCCCCAGAAAACTGATGTATGGCACTCCGTGCACCAGAGAATTCAGCGCGGCATCGCGGCGCTGCTTGATCACCTGCACAGGTTCGGGACGACGGCTCATTTCAAAACCCCCTTTTCGCGCTGGATGGTAAATGTGCCTGTCGCTGTGGCCACGGGCCGTGTTGTATCCTCGTCTGTGGCCGTTGCCCGCACAAACGCGACTGATCGCGTTACGTGGTAACATTCCGCCCGCGCCGTGATCCGCTGACCCGGTGTCGCGGGCCGCATATATTCGATGCGCAAATCCAGCGTTGCCGTGCCCATGGTGCCGGTCGGGTGGCACATCACTGCCGCCCCGCTGCTGGTGTCCATCAGGGCCGAAACCGCCCCGCCGGAAATCACGCCGGTTTCAGGATCACCAATGAAACGTTCGTCATAAGCCATCGAAATATCGGCTTTGCCATCGCCGATCTGGCCCAATTCCATGCCAAGTGCCTTGAAATGCGGCATAGCCGCAAAAAACTGGCTGATAAGAGCTACTTTTGAATCTGTCATACGCGGTTTCCGGCCTTGTGTTCACATCTAGTTATTGGCCCTTGCCAAACACGCCGCAAGTGTTATTTGTTGCAATTGAGAATAGTTCGCAATTGCAGGATCAACCATGCACCCTACAGCAACACCCCAAGTCCTCCTTCCTTCGCCATTCGTGGCCAAGGATAAACTCGGCCCGTTCCGTATGAGACGGCTGCTTGTTGTGCTGATTTATTTCGCCTTGGCGGTCGCGCCTGGTGAATTGGGGCCATTGACCCGCAGCCTGATGGTTGACGCTTATGTGCAGGTCGCCTCCTTTGTGGCGGCCACATTAATGCTGTTTTACGGGGCCGAGCGTATTTTCAAATTCGACATTGGTGATGCCTTGCGCAACGCCAAAGGCTTTCAAGTACCGCTGGCGTCCCTGTTGGGCGCAACGCCGGGCTGTGGCGGGGCTGTGGTTGTGGTGGCGGCGTACTCGTCGGGCAACGTTGGCTTTGGCGCTGTGGTTGCCGCACTGACGGCCACCATGGGCGATGCCGCGTTCCTGCTGATCGCCACGCGGCCCGATGCGGCGATGGTGGTGTTGCCGCTATCGCTGACGGTGGGGGTTCTGACCGGCTGGATCATTGATGCGCTGAAAATCGGTGGTGCGGTGTCTGAATCTTCGGCCCAATGCGAATTGGCCCCGTTGATCGGGCGCACCCGCGCCAAAGATTACCTTTATCTGGCCATCGCCATCCCCGGTCTGGTGATCGGCATCTCGCAACTGGCGCAGGTGGACCTAGAGGCGGTCTACGGCAATTTCATGCACTGGGTTGGCCTTACGGGTATTCTGGTAGGCCTGCTGGTCTGGTCGACCTCGAACCTGCAAGCCATGACCAACGCCAAAGACAGCCCCTTCACCCGCATGGCGGAGGAAACCAGCTTTATCACTGTCTGGGTGATCGGTGCCTACCTTGCGTTTGACTATATCGTCGCCTACGCGGGGCTAGATTTGAAAGCGATGTTCAATTCGGTCGGCGTGCTGTTGCCGATGGTCGGTATTCTGATCGGGTTCATTCCGGGTTGCGGGCCACAGGTGCTGGTCTCGACGTTCTATATCAACGGGCTGATCCCGTTCTCGGCCCTTGTCGGCAACGCGATCTCCAATGATGGCGACGCCCTGTTCCCTGCGATTGCGCTAAATCCAAAGGTCGCAATGATGGCCACGCTCTATTCGGCCTTCCCGGCGATCCTGCTGGCCTATCTGTTCCATTTCTTTGCACCGGGTTTCATGAACTAGAGTTCATTTTAACCGGAGCGACCCATTCCTGACTATTTTACTTGCGTCACATTCGCAAATTCCATAGTGATATTGTCAGGAATTAAATGGGCCGCTAGAATGACCTCTCAAACCGTAAAACTCGGCCTCCCGTCGCGCAGCTTGTTTGCGTTGTTGAGCAGATTCAATCCGATACACTCCCCGCGCACCGCAATTGTGCTGATACTGACCATTCTGGCTATCTGGCCCGGCGAAATCGGTGCAATCACCCGTGGCCTGATGCATGACGCCTATGTTGGCGTGTCGGTGTTTGTGGCGGCTACATTGATGCTGGTCTATGGCAGCGAGCGGTTATTCAACGTCAATCTGGGGGATTTCCTGCGCCGCCAGAAACGGTTACAAATCCCGATTGCGACGCTGTTGGGCATGTCACCGGGCTGTGCGGGGGCAATCATCGTCACCTCGGCCTATTCATCCAAAAATGTGTCGTTCGGTGCTCTGGTCGCTGCTCTGACTGGCACTATGGGCGATGCGGCCTTCCTGCTGATTGCAACCAGACCCGTAACGGCCGCCGTGATTTTCCCGGTGTCGCTGGTTGCAGGCATCATAACCGGCCTGATCGTTGACCGCTTTCACAAAAAGCACATCCCGGGGGGCGCACAGGCCACTTGCCCCATTGGTCCCAGCATCCCGCGGGTTCGTTACCGCGATATCGCCTTTGGCGTGGTGGCCCTACCCGGTCTGGGCCTTGGTCTGATGGATGCCTTCCAGATCACCCAATCGCCCCTGATCGCCACCCTTGGCACCATCATCGCGCTGGTTGGCATCGCCCTGATTCTGCTGATCTGGCTGGTTTCCAAAGTGCAGGCAATCTCGAACCCCGATGACCCCGCCCTGTCGCGCGTGGCCGAGGAAACCGGCTTTATCACCATCTGGGTCCTGATCGCCTTTCTGGGCTATGGCTATGTCGAGGCCTTCTCGGGTCTTGATCTGGCCATGCTGTTTTCAACAGTAGCCATTGCCATGCCGCTAATCGGTGTGTTGATCGGCTTCATCCCCGGGTGTGGACCGCAAATTCTGGTGGCCACATTGTATATCAACGGGATTGTGCCGTTCTCGGCCCTGATTGCCAATGCCATATCCAATGACGGCGACGCCCTGTTCCCCGCCATTGCGCTAAACCCCAAAGCCGCGCTGCTGGCCACAATCTATACCTCGGTTCCGGCCCTTGTGCTGGGGTATGCATTTTACTTTTTCGCGCCCGGTTTTTTGAACTAACGCGGATTGCATCAGACCCTTGCATTGGTTTACCCTGCTAGACAGGAGCCGAGCAAAATGTCTGACACCCAATTGACCTTTAAAGAGATGTGCGTGCGGTTTGACGTGACCCCGCGCACCTTGCGGTATTACGAATACATTGAACTGCTGACCCCTGACAAAGACGGGCGCACCCGCAGCTATGGCCCACGCGAAACTGCGCGTATGGTGCTGATCCTGCGCGGTCGGCGCTTTGGCTTCTCGCTTGAGGAAATTCGCCAATGGCTCGAGATTTACGAGCAAAAGGGCACCGAGGCACAATTGGAGATTTGGGTCGAGCAAGCAGACCGCCAACTGGGCGAGCTGGGCAAACAACGCCAACAGCTCGACGAATCAATTTCAGAGCTACAACAATTGCGCAATGAAGCTGCTGATACGTTAAAGCCAGTAAAATAAGGTATGGAATACCTTACCCCGGACCAAAAACCTGAAAACTGCTTGCATAATTATCTTGCGTCTGACCCTACGTCACCTTTGCTGACGTTTCGTCATTTTGATTTTGACGCCACGTCACATTTACCTTTACGTCAAGCATGGTTGTAAGGTGTGCAAGCGCACCGCATGTCCTGACCAGTAACGAGGGCCATATTAGGAACGTGCCATGAAAGACGATGACACAATGACAATTCGACAGATGTGCGACATGTTTGATGTAACAGCCCGCTCATTACGGTTTTATGAATCCAAAGAGCTTCTTTCGCCAACCCGCGAAGGACAAAAACGGCTGTTTACCAAACGTGATCGCGCAAGGCTAACACTGATCTTGCGTGCCAAACGATTTGGCTTCAGTCTGGAAGAATCCCGTCAATTGCTGGATCTATATGATGTGGATGACAAAGGGCGAAGACAACTGACCCGCGTTTATGAACAGGCATGCTTGCGTCTGGCTGCAATGGAGCAGCAATTTGAAGAATTGGGCGAAGCAATTGTCGATTTGAAAAAACATATCAAATGGGGCTCTGAGAAACTCGCATCATTTGAACTGCGTGCCGCCGAATAATAATTAAGGATACCCAACCATGCCCAGCTACACCGCACCCGTCAAAGACATCCAATTTGTTCTGCATGATCTGTTGGGCGTCAGCACCAGCGACATACAGGGGTATGACGAGTTGGAAGCCGATTTTACGGGGGCCGTTCTGGAAGAGGCCGGCAAAGTGGCAAGCGAGGTGATCGCGCCAATCAACGCGTCGGGCGACATTGAGGGCTGCACGTTTGAAAATGGTCTGGTGACAACACCCAAAGGATTCAAAGAGGCCTTTGAGGTGATGAAAGAAGGCGGCTGGACCGGACTGGATTGCGATCCGGAATATGGCGGCCAGAATATGCCCTATGTGTTGGGCACGGCGGTTGGCGAAATATTCTCGGGCGCGAACCAAGCGTTCACCATGTATCAGGGCCTGACCCACGGCGCCTATTCGGCGATCCATGCCCACGGCACAGACGCGCAAAAGGCCAAATTCCTGCCCAAAATGGTGTCCTGTGAATGGACCGGCACGATGAACCTGACGGAATCCCATTGCGGCACCGATCTGGGCCTGATGCGCACCAAGGCCGATCCGCAATCTGACGGCAGCTATAAAATCACCGGCGAGAAGATCTTTATTTCGGCGGGGGATCATGACCTGTCCGATAACACCATCCATCTGGTGCTGGCCAAAATCGCGGGCGGGCCGGAAGGCATCAAAGGTGTGTCCCTGTTCATTGTGCCAAAATACATCGTCAAGGATGATGGCTCGCTTGGCCCCGCCAACGGCGTGTCGGTTGGCAGCATCGAGGAAAAGATGGGCATCCACGCCAACGCCACCTGCGTGATGGTCTATAATGACTCGGTCGGCTATCTATTGGGCGAGGAACACAAAGGCATGCGCGCCATGTTCACCATGATGAACGAGGCCCGCATCGGCGTAGGCATGCAAGGGCTGGCACAGGCCGAGGCCGCCTATCAAAACGCGGTGATCTACGCCAAGGATCGTTTACAAGGGCGTGACGTCACTGGGGCGAAAAATCCTGACGGGCCGGCTGATCCGATCATCGTGCACCCCGACGTGCGTCGCAATCTGATGGACCAGAAAAGCTTTGTCGAGGGTGGCCGCGCATTCCTTTTGTGGAGCGCCAGCCTGATTGATCAGGTGCATCGCGCGGGTGATAAAGACGCCGACGGGCTGGTGTCCCTGATGACGCCTGTTGTCAAAGGGTTCCTGACCGACAAGGGATTCGATATGACCGTGCAGGCTCAACAGGTGTTCGGCGGCCACGGATATATTGAAGAACACGGCATGAGCCAGTTCGTGCGCGACGCCCGTATCACCCAGATTTACGAGGGCGCAAACGGCGTTCAGGCGCTGGACCTTGTGGGGCGCAAACTGGCCCAAGACGGCGGCAAACATGTGATGGCGTTCTTTGAAATGGTCAAAACCTTTATCAAGGAAAACGAGGATGACGAGGCACTGAAGGCCGACTTCCTTGAACCTTTGAAGCAGGCCAGCAAGGACTTGCAGGCGGCGGGCATGTATTTCGTGCAAAACGGCATGACGAACCCGAACCACGCGCTGGCAGGCTCCAACGACTTCATGCACCTATTCGGCCACACCTGCTTGGGCCTGATGTGGGCGCGCATGGCCAAAGCCGCCAACGCAGCACTGGCCGCTGGTGCCTCTGACACCGCGTTTTACGAAACCAAACTCACCACAGGGCGCTACTATATGGTCCGCCACCTGCCCGCCACAGGCATGCACCTTGCGCGAATTGAATCAGGGTCGGATACGGTTATGGCGCTGGACGCCGAAGCGTTCTAAACTGATAGAAATTGCTCCAAGGGAGGAGCACTCACGGCTGGTGGCTTTCGCATATGGGGTGCGAAAGCCACCCCACCGAACTTACGGGAGACATAATGCCCAAACGCCTGCGCCTGACCCGCCGATTTCCGGTCGCCATGACCGAAGACGGCTACCGCCGCTTAAAACGCTTCTCGAAAGAGGCGGGACTTGATGAGGGAGAAGCCCTGTCATTCCTGTTTGAAAACTTCACCAGCGTTATTAACGAGGACAACCTGACTCACCGCCTGCGCTTGTTCAATTCCGAACTGGAGGCACGTAAACGGTGATGGATATGCGGGGGGAAATGCCGGATCGCCTCCGGCGGAGGTGTTTAGGAAAAGAAGAAGGGGCCCCCAATATGACCCCGCTTCAACCGGCCCATAAGACGGGGCAAAGCGGGGCCTTCTCCTTTTACGGTCATCGGCTCCTCAGCCTGTACCGCACATCCATTCTAGGCTCATTAACCTTAATACATTCTTACCGCCCCCCTTCTTCTTTTTCTAAATACCTTGGGGGTCCGGGGGTAAAACCCCCGGTTGGGCCGGTAGGGCAAATAACGAAAGGTCTGATATGACACTCCAACTCCATTGTTTTGGCGAAAGCGGCAATTCCTACAAAGCAGCCTTGGCACTTGAATTGTCAGGACTGGACTGGGAACCAGTCTATGTCGATTTTTTCGGCGGCCAAGCCCGCAGCCCCGAATTTCGCAGCCTAAACGTGATGGGCGAAGCGCCAGCCTTGGTGGATGGTGACCTGACCCTCACACAATCCGGTGTAATTCAGGATTATGTCGTTGAAAAATCCGGCAAGCTGGGCGGTAAGGGCAGCACCGAGCGGCGTGAAATCCTGCGCTGGATCCTGTGGGACAACCACAAGCTCTCCTCCCCCGCTGGCCTGACCCGATTCCTGATCCACTTCCTGCCCAAAGACAAACAACCCGAAGGCGTGATCCCGTTCATGCAGGGCCGCCTCAAGGCCGCCTATGCCACCCTGAACACTCACCTTGAGGGGCGCGACTGGGTCGTCGGCGATCATATGACCATCGCTGACCTAACCTGCTGCGGATACCTCTACTATCCCGAAGAGTTTGGATTCAACCGCACGGAATGGCCCCACATCGACGCCTGGCTGACCCGCATTAGCGAGACACCAGGCTGGAAACACCCCTATGATCTGATGCCCGGCAGCCCCGCTGACCGCGCATAAAAAGGAACCCGAAAATGACCGAAGCCTATATTTACGACGCCGTTCGATCCCCCCGTGGCAAGGGCCGCAAAGACGGTGCCCTGCACGAAGTCACCGCCGTGCGCCTGTCCGCGCAAATCCTGAACGCGATCAAGGAGCGGAACAATCTAGACACCAAGGCGATCGAGGATGTGATCTGGGGCAATGCCACCCAAGTCAAGGAACAGGGCGGCTGCCTTGCGCGCACCGCCGTATTGGCGTCCGATTTTGACGAACAGGTGCCGGGCCTTGCGATCAACCGCTTTTGTGCATCCGGCATGGAAGCCGTTAACCTTGCCGCCAATCAGATCAAGGGCGGCGCTGGTTCAGCCTATGTTGCGGGCGGCGTCGAAATGATGGGGCGTGTCGCTATGGGCAGTGATGGTGCGGCCATTGCAGTTGATCCCACGGTTGCGATGAAAACCTATTTCGTGCCCCAAGGTATCTCGGCCGATCTGATCGCCACCGAATACGGCTTCAGTCGCGAGCAGGCCGACGCGCTGGCCGTCGAGAGCCAGAACCGCGCACAAGCGGCCTGGAAAGACAACCGGTTTGCAAGATCGATCATCCCGATCCTTGACCAGAACGGCCTGACAATCCTTGATACAGACGAATACATGCGCCCCGGCACCGACATGCAAACCCTTGGCGCACTCAGGGCCAGCTTCAAGGATATGGGCGAGGTGATGCCCGGTTTTGATAAAGTCGCCATCATGAAATACCCGCATCTGGAACGGATCAACCACATCCACCACGCAGGCAACTCTTCGGGTATCGTCGATGGTTCGGCCGCTGTTCTGATCGGCAACAAGGATTTCGGCGAAAAGCACGGCCTGAAACCCCGCGCCCGCATCCGCGCCACCGCTAAAATCGGCACTGATCCGACCATCATGCTGACTGGCCCAGTGCCGGTGACCCAGAAAATCCTCGCCGATCACGGCATGGCGATTTCCGACATCGACCTGTTCGAGGTGAACGAGGCCTTCGCTGCCGTCGTGCTGCGTTTCATGCAGGCGTTTGATGTTGATCCATCTGTGGTCAACGTGAACGGTGGTTCCATCGCCATGGGTCACCCGTTGGGTGCCACTGGCGCAATCATCATCGGCACGATGCTGGATGAATTGGAGCGCCAGGACAAAGAGGTCGCCCTTGCCACCTTGTGCGTTGCATCCGGCATGGGTGCCGCAACGATCATCGAGCGCGTCTGATGCCGGTCATTAAAATCAACGAACTACCGCTGATCAAAGGTACCGATAACGTCGGCTACCCTGCCCCGCATGACAAAGGCTGTGGCCTATACGAGGCCGCAGCACTGGGCGAAGCCGCAGGCCTGACCCAGTTCGGCGTCTACATCGAAAAACTGCTGCCGGATGGCATGTCCTCGCAACGTCATTGGCACGAGAACGAGGATGAGTTCATCTACATGCTGTCCGGCGAACTGGTGCTGGTCGAGGATGATGGCGAACATACCCTGACCGAGGGCATGGCCGTTGGCTGGAAAGCAAATGACCCCAACGCGCACCACCTGATCAACAAGTCAGACGAGCCCGCCTTCTACCTGATCATCGGCACACGAGCCGACAGTGATACCTGTCACTACCCCGACATTGACCTTCACTATTCCCGCAAAGATGGGGAGCGCCAGTTCACCCACAAAGACGGCACGCCTTATGAAGAGGAACAAAACTCATGAGCGATTTTACATATGCAGTTGACGCCGACGGCGTCGCCACCATCACATGGGACACCGTTGGCAAATCCATGAACGTGATGAGCATCCAAGCCTTTCGCGATCTTGATGGCATGATCGACAAAGCGCTGGCTGATGATGCGGTCAAGGGCGTGATCATCACCTCTGGTAAAGAAGGTTCCTTCGCCGGTGGCATGGACTTGAATATCATCGCCAAAATGAAGGATGACGCTGGCGAGAACCCTGCCAAGGGTCTGTTCGAGGGGCTGATGCAGATGCACGGCATCCTGCGCAAAATCGAGCGCGCAGGCATGGACCCCAAAACCAACAAAGGTGGCAAACCGATTGCCGCCGCCCTGCCCGGCACAGCGTTGGGGATTGGTCTGGAACTGCCGCTGGCCTGTCACCGCATCTTTGCCGCTGACAATCCGAAGGCCAAAATCGGCCTGCCCGAAATCATGGTCGGCATTTTTCCCGGTATGGGCGGCACCACCCGTTTGACGCGCAAAATGGGTGCGATGGCGGCCAGCCCGCTGTTGCTGCAAGGCAAGTTGAACAACCCGAAAGGTGCCAAAATGGCCGGTGTGGTTGACGAGGTGGTTCCATCCGAGGACCTGCTGTCGACCGCCAAGGAATGGGTGCTGAACGCAACAGACGCCGACATCCTGAAACCGTGGGATGCCAAGGGCTATAAAATGCCCGGTGGTGCGCCCTACCACCCTGCAGGTTTCATGACCTTCGTTGGCGCGTCTGCCATGGTCAACGCCAACACCCAAGGCGTTTACCCTGCCGCCAAGGCGCTGCTGTCAGCGGTTTATGAAGGCGCCCAAGTGCCCTTTGACACCGCCATCAGGATCGAGGCGCGCTGGTTCACCAATGTGATGATGAACCCCTCGTCGGGTGCGATGATCCGCTCGCTGTTCATCAACAAAGAAGCACTGGAAAAAGGCGCGAACCGCCCTGATGTGCCACCCCAGACCGTCAAAAAAGTCGGCATCATGGGGGCTGGTATGATGGGGGCCGGCATCGCGATTGTTTCGGCAATGGCGGGCATCGAGGTGGTGCTGATCGACCAGCAACAGGAAAGTGCTGACAAGGGCAAGGCCTATGTCGAGACCTATCTGGACGCTGGCATCAAGCGCAAGAAAACCACGCCTGAGAAGAAAGAGGCCGTGTTGGGGCTGATCACCGCCACCACCGATTACGACGCGCTGAAGGGTGCTGACCTGATCGTGGAAGCTGTGTTCGAGGATATGGGCGTCAAAGCCGAAGTCACCGCCAAAGTAGAGGCCGTGGTTGGTGAGGATTGCATCTTTGCCACCAACACCTCGACCCTGCCGATCACCGAACTCGCCAAGGCATCCAAGCGCCCCGAGCAGTTCATCGGTATCCACTTTTTCTCGCCTGTCGAGAAAATGATGCTGGTCGAGATCATCAAGGGCAAGCAGACCGGCGATCTGGCGGTGGCAAAATCGCTCGATTTCGTGCGCCAAATCCGCAAAACCCCGATTGTGGTCAATGACGCGCGGTTCTTTTACGCCAACCGCTGCATCATCCCCTACATCAACGAGGGCATCCGCATGGTAGCCGAGGGCGTTGCGCCTGCATTGGTGGAAAACGCCGCCAAACTAGTTGGGATGCCGCTGGGACCATTGCAACTGGTCGATGAAACCTCGATCGATCTGGGCGTCAAAATAGCCAAGGCCACCCGCGCCGCGATGGGCGACGCCTATCCTGACGGGGCAGTGGACGATGTGCTGTTCTGGATGGCGGATGCAGGCCGTTTGGGCCGCAAATCGGCCTCGGGTTTCTACGCCTATGACGACAAGGGCAAACGCACCGGACTGTGGGATGGATTGGCCGCGAAATATCCTGTGGCGGATGAACAACCCGACGTAACCGAAGTGCAGCACCGCCTGTTGATGGCGCAAGTGCTGGAAGCGGTGCGCGCGCTGGACGAAGGCGTGCTGGAGGACATCCGCGAAGGCGATGTCGGCGCGATCCTTGGCTGGGGTTTTGCGCCGTGGTCGGGTGGACCATTCAGCTGGCTTGACATCATCAGCGCCGGCAAAGCGGTGGAGATTTGCGATCACTTGACCGAAACCTATGGCGAGCGGTTCAGCACCCCAGATTTGCTGCGCGATATGGCGAAGAAGGGTGAAACGTTTTACGGACGGTTCGGGGCGAAAGCCAAGGCGGCTTGAATTTGCGTCTAGAAGGCCTGACAAACCCTAGAAGATAGAGAGGATTATGATGGTTTTGAAGTGGCTATTTAAGAAGAAGCTTTTGGCAAGCGTCCAAGAGCATGTTTCGTTTTCGGAAGAATTTCTTACTAAATTTCAATACCTCCTTATGCAAAAAGATGAGGCCGCGCGGCTGAAATATGCAACAGCAGTCACTACACTTATCCATGATACTGGTTTCAAGTTTAGCGTTAGACCAGAAACTGCTCTTTACGGTGATACCCTCACTTGGCACCAGTTAGGTGAGGCTATTGACGATTGGAATATCGCATTAGAATCGGCAGAAAGGCTCATGAATAACGAAATTTCCGCTACAGCGAAATCATACGGGGTATATACTGGTCATGCTATTTTGCTTTTTCTGACCATTTACCAAATGAAGTTTGACCAACAACAATTCCCAGAAATAGAAGGCGAAAGGGTATCAAAATTATACCGCGATGCAACTAAGCTTGCTGAATTGTTCTGGGAAGTGACGAGTGGTAACATCGCAGACTACCATCTGCTTAGATTCATTCAAAGTTTGGAAATTAGGTAGAGAAAACATTTGGTGGCATGGCTATAAATATAGTTAGCACTGCACTTACAGCGTTTCGCGTTTGATATGGTAATCCCCCCGATTTGCTGCGCTATATGGCGCAAAAAGGTGAAACGTTTTATGGGCGGTTCGACAAAACGGCCAAAGCGGCCTAACCGCTCCTCAAGCCTTACGGCTTTCCTCGCTTTTGCGAGAAGCCCTGTCAGGGGCGGCGAGCGGCGCGGCCTGATCCACCGACGCCAACCACCCCTGATAATGGATCAGCCGCCCGACAATCGGCAGGCTGATTGCCACATCAAACGTGGCCCTGCCGTCCGCATTCACCACCTCAAACGTGTCACTTTTCGGGGTCAACGCCATCGGCCAAGGTAGCCCGAACAGCCGTGCGCGGCGCACCGGATACCCCAGCCGCCCATCCGAAGCCTCTAGCGCAATCTCGAATGTGAACGGCCCAAACCGCTCCCACACACCACCCGCCTTTGATACGGACAGAACCGAGCGAAACCGCTTGCCGCCAAAATTTCGCACCCAATGTTCGCTCTGTCCTGAACGGTGCATCAAAACCTCGATCGGTACATCCTGCCCCGCGACTGGAAACCCAACAATCCGGCAAATCAAACGCGCCAGAAAACCACGCTCGCGCGTGATTACTGCATGCCCTGCCCAGCGCCGACGATACAACAGCACTCGAAGAGGCATGCGGAGTTAAAGGTGCTAAATTTTGCCACAACGCACGATTTATCGCCGTTGTCAGCACACGAGAGGCGGTCCTGAAAATGGTAAAAATTGCGGTGCAGGAAGCTCAATAAACCGCGGAATGGGCGGTCAACTACGCAGCATTCTACATTCTGGGCTCTTATGCCCATTGTGGGCTGTTCGGCGATCAATGATCAGTATTTTTCCATTTGATCGGGGTAACGTAAACGATGCTATCATCAACACTGACCATCACTTCGCCGTCCTGAATATTAACCTGCAGCTTCATCGAGCGGCTTGCAAGTTTGCCCAGTTCGCTGGTGTCCTTCTCTGAAAAATTTAT
>CAYYOF010000012.1:39668-54932 GCA_964473185.1 uncultured Marinosulfonomonas sp. | reverse complement strand
TTTTCGCATGCGGCCCATGATAACCCCTTTTTTGAGTTATCTGGGTCAGCCCCATTCTTTTTTGTTGTTAAGGTTCACCAACAGTCCGCTTCAACCTGGGGAGGTTTAGGATAATGTTACGTACAATCGTGCTCGGTAGTTGTGTTTTCGTTCAAGGTATTTTTGTTCGCAATCTATCTGATGGTAAAATTGCTGTCCGCGTCGGTGCAAAAATCTATGAAGGCAGCCCTGTTTAGCTGGCCACCGCTTAAAGAACCATCACTAACACCAATAGAAAAAGGGAAGGCACTGGCCTTCCCTTTTATCGTTTTTAATGTTCGCTAGGATCACTCCAGATTGCGTTCAACCTCTTCGCGCTCGAAAATCTCGATCACATCGTCAGCACGAATGTCATCGTATTTTTCAAACGCCATGCCGCATTCCTGACCTGACTGAACCTCGGGCACTTCATCCTTGAACCGTTTCAGGGTTTTCAGCGTGCCCTCGTGGATCACCACATTATCACGCAGCAGACGAACGCCAGCAGACCGACGGGCAACGCCTTCGGTCACGATACAACCAGCCACCTTGCCAACACCCGTGACTTTGAACACTTCCTGAATTTTCGCATAACCGATGAAATTCTCGCGGATTTCAGCACTCAGCAGACCAGAGGCGGCCGCTTTGACATCATCCACCAGATCATAGATCACCGAATAGTAACGGATCTCGATGCCTTTTTGGTTGGCAGTTTGCCGTGCTGACGCATTGGCCCGCACGTTAAACCCGAACACAGGCGCGCCCGATGCTTCGGCCAGACCAATATCGGATTCCGTGATCGCGCCAACGCCCGAATGCAGAACCCGCACGCGAACCTCGTCGTTGCCAATTTTGGCCATCGCCTGAATAATCGCTTCGGCAGAACCCTGAACGTCAGCCTTAACCAGAATTGGCATTTCGGCCACGTTCTCGTCATCTTTGGCTTTCTCCATCAGCTGTTCCAGCGTGGTAGCAGCCCCGACAGCAGCGCGTTTTTCCTTGGCAGCATGGGCGCGGAATTCAGCGATTTCGCGCGCCTGTGCCTCGGTATCCACCACGTTCAGAACGTCACCGGCTTCGGGTGTGCCATTCAGGCCCAGAACCTCGACCGGCACAGATGGGCCAGCTTCCTCGATACGGTCGCCCTTGTCGTTGATCAGCGCCCGAACACGTCCGTATTGCTCGCCAACAACAAAGATGTCGCCACGGCGCAGGGTGCCGTTTTGAACCAGAACCGTCGCCACGGGGCCACGGCCCACATCCAGCTGTGCCTCGATCACCGCACCTGATGCGGCGCGATCGGGGTTGGCTTTTAGATCGAGCAATTCAGCCTGAAGGCCGATGTTTTCAAGCAAGACATCAAGACCCGTGCCATTAATCGCTGATACTTCAACATCCAGCACATCGCCTGACATTTTCTCAACGATGACTTCGTGCTGCAACAGATCTGTGCGCACTTTGTCAGGGTTGGCGTTGGGGCGGTCAATTTTGTTGATCGCAACAATCATCGGCACACCCGCCGCTTTGGCGTGGGCAATCGCCTCGATCGTTTGTGGCATCACAGCATCATCCGCTGCAACCACCAGAATAACGATGTCGGTCACCTGCGCACCACGGGCCCGCATTGATGTAAACGCGGCGTGGCCGGGTGTATCAAGGAAGGTCAGCAGCTGGCCATCATCAGTATTCACCTGATATGCGCCAATGTGCTGCGTAATGCCGCCAGCTTCGCCAGCTACAACTTTGGCCTTGCGGATCGCATCCAGTAGCGATGTTTTGCCGTGGTCGACGTGGCCCATCACAGTAATGACGGGTGGGCGCGGTTTTAGGTCTTCTGGTTTGTCTTCAACCGCGTGGATCACATCCTCAACATCTGCATCAGACACACGCACAATCTTGTGGCCGAATTCTTCGACAATCAGTTCAGCAGTATCGGCATCAACGGATTGGTTTTGTGTCACCATCATGCCCATGTTCATCAGCGCCTTGACCACATCAGCCACACGTTCAGCCATGCGGTTTGCCAATTCGGAAACCACAATCGCCTCGGGCACCTGAACATCGCGGATCACTTTTTCATGCTCGACAGGGCCACCCATCGCCTTAAGGCGTGCGCGTTCCTGCTTGCGTTTAATCGCAGCCATTGAACGTTGCCGCCCACGGTCACCAGACAGCGCCTGATTAAGCGTCAACTTGCCAGAGCGGCGGCCATCATTGCGGGTTTTGCCACCCTTGTTCTGGTTCTGGCGATCACGGGCTTCTTGGTCAGCCTTGCGAGGGGCCGATGACGGCTTGCCAGCCCCACCGCCACGCGGTGCTTCATTCGATACGCCAGCATCCGCTACGGCGGGTTCCGCAGCAGCTTTGGCACGGGTCACAGCCTCGGCTGCCTCGGTGCGCTTGCGCTCGTCATCTTCTGCTTTGGCTTTTAGGCGATCTTCGCGTTCTTTCTCTTCGCGCTCTTTGGCTTCGGCGTCCGCCTTGCGGCGCTCGCGATCCGCCGCACGCGCATCGTCTTCGGCTTTGCGTTTTGCAGCGTCTTCGACTTCACGCGCCTTGGCGATTTTCAGCGCTTTCAGGCGACGTTCCATTTCCGCATCGGAAATGCCCGCCGGGCGTTTGGCAGGATCGCTTTTCACAACCTTGTTGCTACCACCCACAGATGGTTTGGCCATACCCGGTTTGGGCACAACAATGCGTTTACGCTTGGTTTCCACCACGACATTCTTAGTGCGCCCGTGACTAAAGCTTTGCTTTACATTCCCGGGGCGGGCACCGCCGCCGATGCCCAATGTCTTTTTGCCGTCATTTTCACTCATCTGTGGTCCTCAAACCCTTCTTGGTGGCATTTCCACCAGCATTTCTGCGCAAGCCTTTCAGCTTAGCTGCTTCCTCTACAACACGTTTTGTGAGTCCACCAGCCGCAAGCGCGCCATGTATCACATTTTCCCGCCCAAAAGCCAAACCCAATTCGCTCGCGGTTAAAACCCCGATAAAAGCGTTCTCTCCGTCGGGCGCTCGTAACTTAGTTTTGCCACGAATAGAGCCGTCACTCGCTTGTATCAAAACCCGTGCCCGCTCCTGCATCAGCCAGCTTTTGACCTTTTCGTATCCCATCACCGCGCGGCTGGCTTTGCGGGTGAGCGAAATCAGATCGACAACACGCCGCGCAAGGCCGGTTTCCAAATCGTCGATCAACCCGTCTGGCACCGTTACGGCCTGTTTCGCACCCCGCGCAAAAAGCCCCTTTTTGACGGCTTTCTCCAACGTGCTGCGGTCAGCAGTTACCCAGATGCCCCGACCAGGCAGTTTTTCCAACAGGTCAGGCACGATCTGGTCATCTGGTCCCACAACAAACCGGATCAGCCCACATTTAGGCTGTGTATCGCCCGTGACGATACAGCGCCGTTCCGACGCATCGAGTTTTTTGTTTTGACCACCGCGAGTCATTCAGTAAAACCTGAGGCCTGAGATCAGGCCTCAGCCTCCGGTGTTGCTTCGCCATCTTCTTCTGCTTGGGTGTCTTCCTCGGACACCAGATCAGCCGGATCAACCCAGCCCAATGAGATACGCGCGGTCATCACCATGTTTTGCGCTTCTTCTAGCGATACATCGAATTTTTCCAGCACGCCGTCGTCTTTCACACGCTCGCCGTTCACTGTGGTCCAGCCGCCAGACAATTCCCAGTCGGCACAAGTGGCGAAATCTTCCAGCGTTTTTACGTCATCCTCGCCCAGCGCTTCCAGCATTTGGGGTGTCAGACCCTCAAATGCAACCAGACTGTCCTCGACTCCCAATTCACGGGCGCGATCCATTGCCTGCTTGTTGGCGGCCTCCAGATTATCACGCGCACGCGCCTGAAGCTCGCTGGCTGTGTCGTCATCAACACCATCAATCACCAGCAGTTCTTCAACCTCGACATAGGCAACCTCTTCGAGCGAAGTGAACCCCTCGGCAACCAAGAGCTGCGCAAAGAATTCATCTACATCAAGGGCGGCCATGAACAGGGATGTGCGCTCGGTGAATTCTTTCTGGCGGCGCTCTGATTCTTCGGCCTCGGTCAGAATGTCGATGTCCAGACCGGTCAGCTGGCTGGCAAGACGCACGTTTTGACCACGGCGGCCAATGGCCAGTGACAGCTGCTCGTCGGGCACAACGACTTCGATGCGCTCGGCTTCTTCATCCAGAACAACCTTGGTCACCTCGGCGGGCTGCAATGCGTTCACAAGGAAGGTCGGCGCATCCTCATTCCATGGAATGATATCGATTTTCTCGCCTTGCAATTCATTCACTACGGCCTGAACACGGCTGCCGCGCATACCTACGCAGGCACCGACAGGGTCGATTGAACCGTCATATGAAATCACAGCAATCTTGGCGCGCGAACCCGGGTCACGGGCAACAGCCTTGATTTCGATGATGTTGTCATAGATTTCAGGCACTTCCATTTTGAACAGTTCTGCCATGAATTGTGGATCTGTGCGTGACAGGAAAATCTGCGGGCCGCGAACCTCGCGGCGCACTTCCTTGATGTAGCAGCGAATGCGATCATTCGGGCGATAGCTCTCGCGGCCGATTTTCTCGTTGCGGCGCAGGATGGCTTCGCCACGACCCACATCGACAATGACGTTGCCGTATTCTTCGCGTTTGACCACACCGTTGATGATGGTGCCAGCACGATCCTTAAACTCTTCAAACTGACGGTCACGTTCGGCTTCACGCACTTTTTGCAAGATCACCTGCTTGGCGGATTGCGCGGCGATACGGCCCATTTCAACTGGCGGCACTTCTTCTTCAAATGTGTCCCCAATGGAAGGGTTATCCAAATATTCGCCAGCTTGGTCGATTGTGAACTCGGCTTGATAATTCTCCAGGTCTTCCTCAGTCACAACAGTGCGGAACCGTTTGAACGTGGCCTTGCCAGTCTTGCGATCAATGAACACACGGATGTCCATTTCCATGCCGTAACGCGATTTCGCAGCACGGGCGAGGCTCTCTTCCATCGCCTCGATCACCAATTCGGGATCGATCATTTTCTCACGCGCAACCGCCTCGGCGGTTTGCAGCAGTTCTAGTTGGTTTGCACTGGTAATAGCCATGTCAGCCCTCTTTGGTGTCTGTATCAGTGGTTTCAATATCGTCAAAATCGTCTTCGTTTATGTCACCGATCGTCTTGCGTTGGCGCAACATTTCGGCAATCAGCTCATCCGTCAAAACAAGTTTCGCGTCAGACAACCAATCGAATTTCAGCCCGATGGTGCCTTCGGTAATAGTGATCAGAACCTCGTCGTCATTGGTGCCAGCCAAAACACCCTTAAAACGGCGCCGACCATCGACCAACTCGTCGGTCTCGATCTTGGCCTCGTAGCCGTTCCACATATCAAAGTCTTTGAAACGGGTCAGCGGGCGGTCAATACCGGGGCTGGACACTTCCAGCGCGTATGGGTCTTCAAACGGGTCCTCGACGTCAAGTATAGCAGAAACCGCCGTCGAAATCTTGGCGCAATCATCAACCTCGATGCCGCCATCAGGGCGTTCGGCCATGATTTGTAGCGCTTTGGTTTTGCCGCCTTGCATCCGCACGCGCACCAGCTCATACCCCAGACCCTCGATGACGGGTTGGATAATTTCGGCTAGTTTGCGGTCGATGGCTGCTTTGGCGATCAGGTCTGTCATTTCATTCCAGTTGCATGGTTTGTGCACAAAAAAACGGGCGCGCGGCCCGTTGTGAAGTCCGGTGGGCGTTGGGGGTGGAAGCCAGCGCGCCGCTGTTAAGAGGTGATATAGGGGAATGCGGATGAGTCTGCAAGGGGGAATCAATCCCGCGAGGCTCAGCCTATAGCGATATGAAATTTACGCCGGGCAAACGCTCTATTCGCTCGATGTCATCGTCATATATTTCTGTCAGTGCATCAACCGTATCTTCTGTCCAGCCGGGCAGGTCTATTTCTTCTTCTACTGCCTCATCCAGAAAGAATTTTTCCAGAAAAATTCCCCTGATCCTGCGACGTTGAATTTCAGTTAGATCAGGACGTTCATCCAGATACTTGACCAACAGATCGATCCCGTCCTGCGACATGATTTCACGAATGACATCAAGTTCCCCCTGAAGCCGGGTTTGTGGGTCTAATCCTGCGATTTCACGCAGAATGGTGGGCCATATTATCGGGGTATCCTCATTGCACCAAACGGTGATCGGGCATTCCGGGTTTTCCTTTTGAATGCTGGAAATAACGTCAGACCAGCGGATGGTTGCCAGATCAGTCCCGTCAATAAACTGCTCATATGTTTTTTCTGTCTGGCCGTTAAACACCGCAGGAATAAAATTGGCCGGATTGGAAATTCCAAGGTGGAATTCGCAAGGGTTATCGGGAAACAGGTCACGAATGCGCGCCGTGTTTTTGGCCGCATTCTTGTAAAACTCACCACCATAGAGCATCCAGGCCGGAACCCCCAAAAACCTACTGTCAGACATGATCAACCGATCAATCTGTTGATTTCTGATTATTGAAGAAAGCAGGCCTTCTTGATCAACGATTGATGGCTCATCCCCTTCAAGTTCAAGGATCATATCTTTAATGAGCTTTCTGTATTCCTTTGGCTTACGTATCATCGTGCCAATATCGGCCAAAAGCTCTGTGTCTCTCCGCAGAGACCACGTTATCTGATCATTATCAGTGTGTGGTGCCCCTAGATGGTATATTATCGATATCTCATTGTTCATTGCGTTTTCTCAATCACACTTATCTTCTAGATTAGTAGCCACATTTCTAAAAATATCCGGTGCCGCATTCACCAGTTTCGCCACGCATTCATTAATGAATTGCTCATCAACAAGATATTTACGTGACATGCTCGATACTGAAATCTTTGCACGCAATCCCTCGATTGCCAGGTTTGCGCAGAATTCTGGGCCTTTCAACAATGCCTCATCTGTTTTCTTTCTGGCGGGGATCGGGGCGTCATCGGGGTTTATTCCGTGTTTTTCCAGTAACCCGCGCATAAAACTGCCGACACGTGGCCAGTTATTTTCTTTTTCCTCAAGCCGTGGTTTCATCCGGCGCGCCCAGAAATGCACACCGTATGTGTCTTCAGTAAGGTCATCTTGCTCAACATTGGGTTTACTAAGAATTATTCGGTTTCTGTTCTTAAACGCAACCGGATAGAAAGCCTGCTCCTTACGGGCATGTTTGATCTCGCCACTTTTTTGCAAGAAATGAGTGACCGCTGTAGGTCCGGTAAACCCCCAGTTTTGCGCGGTAAAATGCACTGGATTGCCTGCATCGCGCTCAATCTCAAGTTCGCGTTGCTGCCATGGTCTCAGCCATGGGCCGATGGCATATTCATCCTCAAAAAAATTCATCATCATTGAAAGTGCTTTGGAGTTTTTTGGCAAACCAAGCACCGCATTGCAAACGAGGCCGGGTTTTTCCCATCCAAAGACCCATTTGGTTTTGAAATCAAAAGGCCGATAGCAATACATATCTGCGTCGACCCAAATCTTGTTGGTCTTTTTCAGCATATTCAGGCGAAACATATCCGCGTGGATCGCAGGGCTGCCAGTTCGGACATGCCGAAGCATCGGTTCAGACGGGTAAATTTCTTCAGCCGATACTTGGTGAATATTATCTGGCAAATTATCAATGTGAGAATAGCTGTAAAGCGTGGTATGATGCCCGATATCCGCGAATGATTTCAGGCATAATTGCTCCAACCAAGACAAGTGGTCACCAATCCAAAGGGATGCTATTTCAGGTAATTTACTCATCAGCTAGTCGTTCTTTTCAATCTTGTTCCAGATGTTATCAAATATCCATTGCTTACGTTCTTGAAAAACCGGCTGATCTATAATCTCAGCGATACGGGCCTCGTGGGCAGCACAGCAATCATTATGAATTGCCGTCAGCTTTTTGTCTTTCATCAATGTATCATACACTTTTAGAAATGTTTTTTTCTGTCTCTCGAATGTCGATGTCAGATCGCTTTGTTTATCACGTAGGCGCCAATAACGGGGTGATACCATCTTATTTGCAACAACCACGTCACCGCGATACATCTTCAAAAGATAAGAATTCAGTGAACGTAGCGGAAAATGGTCCAGCACAACGAGGTCATAGGTCCCTCGCACATCAATGCCGTTTTCAGTGGGATCATCATGCAAATTGTTAAGCGGCCGACCTGAACCATCCAGCCATATTACCTGCCCCACATCATGCCGCATATCGGGGCGATGATTGCGGATGTATTGTAATTTTTCACCCAACCGAACAATGGTTTTTATACCGCGGCGTGACTTCCACGCCCCTGGTGCTTCACGTTGATGGCGGGGGAATTGTTCAATCATCAAACCACGCTCATAATCTTCGGCCATGTTACTGCCGTGATTTAACTCGCTCATGGACAGCGCATCAAAGGGCCCGGCTTTGGTCATCAAATCTGACATTTTCCCTTTACCGACGCGGATGTTGATAAATTCGTCCACATCAATCGAAATGTAATAATCGGCGCGTTTGAATTCAGACAGATACGGAGTGTAGGCCAGTGCAAGTGGTTGAAAATTAGGGCTGCCACTAGCGAGGGCAGGATTGGGTAAATGGCGCAATTCGCCCATTTCTTCTAGTCGGTCCAGCAATACATCGGTTCCGTCCGTACAGTCATTCGTAAAAACAACAAAGTCCTGAATACCGATGGATTTATGCCATGCCAACCATTCAATAATAAATGGTCCCTCATCTTTCATACAGGTCGTGACCAAATACCGCGCTGTTTTAGGATTCCATTTTTTGTCTTTTAATCCGCTCAAATCCGGTTTTACAGCCTTGCCCTTTTTCACAACAGGGGCCGCCACAACCGCCTTCTTGTCTCTGATAAAACACCTTACTGTCGAGGGTTTATCAGCTTTTTGAAAAATCAGCCCTTTGGACTCAATGTCACGAGTGATCGCCTCGACAGTTTCAACTCCATACACTTTTGGATGAAACTCCAGAATAACTGCGCGTACACCGGACAAATCAGCCTCATCAAACAGCCCAAGCTCGCCACCCTCGATATCGCATACAATGACAGTTGGTTTTTTTTTCTCAATCATGGTCTGGATATTATAACAAGGTAAGTGCTTTTTCTTTTTATAGGGCCGCGAGTCCGGCTCCATTGAGGAGGCCCAGAAATCTGCGCGTAGGTAAAATGGTGAACGCTTTTGCTGGCTGGCCACAATAACGCCGTTCAGCAATTCAACAGTTGTAATATCGTTTAAACGATGTGTTTCCTCAATCACCGGTATCAACTCGGGATTTGCCTCGATCGCGGTAACAGATTCAATGCCTTTGACTTGTGCCGCAACAGTAGAAATCAACCCAATACCAGCCCCGAGTTCCAACACTCGATCACCCGCACGTAAAATATCACGCAAAGTCGCACATTCACCGCCCTCATAGCGGTTGTTGCGCATCGGGCGTTCAATTTTGGGCGTGATGATCTGCGGGACAAAGGGTACTTTAATGCCGTTTGTTACAATAATTTCTTCATATTTAATTTTCAAAGACATTATACTCTACTTTTTGCCTACCGGCGATTTTCGCCTTGTTGTTTCTATCTTACCCGTCTGAACGGGCGTCTTTGTTGCCTGTTCCTGATTATAGACATCGAGGCTGTGCTTTTTCAAGGTGCACGGTTATTTCTAATGAGTCGTTTCACCTTTATCGACAGTGAAAAAGAATTTTTCATCAGGGTTTTTATTTACAACTTCGTCGGGCACCACCTCGGGCCCGAGAAGAAAAATATTCGCTCCGAAATGAGCATGCATTTTGGATAATTTTTCAAGGCGTGTGCTGGTCAGTTCTTTGTAGAACGCAGCATAGTTTTCACCCGCCTTCAGTTCCTTTATTTTATCGCTATGCATTTTGACGGAATGATTGTGGGCGGCGGCAATTTCGGGATCCGCCATCAGCGCGTCCAACTCCGCACGGACACCGGGTATCATCCGCTGAATGGTGTGTTCCTGCATCGCGTTGTTGTTCATTCTGAACCAATAGGCCATGCCCTGATCACGGTCGACATGGTTCACCCGTCCGCGATCCCGTTTCACCAGAAAACTCTCGGCGCAGCGCACGGCGTAATGGTTCAACTGCACCAGATCATAGCCATAAGTCGTGGTGGTCGAACGCCAGCCATTGCGATACATGTTGCTGGGCATCGGTTTGCCGGACCCGTTGACCCAATTGATGTCTTCCCACAGTTGCGGCTTTAGTCCCTTTGGCCGATGCACGCCCATCTTTTTGAAAATGCCGACGTTGTGAAACAGGGTTTTGAAGCCCCACGCCTGATGCGGTTTGCGGATCAATTCATGGGCGCAAAGATCATAATCCTCGATGATCAGGCCGTCTTTGAATTCGTGAATATCGCTGTTGCCAAACAACCGCCAAGTTATCGAGATCATATTGGCGTCACCGATGGCAGTATAGAGATCGGGCAGCCGCCCGTCGCCGCATTTAATGTTGATGAATTCATCAACATCCATACAAATTAACCAATCGGCGTTCTGTATCATCGGCTCGTCGTCAGATGCTTGAAGGGCCGCGTGCTGTGGTTTTAATCCGCTGGTTTTAAACGGATTCTCGCGGTGCTGAACAAAACCTTTATCTTGCAACATTTGCAGCATGGTGTCGGTGCCGTCCGTGCAATCATTAGTGTAGATCAGGAAATCCTCGACCCCGATTGCGCGGTGATAGGCCAACCATTCAAGGATAAACGGACCTTCGTTTTTCATCGTGGTGACGATGGCTGTACGGTTGGTTTCACGGCATTTTTTGCCAGCGTTTTCTTCGGGGGTGCGCACGGCTTTATGCTTGAATATCTTTTTAGACAGGGTCAGCAGGTTTTCATCTTCAATCAGGCTGGTTTTGGGCACAATTTTGGACACGGTGTCGGTCGGGTGGCGCAGGGCCATGCAACGCAAATATGGTGCGACCTCGTCCGGTGCAGGAACAGCGCCGACAACGCGGATTAGCCGCCAAACCACATTTTCCTTAGCAGTCGCGGGCGCAATACACCAACGCCGGCGCGTGCCTTTGGCGTCAAACTGGCGGCAAATATGATCGCCAAATTTCGCAGCCTTATTGTTGCGAACACGCCACGGATAAATCTGGTGCCCGTCCATCTGGATGCACCCTTGGCTGGCGGCAACAGCACGATCAAATATGTTTTTACCTTTGCGGATCACCACCAGATCATACATTTCGATGTTCATCACGGCGCGGGCATGGTCAAGGAACCGTGCGCGGACCAGTTCAAACAGCTGCAACTCACCCAGAGGAGAATTCCACGCGTCCCCCGGCGGAATTTCCATCCGGTCCTTGCCCGGTGCACCTGGCACATTGTAGGGGTGCGATTCTGCGGGCAGATCGGGCTTGCCCAGCGGCGCTTTGCTGTCGAGCAGCACAAGGCGTTCCAATCCCTTGATTTTGGTCGCTTTGTTTTTCAGTTGATTGCCATAGGATTTATCACTGTTCGGTTTGGCACGATCCAATATCAGCGCGGCGTTCATCCCGTGGTGGGTGACGTGGTAATTCAGCCAATCCAGTGTGGTTTCAATCGATTCCCCATTGCGGATGACAAAACCGACGTTTAGCCCTGCAAACAGATCCGTTTCGGGGGTTTCAGGTTTTATTTTAAGCGTGGCATCAGCAATGTTTATCGTCACGGCACCATTGCTGCCTTTGGCGATACAATTCAGCATCGGGGCATCGCCAATACTGCGCATGTCGATAATTTCAAACCCCTTACCAGCACGGAATTTATCCGGCGGGGTGCCCGTAGCAAAGAACAGCTGCATAGTGCGGTTTTCACCATCAAGATGCGCGATGGCGTCAAGCAATGTGACGTCACCCGCCTGCTGCACGTTCAGGGTGCGGCGCAGAAATACGTCAGGTTTTTTATCGGCTTTAGCCATCTGATTGCTGTGCCTTTATAATCCGGCTGATCTGGGTTCGGGCCAGCTCAGGTGTCGGTGGTCGGCTGCTGGCGTTTAGTGACAAGTGCCAGAACAGTTGAATATCATCCCGATTGGTCATCATTTCGTTAAAACGGGCCTGATGTATATCAAAGGCTTTTTTATGCAGATTAGAGACTGTTTTAATCTGCATCAGCTCATTCAACCTGGCTTGCGTCGCCGCCACCATGCGATGAATGCTGTTATCCTTAACCGTATTGAAATTGCGTTCGGCCCAATAACCCAGCCCGATCTCTCGTTCCATATGGTTGGGCAACCCGCGGGCGCGTTTAATCATGAAGGATTCAGCGGACCGTAGCGAGTAGTGATTTAGTTGCACCAGATCCGCACGGACCGGAATGCCAAACATATTGATGCGGCCATCTTTTTTGGCGAAGTCCTCGGGCAGACGATTACCACTACCGTCTACCCAATGCGGCAAGCGGTCCTTGGCGCGTTTGGGGCGGTGCACCCCGATTTGGCGGAATGCAGACGGGCGAAACAGGGATTTAAAGAAATGGGCCAGCGGCAACTGAATGTCGACAGGTGCGGCGTGTGTAAAGCGCCGGATCGTCAATCCATCGCGCATTTCAATCTGGCCGGAATGACCAAACAATCGCCAAGGCATGGCAACAGCATCGGTGTCCTTGGGCAGTTTTGCAATCAGGTCTTGCAGCGTGGCCAGCGGCGCACGCAGGTTGATAAATTCGTCACAATCCGTAACCAGAACCCAGTCGGCAGCGGCTACCAATGGATGCTCCGAGGCGTGCTTTAGCGCCTGCCATTGCACAGTGCGCTTTCCCTTGGGCGACTGACGGATATGTGTCACTAATCCAGCATTTTCTAACGCATCAAGCATCAGATCAGTGCCATCATCACAATCGTTTGTGTAGATCAAAAAGCGGCCAACACCCGCAGCCAAATGGTGGGCAATCCATTCAAGACAATGGGGCCCCTCATTGCGCATGGATGTTATCGCAAGGATATCCAAAACCAGTCCTTTTTCCTAGTTATCAGGATCATTGATCATGTCTTTGCGCCCAATAGAAACATACACCTCAAAACCGGCGCGCCTGGCATCTTTGGCACTATAAATATTGCGCAGATCAGCCATGCGGGGGTTGATCATTTTCTTGGCTATACGTTTCAAATCCAATGCGCGGAATTCATTCCATTCGGTCAGCAATACAACCACATCGGCATTGTTTGCCGCCTTATACGCATCATCAAGCCAATGCACACCTGGCAGCAATTCTTCGGCTTCGCGGTGTCCCTGAGGGTCAACAACACGCACCTTGGCACCACCCCCCACCAGGGCTGGCACAATCGTTAACGCGGGCGCGTCGCGCATATCGTCAGTGTTGGGTTTGAAGGTCACACCCAGAATGGCGATAACCTTGCCGTTCACCGAGCCATCGCACAGGTCCATCACCTTGTCGATCATCCGGCGCTTGATTTCATCATTCACTTTGATCACCGTTTCAGTGATCTGCATTGGAACCGCATGTTCCTGCCCCATCCGCGCCAGCGCGCTGGTATCTTTTGGAAAACACGAACCGCCATACCCCGGCCCCGCGTGTAGAAATTTATCACCGATGCGTCCGTCCATGCCCATACCCTTGGCCACTTGTTTCACATCGGCGCCGGTACGCTCACACAGGGCAGCAATTTCATTGATGAAAGTAATCTTGGTCGCCAGAAACGCATTGGCAGCGTATTTGATCATCTCGGCTGATTCCAGATCGGTATAGATCACCGGAAAATCTCGCAGGGAAAGCGGGCGATAGATGTGGTCCATCACATCCTTGGCGCGATCGGATTGCAGGCCGACGACCACACGATCAGGGCGCATGAAATCGTCAATAGCGGCACCTTCGCGCAGGAATTCAGGGTTGGATGCAACATCGAATTCGGCCTTCGGGTTGGCCTTGCGGATCACCTGTTTCACCTGACGATTTGTGCCCAGCGGCACGGTCGATTTGGTAACAACAACGGTATAACCGGTAATCGCATTCGCAATTTCCTCGGCCGCGGCATAGACATATGTCAGATCGGCATGGCCATCACCGCGACGGGTAGGTGTGCCTACCGCGATGAACACAGCATCGGCCCCAGCCACCGCCGCTATTAGATCTTGAGTAAAGGAAAGCCGCCCGTCTTTGACATTTTTAGCCATTAACTCGTCTAGACCAGGCTCATAAATCGGGACTTCGCCGCGTTCCAGCATGGCAATTTTATCAGGGTCTTTATCGACACAGACCACATCATGGCCGAAATCGGAAAAACAAACACCTGACACCAGCCCGACATACCCTGTGCCAATCATCGCAATACGCATCACTATCTCCGAAACTTGCCTGTTATTTTTTCCCTATGGGTGTCGCAGCATGCCCGAATTGTCAACGCAAAGCCCTGATCCTGTTGCGATTAATATCATATGTGATTGATCGAGCTCTAATTTCCCAAGTGGAAATTACACCAAATACGAGCCTATTCAGGCCTATTATACAAATCTGTTCACATAATTTTCCAGGACTTCCTGTCGACCGGAACGCGGTTGCGGGTTTATGTCCTGATCCAGAACCTGGGCAGCAATACTGTCGAGGGTCGCGTTTTTTAGCATATCTTTGGCGCTGTCTGTTTGCCAACCTGCGTAGCGTTCGGTCAGGGCATCCTCTAGTCCGCCATCCTCAAGCATCGCTGCCGCAGCCTTTAGCCCACGCGCGCAAATATCCATGCCGCCAATATGAGCCGCGATCAAGTCAACCGGATCAAGCGATTGGCGCCGCAGTTTAGCATCAAAATTGGTGCCGCCAGTGGTAAAGCCACCGGATTTCAGGATGTGATAATAGGCCAGTGCGACCTCAGGTGTGTTGTTGGGAAACTGGTCAGTGTCCCAACCGGATTGGTAATCATTGCGGTTCATATCAATCGAACCAAACGCGCCCAGCGCAATGGCCGTAGCGATTTCATGTTCAAAGGAATGACCGGCAAGGATGGCGTGACCTTGCTCCAGATTTAGCTGCACTTCACCCTCAAGCCCGTATTTCTGGATGAAGCCAAAACAGGTGGCCGCGTCATAGTCATATTGGTGTTTTGATGGCTCTTGCGGTTTAGGTTCCAGCAGGATCGCACCTTTGAATCCGATCTTGTGCTTGTATTCTACCACCATGTTCAGGAATCGGCCCATATGGTCCAGTTCCGCTTCCAGATTGGTGTTTAACAGGGTTTCGTACCCCTCGCGCCCACCCCACAGCACA